>DXWV01000052.1 GCA_019416685.1 Bacteroides sp.
CCTGTAACCGGCTGATCCGTAGTCAGCTACTCTATTCAGTTGAGCTACGCGACCCTTTGTTTTTGTTTAACGGGTGCAAAGATACGGACTTTTTTGAAAGTAGCAAGCATTTACTACTATTTTTTCCTGAAATATTATTCAAAGAAACGATAATTGAAGAGCTGCCAACCCAGCGTTAATCCTACATTCCACTCCCTTTTCGGTGAGCTATAATGATTTACATAAGCAGAAATAGCACCGAATGAAAACTGGCAAACAATTGATATTTCTCCTAAATATTCAAAACGAGAAAAGGCTTTTCCATAATATGCCTTATTTATCGAATTTCTCTCTATTGGGAAAATAGGCATAAAACCATAAAATTCTCCCCGCACATGAAACATTTGATTCAAACGATACACAGGCCGCACACCAGCTCCCACAAATTGATTGGCACGAAAAGCCTCATTATACATCAATTGCCCATGTGCTGTAGGTGCAAACTCTCCGGCCTGCATCATAGTAGCCGTATAATTTTCGGAGAAATTTCTTGAAGAGTACAGTGCCTTTAAATACCACCCAAGCATCCAATGCTCTGCCATTCTATGGTATTTCTCCTTCATATATGACAGCTGCAACCAGGAATGTCGCTCCTCACTTGCCTTCTTTGTATCTGAGCTTTCTCCCGGATAGAATCGTTCTTTCCCGGTAAATATCTGAGCCACAAGCTCTTCATGACTACCTTGTGTAGAAAACTGCCTGGCATTCAAGGTACTCCCATTAAAACTGATTGAACCACCAAACAAACTATATTCGCTTTTATCATATTTATCTTTATCAAAATCAATCACATTCTTCTGAAAATAACGGTCCTGTATCTTCGCAAGACCTACTCCAAACTCGGCTCTTTTACTGGAAAGGAAAGGAAGTCCGACTTTCAGTTTCACAAAACGCTCATCTTTTTGGTTGAATGCCGGCTTATCATTCCGCGAAAAGAGTTTTTCTTTTTTAAAATAATCAAATGTACTAATAGAAGCTATCAATTGGTATGACGTAGGAATATTGGTAGCAAAATCAATTCTTCCCATCAACTGCACATTATTATAGATTTTACCTAATTGCCCATCAAATGTCAGTTCTTTTGCATTATAATTCAAGTTTTGATAGCTAAGTCCCAGATAAATCTGATTGGAACTTGTAGTAGAAACATTACCTCCGATACGGACAGAAAAATTATCCTCCAGTTTGACTTTCAAATGCAAATCATATGTATCATCTTCCGGATTAAAAATAGCATGAGGGATGATCTCTGATATCATATTACCTGAAAGTAAACGGAAATAACCTCGTTTCACATCTTCAAACGTAAACTCCTTATCATCCGAAGCATGGAACTCTTTCTTGATATAAGCCTGCTGCTGAGCATTGGCACCATCAATCAATATATTTTTGAAACGGAGCTCCGGATAATTACTTCGGTACACAAGTCTTCTAAGACGTATATTGTCGAGGTTTACCCTCCTATGAATACGACTTTTGATAGAATCCATCATACTCATTGTACGATTATACCCAATGTCATGTAGTTCATCAATCCGCTGAAAATCCATCAGATTGACATCATCGTATTTAAAAGTCATCACAATACCTTCAGATTCCGGAACTGAATAATCAGTTTTCTGCATTACCATGTTCTCAATCTGACTCATTAAATCATTCTCCTTCGGCTTTGTAGGATTGGTGGCTACAACACTCCCAATAATAACATCAGGATGAAAATCATCACGCATCACATCCGTAGGAAAATTATTATATATCCCACCATCATAAGCCAGCACGCTATCTATTTCAATTGGCTTAAACATGAATGGAAAACTCATAGAAGCACGCACAGCATCTCCCAGATCACCTCTGTTCATAATCAGCTGTTTCTTGTTATACACGTCAGAGGCTACACAACGGAAAGGCACAAAAAGTTTATCAAAATCTCCACCACAAGCTGCCGTAGCCCGAGCATACAAATCAAGAAAAACAAGATTCATCTGTATTGGATTGACAACACTGGAAGGTAGAAACTGTGGTTTTATATTCAACGAATCACGAAAAGAAAGCCTTATATTTAAAAATTCAGGCGTCGGTTGACTCTTTTTGAAGTAATACATATACTCTTCTTCCACCTCTCCGGAATACCAACGCTTAAATTCTTCTGACTTCAGCAACACTTCCATATCATCCGGAGAGTACCCCATAGCGTACAATGAGCCAACGATGGCTCCCATAGAAGTACCTGTAATATAGTCAATAGGAATATTATTCTCTTCAAGGGCACGAATAATACCAATGTGCGTCAGCCCTTTAGCTCCACCGCCACTCAATACAAGCCCCACTTTCTGGGCCTGCACCAATATAGACAACAACAGCAAAAAAGTAATAAGCACTAAAGCTTTTTTCATAATCCCGGATAAAACAATTGATTTTTTATTAATTAATGCTCAAATATATGCAATAGTTTCCAATTAACGGGCAATTCAAGAGGATTTATAATCAAAAAAGAGCATTGCTTCGCTTTCAGCGGGCAATGCTCTTCAGGAATTTATTTAAGAATTAAAAGGGGCAAATTAAATAAGTTCAATACTTCTTTTTACAAAATTGTTCAACGCTTCACCCTTCAACATGTTATTCTGCAACAAAGCAAGATCTACTAATTGGCGCACCACTTTGTTCTTTTCAGCATATCCGGTAAAGATAGCATCTTTCTTACCTTTCAGTTCATCCAGTTTTTTATCCAAATCTTTCAATTCATCCTTTTCTGAGGTAGGAATATCTTCATCCTTCTTACCTTCCTGTTTCTTCTTCAATGCATCACGTTGTTTGGTAGCATCATCAATTGAGAGTTGCAAAGGAACAATATCAGCTGCACAAGCTACTTCTTCATCACTCAGCACCTGCTTAATAAGCTTGTGATCAGAGTTCAGAACCAGATTGAACATATCCGGCATTTCTCCGTAAAAACTCATACCCGCCTGTATATTGGCCATTTCCTTCATACGACGCATGTATTCACTCTGTGTAATCATTACAGGAGCAGAATTTTCACCCAATGCCTGTGTCATTACATTAAATTCAACCTTTTCAACTTTAGGTAATTGACTCTTGAATACGACTGACAAGGCTTCTTGCTTGTTAGCATCCAGCACATCACCCTTCTTGTCATCTTTTACGATGATATTGTCTATTACATCACTATCAACACGGGTAAAACGCGATTTATCAAACTTCTGTTCAAGCATACTAACCATAGCAACATCCAACTGTCCATCCATAAGTAATACATTGTATCCCTTATTTTTAGCAGCTTCAATATAGCTATACTGTTCGTCTTTATTATTTGTATACAGATAAATCAGATTTCCCTCCTTATCTGTCTGATTATCTTTAATCAACATCTGATACTCTTCATAGGTATAATGCTTACCATCCGTATCGGTGAAAAGGGCAAATTTTGAAGCTTTCTCATAGAAATCTTCCTGTGTCAACATTCCATAATTGATAAATATTTTCAGATCATTCCACTTCTCTTCAAACTGAGGACGATCATTCTTGAAAATAGATTGCAAACGGTCGGAAACCTTCTTAGTGATATATGTTGAGATCTTCTTCACGTTTGAATCACTCTGCAAATAAGAACGTGAAACGTTCAATGGAATATCCGGTGAATCAATTACACCATGTAATAGTGTCAGAAAGTCGGGTACAATACCTTCTACAGAGTCTGTCACATAAACCTGATTGCTATACAGCTGAATCTTATTTCTATTCAGCTCAATATTACTCTTTACTTTCGGGAAATAAAGGATACCAGTCAGATGGAAAGGATAATCTACATTCAAATGAATCCAGAACAAAGGTTCATCAGACATCGGATACAATTCTCTATAGAACTTTGTATAGTCCTCGTCCGAAAGCTCACTTGGTTTACGTGTCCACAATGGAGTAGTGTCATTAATGATATTGTCTTCTGCAGTTTCTACCTGTTTGCCATCTTTCCATTCTTTTTTCTTACCGAATGCAATTGGAACAGGCAGGAATTTACAGTATTTTGTCAACAGACCGGATATACGTGCTTCTTCAAGAAACTCTTTACAGTCATCATCAATATAAAGTATGATATCTGTACCACGATCAGCCTTGTCTACATCTTCCAAAGTAAACTCAGGACTACCATCACAAGTCCATTTCACTGCCTGAGCACCTTCCTTATAAGATTTTGTAATGATTTCAACTTTCTTTGCTACCATAAAAGCAGAGTAGAAGCCAAGCCCGAAATGACCAATAATGGCATTCGCATCATTCTTATACTTCTCCAAGAAGTCATTAGCACCGGAGAAAGCTATCTGGTTGATGTATTTATCAATTTCTTCGGCAGTAAGACCAATACCACGATCGGAAATGGTAATTGTATCTTTATCGAGTGATACATGAATAGTCAAATCACCTAATTCTCCTTTAAACTCACTAATGGATGCCAGTGTATTCAACTTTTGAGTAGCATCAACAGCATTAGAAACGAGCTCACGGAGAAAAATCTCATGATCACTGTACAAGAACTTTTTAATGATAGGGAAAATGTTCTCTGTTGTAACCCCAATATTACCTTTCTGCATAATAATGTATATTTTAAATTTATCAGATTAATGTTTTCATGGAATATGAAAACAAAAAAAATGCCAGACCTTTCGATCTGACATTTTGACGTATTACAAGGAAATTTATTCCACAACATTAACTTCTTTTTTCATCTCCAGTTCTCCTTTCTCTTCATTCAGAGATACCCTTATAGTGTCCCCCTCAACCAAAGTAGAAGAGATGATTAGTTCTGACAATCCGTCTTCCAGATATGTCTGTATGGCACGTTTCAACGGACGGGCACCAAACTGTACATCATACCCTTTTCCAGCTATAAATTGTTTAGCTTTATCTTCGATAACCAAAGTATAACCAATTGACTTAATCCTGTCATACAATCCTTTAAGTTCTATATCAATAATTTGAGTTATCGCTTCCAAAGACAACTGGTCAAAAGTAATAATCTCGTCGACGCGATTTATGAACTCCGGAGCAAAGGATTTATTCAGCGCCTTCTGTATCACACCACGCGAAAATTCTTTATCATCAATACGGTTCTGAGTGGCAAAACCCACTCCGCGACCAAAGTCCTTCAGCTGGCGTGTACCTATGTTAGACGTCATAATAATGACAGTGTTTTTAAAGTCGACCATTCTGCCATAACTGTCAGTCAACCGACCTTCATCCATTACCTGCAACAACAGATTAAAGACATCAGGATGCGCTTTCTCTATCTCATCAAGCAAAACAATAGAATAGGGTTTGCGACGAACCTTTTCCGTCAACTGTCCACCTTCTTCATACCCCACATATCCCGGAGGCGCTCCGACAAGACGGGAAACGGTGAACTTCTCCATATACTCACTCATGTCGATACGAATTAAAGCATCCGAAGAACCAAACATGTACTTGGCCAGTTCTTTAGCTAAATGCGTTTTACCTACACCGGTAGGTCCCAAGAACATGAAAGTCCCAATCGGCTTGTTCGGGTCTTTTAATCCGACACGGCTACGCAGAATGGCTTTCACTAACTTTTCGATAGCCGGATCCTGAGCAATAACCTTAGCTTGAAGAGACTCTTTCATCCCAGCCAGTTTAATGCCTTCGGCCTGTGCCATACGTTGTACCGGAATACCGGACATCATAGAAACAACATTTGCAATTTCCTCTGCATCAACCGTCTGACGGTTGTCTTTCAATTGTTCTTCCCATTCTTGTTTCATCCGGTCGAGTTCAGTAGTGAGTTCTTTTTCTTTATCCCGAAAACTGGCAGCAAGTTCAAAATTCTGCGATTTCACCGCATCATTCTTCTTACTTTTGGCTTCTTCAATCAACCTTTCCTGTTCTTCTATTTCTTTCGGAACATTAATATTAGTAAGATGCACACGTGAACCGGCTTCATCAAGAGCATCAATTGCTTTATCCGGGAAATTACGATCCGTTATATAGCGATCTGTCAACTTGACACAAGCTTCCAATGCTTCATCGGTATAGATCACGTTATGATGATCTTCATACTTACTCTTAATATTCCGAAGAATCTGGAGAGTTTCTTCAGCCGTAGTAGGTTCCACCATAACTTTTTGGAATCGGCGTTCCAATGCACCATCTTTTTCTATATTCTTACGATATTCATCAAGAGTAGTGGCACCTATACACTGTATTTCACCACGTGCAAGAGCCGGCTTCAACATATTGGCAGCATCCATAGAACCAGCAGCAGAACCCGCACCAACAATGGTATGTATCTCGTCAATAAACAAGATAACATTCGGATTTTTTTGTAACTCATTAAGGATTGAGCGAATACGTTCTTCAAACTGTCCGCGATACTTAGTTCCGGCAACAACCGATGTCATATCTAAAGCTACTACACGCTTATCAAATAAGATACGCGATACTTTTTTCTGAATAATACGAAGTGCCAAACCTTCAACAATAGCCGACTTTCCAACACCCAGTTCACCAATCAGTATCGGGTTGTTCTTTTTACGGCGACTCAAAATCTGCGCCAGACGTTCTATTTCACGTTCACGACCTACAACAGGATCCAGACGCCCTTCTTCTGCCGCTCTTGTCATATCCGTACCAAAATTATCAAGTACAGGAGTATCATTCGCCGGCTTTTTAGAAGCCGTTTGTGCCTGTTGCTGACGCTCTTCCGAACCACGATCACCAGAACGGGAAGCCCCCATTTCTTCTTCGTCATCGTCATCTTCGCTAAAACCCATTCCGGCATTAATGTCCGGTTGCAACGACAACTGCTCAAATACTTTTTTGTAATCCACCTGGTTTGCTTCAAGTACAGAAGCAGCCACGTTATTACGATCTTTCAGGATAGCCAACAGAACATGTTCTGTATCAGCTACATGACTCTTCATTAAACGAGCTTCAAGAATACACATCTTGAGTATCTTAGCTGCCCCATTAGACAATGGAACTTCTGCATCAGGCAGCAGAAAATCATCTGCATCTGCCTTCAATATTACTTCAATCTGCTTTTTAATGTCAGTCAGATTTGTTTTGAGTTTAGACAATATCTCGATAGCTTTCCCTTCACCGCTTCTAAGCATTCCCAGTAACAGATGTTCAGGGCCTATATACCTACTTCTCAAACGGTTCGCTTCTTCCTTACTGAAAACGATAATGTCGGAAACTCTTTGTGAGAATTGATTATTCATACTTTATTCCTTCCTTCTTAAGGTGTTATTCACTGGCAAAGATACGCATAACATTGATTTACGCGCAATATTTGCTTTATTTATTATAATAACAAATGCCGTGCCAAAAAAGATGTATACTTATATACCTTATTATATATAATAAGAAATACTTCTCCTATTAATCACATAAAGGCCATTTCTTACTCTCATAAGAAACGAGAACAAATATTAAAACATCCCCATGTTCTCTATAAAAACACCCGGATGTTTTCTATCATAACATCCCCATGTTTTGCATTAAAACATCTGGATGTTATGATAGCATCACACCTTATAATACTTGATTTCCAAACACTAACAGAGCATTCATCAGATGCCTGTATTTTAAGCCTAAAATACAGAACTTTTATTCCATACATCAATCCCAAAGACAGAAATGTATATTTCCAACTCTTATAATTAAGGATATACCAACACTCAAAAAGTTTATGCAAGAAAACTTTTGTATATCGTGAAAAAGTAGTACTTTAGCGTGGTTTTTCGTAAGCCATGAATGTATAATTAATAATCTTTTTAAATGCTTGAACAAGACAGAATTATAAAGATTAACATCGAGGAGGAAATGAAGTCATCTTACATTGACTACTCCATGTCGGTCATTGTTTCGCGTGCCCTTCCGGATGTTAGAGATGGATTTAAACCCGTTCACCGCAGAATACTCTACGGTATGATGGAATTGGGTAATACGTCAGATAAACCTTATAAAAAATCAGCCAGAATTGTGGGTGAAGTACTCGGTAAGTACCATCCGCACGGAGATTCTTCCGTATATTTGGCAATGGTACGTATGGCACAGGAGTGGGCTATGCGTTATCCGTTGGTAGATGGTCAGGGTAACTTTGGTTCTGTGGACGGTGACAGTCCCGCAGCTATGCGTTATACCGAGGCCCGATTAAACAAACTCGGCGAAGCTATGATGGAGGATCTTTATAAAGAAACCGTTGACTTCGAACCGAACTTCGACAACACGTTGGTGGAACCAACTGTAATGCCAACACGTATCCCCAATCTTCTGGTAAATGGTGCTTCCGGTATTGCTGTAGGTATGGCTACAAATATGCCACCTCACAACCTGTCCGAGGTTATCGATGCTTGTGATGCATATCTTGATAATCCCGAGATCACCGTTGAAGAGTTGATGAACTATGTCAAAGCACCTGATTTTCCGACAGGAGGATATATATATGGTGTAACTGGTGTACGCGAAGCCTATTTAACAGGCCGTGGTCGTGTAGTAATGCGTGCAAAAGCCGAAATTGAAACAGGACAAACGCATGACAAGATCGTAGTTACCGAAATACCATACAATGTAAACAAGGCTGAGTTAATTAAGTACATTGCTGATCTTGTAAATGATAAGAAAATAGAAGGCATTTCCAATGCAAATGACGAGTCCGACCGTGATGGTATGCGTATCGTTATCGATATCAAACGCGATGCAAATGCCAGCGTTGTTCTTAACAAGCTCTATAAGATGACCGCTTTACAGACATCTTTTGGTGTCAACAATGTGGCACTGGTACATGGGCGTCCTAAAACGCTGAATTTAAGAGATTTGATTAAGTACTTCGTAGAACACAGACGTGATGTAGTTATCCGTCGTACTCAATATGATCTGCGCAAAGCTAAAGAACGCGCTCACATTCTTGAAGGTCTGATTATAGCTTCAGATAATATTGATGAAGTTATCCGTATTATCCGTGCTGCAAAAACTCCAAACGATGCTATTACCGGATTAATCAACCGTTTTGAACTGACAGAAATACAAGCACGCGCAATCGTAGAAATGCGTCTGCGTCAATTGACCGGACTAATGCAGGATCAATTACATGCCGAATATGAAGAAATAATGAATCTCATTGCTTATTTGGAAAGTATTCTTGCAGATGATGAAGTATGCCGCAAAGTTGTAAAAGATGAATTAATCGAAGTAAAAGCTAAATATGCTGACGAACGCCGGTCGGAAATTGTTTATTCATCTGAAGAGTTCAATCCTGAAGACTTCTATGCCGATGATGAAATGATTATCACCATCTCACATATGGGATACATTAAACGTACACCACTTACTGAATTCCGTACACAAAATCGCGGTGGGGTAGGTTCGAAGGGTACAGAAACACGTGATGAAGACTTCATTGAGCATATCTATCCGGCAACAATGCATAACACAATGATGTTCTTTACCCAAAAAGGTAAATGTTACTGGTTAAAAGTATACGAAATCCCTGAAGGAACGAAAAACTCTAAGGGACGTGCTATTCAGAACCTGCTGAATATAGACTCTGATGACGCTGTTAATGCATATTTACGTGTGAAAAGCCTTGATGATCAAGAATATATCAACAGTCACTATGTGTTGTTCTGTACAAAGAACGGTGTAATTAAGAAAACATTGCTTGAACAATATTCTCGTCCGCGACAGAATGGTGTAAATGCAATTACGATCCGTGAAGACGACCGTGTTATCGAGGTCCGTATGACAAATGGTAATAATGAAATTATTATCGCAAACCGTAACGGACGTGCAATTCGCTTTCACGAAGCAGCAGTTCGCGTTATGGGACGTACGGCAACAGGTGTGCGTGGTATCACACTCGACAACGACGGACAAGACGAGGTAGTAGGGATGATTTGTATTAAAGACCTTGAAACAGAATCTGTTATGGTAGTTTCTGAGCAGGGATACGGCAAACGTTCTGAAATTGAAGACTACCGTAAAACAAATCGCGGTGGTAAAGGTGTAAAAACGATGAACGTTACCGATAAAACAGGTAAAGTGGTAACAATCAAATCAGTAACAGACGAAAACGATTTGATGATTATCAACAAATCCGGTATTACTATTCGTTTGAAAGTTGCAGATGTACGTATCATGGGACGAGCCACACAAGGTGTTCGCTTAATTAATCTGGAAAAGCGCAATGACCAGATCGGATCTGTATGTAAGGTTACAACAGAAAGCCTTGAAGATGAAATCCCTGCAGAAGAGATAGAAGGACAAATTCTGGTTGATACTACAACAGAAGCATTTGAGGATACAGATACACCAGATGTTGCAGAGAATAATGAAGACGAAAACAAAGAATAGACGTTATATTAATAATTAATCAAACAACAATCATGAAAAGAGTATTATTTTCAATGGTTCTACTGATGGCTGTCAGTTTCACGTTTGCTCAACAGAAGAGCGTAAAAGAAGCTAAAGGCATTGCCAGCGATGTAAAACCTGACTTCAAGAAAGCTGAACAGCTGATTAACGGAGCATTGACTAATCCTGAAACCAAGGACGATGCAGCTACATGGGATGTAGCTGGCTTAATCCAAAAGAAAATCAACGAAAAGGAGATGGAAAATGCTTATCTGAGAAAACCCTATGATACGTTGAAAGCGTACAACAGCATCCTGAAAATGTATGAGTACTTCTTGAAATGTGACGAATTGGCAGAAATACCTAACGAAAAAGGTAAGGTTAAAAATAAATATAGAAAAGCCAATGCTGCTTCAATGATGGCAGAACGTCCTAACCTTATCAATGGAGGAATTCAGTATTTCAATCTCAATAAAAGTGCAGAAGCTTTGAAATTCTTCGGAACATACGTAGAATCAGCTTCTTATCCGATGTTGGAGAAAGAAAATCTGGCTGTATCTGATACGCTGTTACCTCAGATTGCATATTACGCCACATTAGCTGCCAATGGAGTAGAGGATAAAGATGCTATCCTAAAATATGCTCCTATAGCAATTAAAGACAAAGATAATGGTTCAATTGCCATGCAGTTATGGGCAGATGCTTTGAAGGCCAAAGGTGATACTGCCAAATGGGTGGAATCTTTAAAAGAAGGTATCCTCAAATTCCCTGAAAATCAATACTTCTTTGCAAATCTTGTTGACTATTATAGCAGCTCTAACCAACCAGAAAAAGCTATGGAATTTGCTGACGGTATGTTGGCGAAAGATCCTAATAACAAATTGTATCTGTATGTGAAGGCATATCTTTATCACAATATGAAAGATTACGATAAAGCACTTGATTTCTACAAAAAAACAATTGAAGTTGATCCTCAATATGCAGAAGCTTATTCAAACTTAGGTTTAGTATTGTTGATGAAAGCTCAGGATTTTGCAGATCAGTCTACTACAGATGTTAACGATCCTAAGTATGCAGAAGCTCAAGCTACTATCAAGAAATTCTATGAAGAAGCTAAACCTTATTATGAAAAGGCAAGAGAGTTGAAACCTGATCAGAAAGATTTGTGGGCACCAGGTCTTTATAGAGTTTACTATAACTTGAACATGGGTACTGAATTTGACGAAATTGAAAAGTTGATGAATAACTAATAATTCAATTTGATATTTCCTAAAATAGCATGAACGGCTGGAATAATTAAAATATTCCAGCCGTTTCTTTTTGTACTCAGATAGATCTTAATATAATGGGAGTGTAATTGATAAGTAGTAACTTCCAGCCATATAAGAAGGCAACTTACTCTTAACGAATAAATTGCCTTTTTATATTAAACATAATACTGATTATTCCATTATTTTAAATACCTTATTTTTTGATTCTAATCATCCGTTAATAACAAGTAATGGTGTATCTGAATGGAAAATCATTTTCCGGGCAATACTTGGATTAAACAAACGGGCAAATATATTTCTTTTATAAGAAGTCAATGTGATAATATCGATTTTATTGGCTTTAATATATCCGTCAAAACTTTTAAGGAAATCATCATTCATTACCACATCATAATGAATCTCAAGTTCCGGATATTGTTTTTGGAAATATTCTTTAATACCAGCCAACTTTATTTCATTCCAAGTATCTTTTGCTTCTTTAACATCAGCAAGATAAATCAAAGATACGACGAAATTAAAAGGTTTCCAAGCATTTATAAAGGAATCAAAAGCTATTAAATCCCTTTGATCAAAATTGGTCATAAAAGCAACCCGCTTCACAGCACCGAATTCTCTGAATGGCGTGTTTTCCGGAATAGCCAATACTGCAGTACGACTGCGTTCAATCACTTCAGCAGTGACACTACCAATCAAATCAAGATCTTTCTGACTCTTACCACGAGTACCCATTATTATAATACGCGGATGTTGTTCTTTTGAATAGCGTAAAATCTCCTCTTCAGGTATTCCTTCACGCAATACACAAGTATATTTTACATCCGGAAACTCTCCGGAAGCTACTTTCTCTTTTATTTTATCAGCTAATGCATTCAAATCCGAATGAACTTTTTGTAAAATCGTTTTAACCGTCTCCTCGTCACTTATCTGGTAGTTAAACACATCACCATAAGGCAACGAAGATGCATATATAGGTGTAAAATATACATGCAATAATAAAACTTCGGCTCCATAGGCTTTGGCTAAGTTAAAACCGAATTCGCATGCTTTAATAGAATAATTAGAGAAGTCTACTGGAATAAGTATCTTCTTACTTTCATTATCATCCTCAACATTAGGTGCCTTCTCTCCCACTACACTTTCGGCCAACCAAACAGAACTCTCTGTAATCTTGAGTGCCCTTGGTAAATCACTTTCTTTTATGCGTAATCTGACACCTGATGAAACAACAGGTTGGATCTGATTCACATTATGAATATACGTCTCAATACCCTCATTTTCAAGGACATTCTTCAATATCTGAGCTTTTGTATAAGTCAGAATAGCTAAAGTAACTAATTTGTCTTCCATAATCCATTAATATATATGAATTTAACAAATAAGAAATCCCAATTGTTTTTGATTCAATTGGGATTCTGCAAGTATATCTTTTCATTAAGCCTGAGCAGGTTCGGTAGCTTCTTCTCTTTGCATACTCATATTTAGTTCGTCAAGAATGCGAAGAGCCCGGTCAAGTACGGTAGTATCGTCAATCATCACTAACCCACCGTCCGGACCGGGCTCTAAATGTATTCCGACACTTTTACCCTCTTTAAAATTATGTCCGCCGAAGAAATTGCGTACTGTATCTACGTGTAGACCAAGTTCATCAGCTATTCTATGCATGCTACCGCTGGGCAATGAATCCTTAATTTTACGAAGTTCATTGAATGTTATTGTCCTCATGTCACATAAATTTAATGGTTAATACTAATGTGAATTATTATCACGCTATAAACTTAAGGAAAAAAAAAGATAAAACAAACTATTTACCCGTTTTTTTTACTATATTAGATAAAATACAATTTCAGATAGATATTATATAGCAAAATCCCCGTATAGATATGTCTACACGGGGATTTTGCTTTTATTCTAATTATTATTTCTATATTATTTCAATTGCAGAAGCAGGTATCCATCCCACTTTACCATCTTCTAAGCGTATTTCTTTCCAGTCTTTCATGGAATTATCTTTTACATCTACTTTATGTCCTTCATGAAGAATAAACAAACTCGTCCCACTATCACTGGGAGTACTACGAACTGTAACACTAGGATTTATCACGATAGCACTATTACGGTTCAATAATTCGTCTTTCTGCTGTCCGGCAAATATATTCGCTAAAACAACTACAATCAGAAAAATAATCCCACATATAAAACCTGCCTTCTTCAAAGCAATCTGCTTTGAGAAAATAAAGAAATAAAGGGATATAATCAATAATATAAAGCAAGCAACACCGCACACAGCCCACGCATCTACACTCATACTATTAACTAAAGAATTTATCCAGGAAACAAAAAAGATTTCTGGAACTGCTTCTACTTTATCAATCGTTTTGGAACGGGCTATCTCTAAATTAGCACGAATATCACTATTACCTGGTTGAAGCAGTAAAGCACGCTCATAATTCAATATCGCTCTGGCGATATCACCGGCTTTATAATAACTATTACCAAGGTTATAGTAAACATCTGCAGCTTCCCCCTTACTCAGCAATGCCTCATAGATCTGAATAGCAGAAATATAATCGTTCCTCATATATGCACTGTCCCCTTCAGCTTTTGTAACATCTTCCAGTTTAGAAGAGAACTGTTGCATACCAGCAGCACCCACCGAATCTGTTTCTACAGTCTGCAAAGAGTCTGTCTTCAACGAGTTCTGTCCAATAGAAGCTATTGAAACCAATAAACTAAATGCAAAAAACAATATCTTTTTCATGATGTTAATCTCTTCTAATTTAGTGTTTTATTGAATTTTCCATCTTACTCATCACAGCCAGAGATGATGAATAAACTTTATCCATAGCCTGATTTTCATCTCCTGGAGCAAAACGTGCAAATTCACATTCATTTAAAGTATCCAGAAACTCTTTAATCAATTCATCACTTACTCCATGATTTCTCAACTTCTCTTCCACATTGTCCTTTGATAAACGAGATACCGGGATATTCAGTTTATCACTTATATATCCCCATAAAGCTTTCAATACTTCATCATAGAACGCTTCTTTCTTGTTTTCAGTAAGCAGTTTACCTGCTAACTTCATACGCTTTGTAGCTACCTTATTTGCCTTCTTCGTACGCATTTTAGCCACATTAGCATTCTCAGCTGCCTGCTTACGATAAATAATAAAGAATATAATAAAAGCAATAGCAGGAATTATGTAGAGCAACCAGTAAATGAATGAACCATAGAAGAAACTTCCCTTAGGCTGAAGTGTCACATCTTTCAACTTAATATAGCGAATATCTTCACCCAAAACTTTCAGATCTTCTTTATTTGTGAAATTTGCAATCACTTGATCTGCATTACCAGCCCCTTTCTCTACTTTTATTTCATAGTCTTCTGTTTTCAGCGTCTTATAAGATCTGGATTTTATATCGAAATAAGAGAATGTTACAGCCGGTATCTTATAATTACCTGGATGACGGGGAATTGCCAGATATTCAATCACACGATTACCAGACAATCCGCTCGATGTCAAACGAACCTGACTATCTACTTTAGGGTCATACACTTCGAAATCTTCCGGAAATTTCACCTCCGGATTTGAAAGCAATTTTAAATTTCCTGTACCAGAAATAACCAACTTAATCGTAATTGCATCATTTGTTTTTACATCCTTACTATTTATTGAAGAACTAATAGTAAACTCTCCTACTCCACCTGAGAAACCAGCAGGTTTCCCGGCAGGAAGAGCATTCACATTGATTGTAATGGCAGGAGTTGTAAGTACTTTCTTTACTTCAACAACGTTACTCCCCCCATTGAAGAATGCATCAAATGGATCGGCGCTCCGCACTGCTTTTGCAACAGAGGCATCAAACCGTGCCGGTTCAATCGTAAGTTTTCCCGACTGTTGTGGAAATAACACAAACTGTCGAAAAACTGTAGTATAATAGTTTCTCCCTTTATAATGTTCTTGCGACCATTTTGCATTGGATGGACGTTCTATTTCCTGCGAATGAAAACCTTTAAAGTCCGGTAATTTCACATTATCAAATTGTAACTGGCTTTCACGTGTATAAATCTTATAAGTCAACAGAAAAGCCTCTTGCTCATAAACAGTTGTTTTTGTAGCTGTTGCAGTCACAAACAAATCTTGACTGGAAACACTTGCAGAAGAAGTTCTGCCAGAAGAACTATTTCCCTGAGTAGCTGCACCACTTGAAGCCGCGCCTGCACTCTGATCGGGTGGAAGAACTTTTATTTTTACGGAGTTAGAAACCATTTGATCCCCATCTGCCGTAATTGTTGCGCCAGAAATAGAATAATCACCTTCAGTTGTTGCCATCAGAATATAGGTAAATGTAATCCCTTTTTCTGAAGACATCGCACCATTAATAATTTGCGTATTACTAAATGTACTTCGAGTAGGTCCCATCAATACATCAAACCCTTTGATAGATGGTGCACGAAAGTCTCTCACCTTCTGCGTAGTCACTGTATAAGATAACCTGAACTGGTCTCCCACCACTACTACATCAGGTGCTGATGCAGTAAATGAAACTTTACCATCGGCAAAGACATTAGTGCTTGCTGCTACGAATATTATCAATAAGAAAATCAGTTTTCTCATTTCTTTTGGAGTTTTTATCATCTTACTTTGTTATTACCAATCTTTTTCGAGACGCCCCCCTTGGATTACCTGTTGCTGTTTTTTAACTTTGTCCTGGGTATCCTTTTCATCCTGCATCACAGAATTAAGGAGTTGTTCAGCATTTTCCTTTGACATCTCATTATCTTTCTTCTCTGGCTTGGGCGGTTGCTGCTGCTGATCATCCTTCTTTTGATCATTTTGCTTATTCTGATCTTTTTGCTGATCCTGTTTCTTTTCCTGATCATCCTTATTCTGATCTTGATTTTGATCCTGGTTTTGCTGATTCTGTTGTTGATCCTTCAACATCTTCTGTGCCAATGCCAAATTATAACGAGTTTCATCATCCTTAGGATTATTACGCAGTGACATTTTATAAGCCTCTACAGCCTGAGCATAATCTTTTCCTGCCTGAAATAAAACGCCCATATTATGATAAATATGTGCCAATTTCATTTTATCTTTCTCAATCTTACCAGCAGCTACATATTGCTCCATAGCATCCTTAAATTTCTGCTGTTGAGACAGTGTATTACCCAGATTATACATAGAAACTGTTGATTTAGGATTTACTTCCAATGCCTTTCTATAATTCACTTCAGCATCTACAAATACACTATCGTTAAACAAACGATTTCCTTTACGGATATAGTCTCTCTCTATCTTTTGTGCTGAAGCTCCAGCTGCCAGCATCACAAATAAAATGAACAGAATATATTTACTTTTTGACATAAGCATAATTACTTCTTATTAGAGAACAGATGAATGTTCTTAAACAACGGGTTCTTACGTTCCAGTATCAACATCTCGGCTAATAATAAAAGCAAAATAATCCATGCAATGGCTTGGAACTGCTCGTTGAATTCTGTATATACCTTGGATTCAACATCAGATTTCGCCATTTTATTAATTTCTTGGTTAATAGCTTTTTGAGCAGAATTTGAATTATCAACACGTACATATATACCCTTACCATCTTTAGCGATTTCCTGACACATAGCTTCATTAAGTCGAGTAACCACTACATTTCCATCCCGATCCCGACGAAAATCGTTTGTTCCCTCAACGGGAATCGGAGCCCCATCAGGAAGTCCTATTCCTAATACACTCACTTGAATTCCTTTTTCAGCCGCAGCCTTAGCTGCTTCCACAGCTCCTCCTTCATGATTCTCACCATCAGTAATGACAATAATAGCACGTCCTACTCCTTCTTGCGGAGTAAAACTACGTGTTGCAAGATTAATAGCAGCTCCGATGGCAGTTCCCTGTTTAGAGATCAGTGAAGGGTTAATAGATTCCAGAAACATTTTAGCAGAAATATAATCACTTGTGATCGGAAGTTGGGTAAAAGCATCACCTGCAAATACAATCATGCCTACCTTATCATTTTCCATTTCATCGACTAATCTGGATATAAGACGCTTGGCTCTTTCCAAACGGTTTGGTTGAACATCCTGCGCCAACATAGAGTTAGAGATATCAAGTGCAATTATTACCTCTACTCCTTTACGTTTCACTGTTTCCAGTTTTGAACCAAATTGTGGACGTGCCAACAATACAGCAAACAATCCGATTGCAGCAAAAATCAACCAAAATTTCACATCCGGACGATATTTGGAAACGTCAGGCATAAGTTGTGCCATCAATACCGGATCACCAAAACGACGAATAGCTTTTCGCTTTCTGTAATTAGAATACAGATAGAAAACAGCTAATAGCGGTAATAGCAACAACAGATATAAATATGCAGGTTCTTCAAATCGAAACATCTTTCTATTTAAATTTTACGATTTACAATTTACGATTGAAATCACATTTATACTATGGAATCTTCTTAAGAATTGAGTTACGCAACAGTACCTCAAGCAATATACAAAGAAAAGCTGCTAAGGCAAACCAGCGATATTCTTCCTGGCGCTTGCTATATTCTTTAACACTCAACTTTGTTTTTTCCAGTTTATCAATTTCTTCATAAACCTCTTTCAGTTTTGAATTACTGGTAGCCCGGAAATAATTTCCGTCTGTTGTACCTGCAATCTCAGTCAATGTCTTTTCGTCAATTTCAACAGGTATATTTACATACTGCACGGAATTTCCTATCGGATACGGATAAGGAGCCATGCCATTTGTACCGACACCAATTGTATATACGCGAATACCAAAACTCTTAGCTATCTCAGCAGCAGTTAAAGGAGAAATATCTCCTTTATTATTCGTACCGTCAGTTAACAAAATAATAACCTTTGATTTAGCTTTACTATCTTTCAAACGCGTTACTGCATTAGCAATACCCATACCTATAGCTGTCCCGTCTGTCACAATACCACATTTAATGCTTTGAAACAAGTTGAGCAACACTGCATGATCCACTGTTAAAGGACACTGCGTAAAACTTTCACCGGCAAATAAAGTCAAGCCAATATTGTCATTCGGACGTCCATTAATGAATTCAGCTGCTACATCCTTAGCAGCTTCCAACCTATTAGGCTTTAAATCCTCAGCAAGCATACTGGTAGATACGTCAATAGCAAGCATAATATCAATGCCCTCTATCTCGCTATTTTGCCAGTTATCCGTAGTTTGAGGCCGGGCAAGTACCAGAATAATCAATATCAATGCTATGATTCGAAGTCCAAATGGTGCATGCAACAAATAGTTTTTATAACTTTTTGGTGTATGTGCATATACCCGGGCATCCGAAATTTGAAGCGTTGCCTGGCTTTTCTTCCACTTTAAAACATACCATACAATATAAGGTATGAGCAACAGCAGCAAAAATAAATATTCAATATTGGCAAAAACCATTCTATTTACGATTTTACAATTTACTATTCACGATTGAGAAATACTCCCTTAAGCAAAGAGATTATAAAGTTGCGTTCCAATATATACAAAAGTTGCTACAAGAGCTACTGATAATAAAACAATGCCACAAATAAGCAATATCTTAGCACGCAATGAACGTTTTTCTATAATCGTAATCTCCGTTGGTTGCGGCTTCTGGTTCTCCTCTTCAGGCTGCTTAGTTTCATTAATAAAATCAATAGCATTAATCAGATTGGCATCATTCTCATTCATTTGAGGATCATGCTTAGCAAACTTTACTAAATCCGCTGTTTGGAAGAGCTCCTTCAAATCTGCAATAGCTTCTTTATCATTTATTTCCATCAGATTATCAATGATTTCCGAAGAAGTCATCTCTAACGCATTGAAACCAAAACGATCTTTTATATAAGTACGAAGAGTATCTGTAAGTTCCGTATAATATTCCTTCGGAAGTCCTTTTTGCCATACCTTCTCATTCTTAATACGTTCAATTTCTTTCATTGCAGCCTGATGTGGAGGCAATTTGGGTTCTACTTTCACCTTACGTATAATTGGCTTATTATCACGAATACGTATGATAAAATAAATAAGCAAAGCAAGCAGAGGTAATGCAAGGAATGAACATCCGATTAGTCCATACCAATCTTCCCAAACAAAAGGAGCTTTCATTACGGCTTTCTGCCCAAAGAATTGATCCGGATGCAAGGTATCCACTGGCATTGAGTACACTTTCAATGCTAAGGCCTTCGACTTATACTCTTTATTATCAACCGTCACCACCATTGGAGGTAAATAGTAAAGAGCAGAATCAAAAGATGTTACAGTATATTCCTGTGTGATCAACAATCGCTGACGATCATTCAAGAATTGTGTATCCGGTTTAGCAGTTTCCACAATTTCCACTCCGCGTACTATTGTATCAGTATAAGCAGGCAGAACAGCTCGCTGCTTTGCATCCATTGCCACCTGTAATTGTATCTTTGCCTGTTCTCCAATGAGAATCTGCAAAGAATCTATTTTAGCTTCAACAGTAACAGACTGTGCAACAGCCCTACCAGATAACAAAAACAACAGTATTATTAGAAAACTATTTCTATTCATTGTCTTTCCGTTAATTTCGTTTGGCAAACAAGTTCAACAACGCCTTTACATAGTCCTGATCTGTACGTACCGATACTGAATCTACATTACTTTTTGTAAAGATGTCACTCAGTTCATCCTGTTTACTTACCCACCAATTGTGATGTGCCTGACGAACTGCTTTCGACGAAGTATCAATCCATTGTTCATGTCCGGTTTCGGCATCTTTAATTTTCATCAATCCTATTGGCGGAAGTTCAGCCACACGCCTATCGTAAACCTGAACGGCTACTACATCATGCTTCCGGTTGGCAATCGTCATGGCATTCTTGAAATTTTCCTGATCAATAAAATCAGATAAAATAAAAGCTGTACAACGCCTTTTCATTACATTCGTCAAGTACTCCAGTGCTAACCGAATATTTGTACGACGACTTTCAGGTTTAAAATCAATTAATTCACGAATTATATAAAGAATATGTTTACGTCCTTTCTTAGGAGGAATGAACTTCTCTATTCGATCAGAGAAAAAGATTACACCAATTTTATCATTGTTCTGAATAGCCGAAAATGCCAACGTTGCAGCAATCTCAGTTACCATATCTTTCTTCATCTGCTTAACAGTACCAAATTCCAAACTACCGGAAACATCAACCATCAACATCACTGTCAGTTCGCGTTCTTCTTCAAACACCTTAATATAGGGTTTATTAAAACGCGCAGTCACATTCCAGTCGATATCACGAATATCATCACCAAACTGATACTCACGCACCTCTGAAAATGCCATACCCCTACCTTTGAAGGCCGAATGATACTGACCTGCAAAAATATTGTTAGACAATCCACGCGTCTTTATTTCGATCTGACGGACCTTTTTTAATATTTCACTTGTTTCCATCTGTTTAATTGAAAATTGAGATTTGAAAATCGAGAATTATTCATCACTCAATCAAAGTTAAGGCACTTCAACTTTATTCAATATCTTACTGATAATTTCATCCGAAGTTATATTGCTGGCTTCTGCCTCATACGTCAAACCAATACGATGACGAAGTACATCATGAGCTACAGCACGCACATCTTCCGGTATTACATATCCACGTCGTTTAATAAACGCATATGTACGGGCAGCCAACGCAAGATTAATAGAAGCACGGGGAGAGCCACCAAATCCAATCATATCTTTCAACTCCTTCAAGTCATATTTATCAGGATAACGTGTCGCAAATACAATATCTACAATATAACGTTCTATTTTCTCATCCAAATAAACCTGACGAACCACTTTGCGAGCCTCAAGAATTTCATCTGCCTTAAGGATAGGCTTTACATTAAATTTCTCACCACTAATATTCTGACGAATAATCAATTTCTCTTCTTCCAATTTCGGATAATCAATGACTACCTTTAACATGAAACGGTCTACCTGTGCTTCCGGCAACGGATAAGTACCTTCCTGCTCAATCGGATTCTGAGTAGCTAATACTAAGAAAGGTTCCGGCAAAAGAAAAGTTTGTTTACCAATAGTCACCTGGCGTTCCTGCATCGCTTCAAGTAAAGCACTCTGTACTTTAGCCGGTGCACGGTTTATTTCATCAGCCAATACAAAATTAGCAAAAACAGGACCTTTTTTTACCTGAAATGATTCATCTTTCTGACTGTAAACCATTGTACCAATAACGTCAGCAGGCAATAAGTCGGGAGTGAACTGTACACGACTATATTGTGCATCAATCAATGATGCCAACGTTTTGATTGCTAATGTCTTTGCCAAACCAGGCACACCTTCCAACAGTACATGTCCGTCAGAAAGAAGTCCAATAAGCAGTGACTCTACCAAATGTTTCTGACCAACAATAATCTGGTCCATGCCTGTTGTAAGATTGGTAACGAAAGCACTTTGTCTTTCAATCCGCTCATTCAGTTCGCGGATATCAATTGATTCAGCCATAAATACTTAATATTTTATTGTTTAATTACCACAAATAATAAATAAGCCTCTTGTTCGTGTAAGGCTTTTTAATTCGATTCCAAAAGTACGCCATAAAATTAACCATTGCAACTAATTTTTATTAAAAAACAATGCGAAACCTTTAGATTAAGGTACTTTTATATGGTTTAGCAGTTCCATAACATTTCGCACCTATACAAAGAACTCCGCCTGAATGAAACAAACATGTATTCATTCAGGCGAAGTAAAAAGTCCGGGTTATTATTTCCTAACTAATTCGGGAATCTTAATCGTAGTTCCATACGGTACATTATCGGGATTTTTGATAACTCCCGGATTGTATTTTACGATGTATGGCCACAAAGCTTTAGTTCCATAAAAGCGTAAAGCGACTCTTGTTAATGTTTCCCCTTCTTTGATAGTATATGTAGTTTTAGTTCCCGTTATAATATAACTAACAGAATCCGGCTTGAAAGGAACAGACTTAGCTGTTGTCGATTTACCTGCATCTTTCTTCACTGTTTCCGGTTCTTTTTTAGATACAGGAACAGCCACCGGAATTTCTTCTTTCACAGGAGAAACAACTTCAGCAACCGTATCTTCTCTGATTATTGTATCTTGAAGAATAACCGGTTCCGAAGTAGGCTGAACAGCCTTTTCCATTTCCTTCACTTTTTCAATTCTGTCTACAGAGTCAAAAAGATCAGGATAATAGATGAAAAGCAAAGCTCCTCCACAAAGCAATAATACAATAACGATGATCGCAATAAGATAAGGTACCGGAGACTTTTCTGATTTCACCTGCTTGGGTTTACTTTTTCTTTTAACCGGCACTTCATTCGTCACTGTTGAAACAGCCAATTCCCGAGCTATTATTTCTTCTGCAGACAACTTTGGAGCTATTGACTGAGAATTCTCTGGATCAGTTGTTTTTTCCTTATCCAATTGAGAGGGTTGATTTACAGAAGGAGCAGCTTCTTTCTCCATAATAATATCGTCTGAAACTCCTTTTTCACCAACTATTATTTCATTTTTCATCTCTTCTACTTTCGGTACTACAACTTCAGTAACTGCTGTATCTTCCTCAGTAGCAACTTCATCTACCATATCTTGTCCTTCTGTCGCCACTGAAGTATTTTCCACAGCAGAAACTTCTTGCTCCTTTTCCTCTATCGAAGACTTTTCTTCTTCAACTATTTCCTCGGCACTCTCTACTTCCTCGATGCTTTCTTCAGAATTCACTCTTCCCACACTCTGTGATACAGATTCCTCTTCTATCAATTCCCCATCATCATCCGAATCCATTACCGGAGTATCTTCCAAAACAGTCTTTTCATTCAACACTACCGTTTCAAAATGAGAAAATGGCTTATTAATGATATCACGTAATGAACCATCCGGAATGAAGGAAACCTTTGTATAACCTTGTATCTGGAATCGCTCACCCGTATTAACCTTCACACTCTCCCTACTTTCCACATCTACCAGTTTGAAAGTACCAAAGCCTTTGATTTTCACAGACCTATCTTGTTCAAGAGCCTCTTCTATCAAAAGAAAGAACTCTTTAACAAATTTATCGGCATCTTTTTTATCCATGCCGTATTTCTCAGATAATAAGTCTATAAAATTCTGCAGATATAACCTTTCATTCATGAGAATAGACTTTTATTTAAACTTATCTTTTAGTTGGGCACTCGGTCTGTATGTCAGAACCAATTTAGGAGGAACAAGCATTCGTTGCTTCGTTGCTGGATTGACTGTAATACGTTCTGCTTTCTTCTTTACTTCAAAAGTCCCAAAACCTTGTATTGTAACTATATTTCCCTCTTGCAATTCCTGGGTCATACCCGACAATAAAGAGGATGCCAATTCGGATGTATCCTTAATTGTATATCCTAACCTACGCGATAACTCTGAAATAAAATCTTTATTATTCAAATCCAAAAGTTTTAAAAGTACGACGCTATATTAATCATTATTAAGCAAATAAACAAATTCTATAGAAAAATACTTTAAACTATTTTTCCAAAAAGATCAAAATCATCGGAATCAATCACCTCTATCTGATAAAAGTTACCAATCAGAAGCATTTGATCTGCACGATTAATTAAAACCTCCGGATCCACTTCCGGAGAATCAAATTCTGTACGTCCAATATAATAATCTCCCTCAATACGATCGATAATTACTTTTAGTTGCTTGCCCACTTTTGCAGCACTTAACTCGGATGATATCCCTTGCTGGATATCCATCAATTCATCCAAACGAGCCTGCTTTACTTCTTCAGAAATGGAATCTTCATAATGCTCGGCAGCATAAGTTCCCTCCTCTTCTGAATACGCAAAAGCTCCCATTCTGTCAAAACGCACTTTACGAACGAACTCTTTCAATTCCTCAAAATCAGCCTTCGTTTCTCCCGGATGCCCTACCATCAAAGTAGTACGCAAATGAATACCAGGAACTTCTTTACGAAACTGTTCTATCAACCGATAAGTATCTTCCTTTGTCACATGCCGACGCATGCGCCCCAACATATTGTCACTTATATGTTGCAAAGCAATATCCATGTATTTACATACATTATCACGTTCACGCATTACACGAAACAGATCTGTAGGAAAATGAGCAGGATAAGCATAATGCAGACGAATCCACTCTACCCCAGGAATATCAGAAATACGTTCTATCAATTCCGGAAGCATTTGTTTCTTATACAGGTCAATTCCGTAATAGGTAAGCTCTTGTGCTATTATCTGAAACTCTTTCACCCCCTGAGACACGAGATATTTCACTTCATCCAGTATTTCTTCAATCGGGCGCGACACATGGTGCCCTGTTATTATAGGAATAGCGCAATATGAACATTTTCGGTCACACCCTTCCGAGATTTTCAGATAAGCATAATGACCAGGAGTAGTTAATGTTCGTTCAATATATAATTCATCGTGATAAGCTTTACCCAGATCTTTCAGCAGCTCTTTCCAATTAAACTTTCCATAAAATTTATCAACCTGGGGAATTTCGATTGCCAGTTCTTTTAAATATCGTTCCGACAAACATCCCATTACGAATAATTTTTCCAGATTCCCTTCTTCTTTCTCCTGAGCAAATTCAAGAATCATATTAATAGACTCCTCTTTTGCATCACCAATAAAACCACAGGTATTTATTACTACAATTTCTCCTTTAGGTTTCTCAGAATCATGAGTAACGTTATATCCAGCTTCATTCAGTTGACGCATCAACTGTTCTGAATCTACCAAATTTTTAGAACACCCTAAGGTAATAATATCTATAGTCTTTCTCTTCATGCATTCTCTCCAAACAAGGAATCTACAAATTCTTTTTTACGGAAAACCTGTAAGTCTTCCATACCTTCGCCCAAACCGATATACTTTACAGGAATTTTAAACTGATCAGAAATACCAATCACTACTCCCCCCTTAGCTGTACCATCTAATTTGGTAATAGCCATAGCTGTGACCTCTGTAGCCAATGTAAATTGCTTCGCCTGCTCAAAAGCATTTTGCCCGGTAGAACCATCAAGCACCAACAAAACCTCATTAGGAGCATCGGGCACAACTTTCTTCATGACGTTCTTAATCTTTGTCAGTTCATTCATCAATCCAACCTTATTATGCAAGCGGCCAGCAGTATCAATAATAACTACATCAGCATTATTGGAAACAGCCGAACTTAATGTATCATATGCTACAGAAGCAGGATCAGAACCCATTTTCTGCTTAATAACAGGTACTCCTACCCTTTCACCCCAAATAACCAATTGCTCCACTGCAGCAGCACGGAATGTATCCGCAGCACCCAAGTATACTGATTTTCCAGCCTTCTTAAACTGATATGCCAATTTTCCAATAGTAGTGGTCTTACCTACCCCGTTAACACCCACTACCATAATTACATATGGTTTCTTGTCTATTGGCACATCAAAATCAGCTACATCATCAGAGTTATTTTCCGTCAGCAATGCAGCTATTTCATCACGAAGAATGGTATTAAGTTCTTGTGTATTTACATATTTGTCATTTGAAGCACGTTTTTCAATACGCTTAATGATGTTTAGTGTAGTCTCTACACCCACATCAGAAGTAATGAGCACCTCTTCCAAATTATCTAACACTTCGTCGTCCACCTTTGACTTACCGGCTACTGCACGGGCTATCTTACTGAACACACTTTCCTTGGTTTTAGATAATCCTTTATCTAAAGTTTCCTTCTTTTCCTTTGAAAAAAAACTAAAAAATCCCATGATACTTACTATTTGTATAATACATTATGCTACAAAGATATAATAAAGTAATGAAAAACTAAAAAGTGAGGCAAGAAAATTGAAACTCCACGACGTTTTAGCAAACTTCAAACAACAAGAAAGCATTTCAAACTGTTCAGGAGAATTCTTTTTTTATTGATAGAATTACAAATAAAGATTCACAAATCTATAGCTACAAAAAAATCCCCCCAATAATGACATGAGAGGATTTTTTAATTGCAGAACAACTGCAATCTATTATTTCTTGAAAAAGTCTTGTACCTTTTCGTTAGGAACCATCTGTTCATCAAAAATGTAAGCACCAGTTTTCGGAGACTTAACCATTTTGATAACCTTAGTATAAGAACGACCTTCTTTAGATCCTTCGTGCAAACTTGCTACTGTTTTCTTTGCCATGGGTTATTCTCTATCTTTTATTATTTAATTTCCTTGTGAACTGTTACTCTCTTCAGAATAGGGTTGTATTTCTTCAACTCAAGTCTTTCTGTTGTATTTTTTCTATTTTTTGTTGTGATATAACGAGATGTTCCCGGCATACCGCTATCTTTATGTTCTGTACATTCCAGAATCACCTGTACTCTATTACCTTTTGCTTTCTTTGCCATAATCAGTTTTCTCCTCTACGTTTAGCCAATCACTTTAATGGTTTTCCAATCACAATACCCTTTAGCAACTGCATCGTTCAGTGCAGCATCCAATCCTTTTTTGTTAATAATGCGCAAACCAGCAGCACAAAGGCTCAGGCTGATCCAGCAGTCCTGTTCTACATAATAGAACTTCTTCTTAAACAAGTTCAAATCAAAGGTTCTCTTTGTTCTTCTCTTTGAGTGTGAAACATTGTTGCCAATCATGGCTTTCTTTCCGGTAATTTGACAAATCTTCGACATTTCTATCTTATTTTTATAGTTTTTATCTATACTTATTTCAAACAGAGCGCAAAGTAAGCACTTTTATAGATATAAAACAAGTAATTCTTAAAATAATTCGTTATACAGTACACTTTTTCTTTATTTTAGAAGATCCAGAAGTAACAAAAAGGCATTATTCCCGGCTCTCTCGATATTCATCTCCCTTCCACGGTCTGTATCTTGCTTCATTGTTCGAATTTCATTTTTATAGGCAGCAGCAATCCAAACGGTCCCTACCGGTTTCTCTTTTGTCCCTCCACCAGGACCGGCTATTCCTGAAGTTGAAACGGCACAATCAGTTTTCAACGCTTTCATCGCACCTTTTACCATTTCAATCACAGTTTCTTCACTGACAGCTCCCTGTTTTTTGAGCGTTTCAGATGACACCCCCAACAACGATTCCTTAATTTCATTAGAATAAGCAACAATCCCTCCTTTAAAGTAATCCGAACTACCAGGCACGGAAGTTAATTTAGCAGCAATACTTCCTCCCGTACAACTCTCTGCGGTGGATACGGTCAAATTCTTCTCTCTTAGCAAATTTCCAATAAGTATTTCAAGAGGAGTATCTTCTTCATCAAAAACAGCATCCCCCAAAATAGACTTCAGTTTACACCCTTCAACGGAAATCTGAGATTGCACCTCTTCTTTATCCTTTCCACGTCCTGTAAGTCGAAGCCGAATAATACCGGGTTTAGGTAAATAGGCCAATTTTATAGATTCAGGCAAAGCCTCTTCCCATGATTCAAGTTTTTCTGCTAAGACAGATTCCGGGTAATTCTTTACGGTAAAAGTCTTATGTATAATAACATCTGTATCAAATTTCTTACGCAAACGAGGAATTACCTCTTCGCTCATCACGGTAATCATTTCCTGAGGCACACCCGGCATAGATACCAATACCTTACCATTTTTTTCAAACCAACTAACAGACGCACTACCTACCCGGTTATTTATCACAAGACAATCTTTTGGAACCATTGCCTGGCTCTTATTTAACGCATTCATCGGTATCTTACTTGCCAATACACGCTTGATATTTTCAAATACCTCTTCACTGAACACCAACTCCGTATCAAAATAAGCACACAACGTCTGTTTGGTTATATCATCTTTCGTAGGCCCCAATCCACCAGTCATTAATACAATATCGGCCCTATTCATCGCATCGTCTACAGCCTCAGTTATTTCATCCGCACGATCACGAACAGAAACAACACGAATCACTTCAATGCCAACTTTATTCAACTCACGCCCCATCCAGGCCGAATTTGTATCGGTGACCTGCCCTATCAGTAGTTCATCACCTATTGTAATAATCTCTGCAAACATATTATACCAATCAGATAATTGTAATTAGAAACCTCTTTCAATACAAATCTCTTTTATATCACAAAGTAACACGCGAATAAGCCGGAAGTTCGATTGAACAAAAGTCCTGATCCAAATACTTGAAGTAACCTGTAATAGCAATCATTGCGGCATTATCTGTAGTATAACTGAATTTAGGAATGAATATTTTCCAGCCATATTTTTCGGCATGTTCACGGAAAGAGTTACGTAATCCGTTATTGGCAGATACTCCACCAGCTACAGCTACCTCATTTATTTTATACTGCTTGGCAGCTTTTCGAAGTTTATCCATAAGAATATCTACAATTGTCGCTTCCAGTGAAGCTGCAAGATCTACCTTATGATGTTCAATGAAATCAGGATCATCCTTCATCCAATCACGAAGTGAATAAAGGAAGGAAGTCTTCAATCCACTAAAACTATAATCCAGTCCCGGTATATGCGGCTTACTAAAAGTAAATGCTTTCGGATTTCCCTGGCGTGCTAATTTATCAATAATTGGTCCTCCCGGATATCCGAGCCCCATCACCTTTGAGCATTTGTCAATTGCTTCTCCGGCAGCATCATCAATAGTCTGCCCCAGAATTTCCATATCATTATATGCCTTCACCAATACGATCTGCGAATTTCCACCCGACACAAGCAAGCAAAGAAAAGGATAATTAGGCTGCTGATTTTCTTCATCCTCTGCTTTAATGAAATGGGCTAACACATGACCTGTCAAGTGATTAACATCTATCATTGGTATATTTAAAGAACGGGCAAAACCTTTTGCAAACGAAACTCCCACAAGTAATGACCCCATTAGTCCCGGACCACGCGTAAAAGCTACAGCACTCAATTCCTCTTTGGTCACCCCTGCACGTTTTAATGCTTCATGTACCACCGGAACTATATTTTGCTGATGTGCACGCGAAGCAAGCTCAGGCACTACACCCCCATACGCTTCATGAACAGCCTGGCTGGATACCACATTCGACAGCAAATAACCATCCTTAATAACGGCTGCCGACGTATCATCACAAGAGGACTCAATTCCTAATATTATTGTACTCATAGTTTTTTTGATGTTTAAACGGTGCAAAAGTAATGATAAAAGTACGATTCATAACGAACTATTTTATATTTTTGTTCGCAAAATAAAAGTAACCGCTTATCAGAACGCTGAAAAAGACTGTACGCTGGGTACTCGGTATCGTACTGGGAGTATATATCGGGGTCATTCTTTTGTTGAACATACCTTTTGTTCAGCAGAAGTTTGCTGTATTCGTAGCCAAAGAACTCTCCCGTGTAATGGGTACTGAATTAACCATTGGAAGAATAGATATGGGACTGCTGAACCGTATCATTATCGATGATGTATTACTTGACGACCAGTCAGGAAAGGAAATGTTGAAGGTCACCCGTCTCTCTGCCAAGTTTGAGATACTTCCTCTTTTCAAAGGAAAAATAACAATTAGTAGTGTACAGTTGTTTGGTTTCAACATCAATCTAAACAAAAAAACTCCGGATTCACCACCTAACTTCAAATTTGTCCTTGACGCATTTGCATCCAAAGATACTATTAAGAAAGAGAAAAATATCGACCTGCGTATCAATTCCATATTAATTCGTCGTGGAAAACTGGCATATGATGTACTTTCTGAAGAAGAGACTCCGGGAAAGTTTAATGCCAAGCATGTACGTTTACAGAACATTATAGCCAACATCTCATTGAAAGCGCTGCAAAATGACTCTTTGAACGCTTCAATCAAGCGGCTGAGCGTAGATGAACAATCCGGATTTGAACTTAAAAAACTAAGTCTGAAGTTAGTAGCCAATGATAAAGAAATGTCTATTGACAATTTTGTTATCGATTTGCCCAATACTTCCCTAAAGATGGATACTATTCATCTGAATTACGATAGTTTGGGAGCATTTAAACAATTTACCAATAATGTACGATTCTCTTTCCACACATTACCTTCACATATCACATTAAAGGATATTTCTCCGTTTGTTCCGGCATTATCCAATTTTAAAGAGCAGATTGAACTCGATATGGATGTTAATGGTACGATAGACCAATTGAATTGTTCTAAACTTGAAATAAAAGCCGGTAAGCAGTTCCATCTGTTAGGAGATGTTTCTCTGCAAGACTTGTCACACCCACAAGACGCTTTCGTCTTTGGTAAAATGTCTAATCTTTCGGCCAATAGTGACGGTATTGGCTTTTTAGTACGCAATTTAAGTAAAAATTATAATGGAGTTCCTCCTGTACTCGAGCGCTTAGGAGATGTATCCTTTCACGGAGAGATTTCCGGATATTTCACGGACCTCGTTACATACGGTCTGTTCCATACAGACATAGGCTCTGTTAAAACCGACTTGAAACTCAGTTCTAACAAAGAAAAGGGTTTGTTTGCTTATTCCGGCTCCGTTAAAACAAAAGATTTTGAACTGGGGAAATTACTGAATAATGAAAAGTTAGGAGAAATCACCTTCAACCTCGACGTACAAGGCAGTCATTATGAAAAACAGCGCCCTTCCATTGTGTTGAAAGGTTTAGTAGCTGCTATTGAATATAGTAATTATAAATATGAAAATATCACTCTTGATGGTGAATACAAACGTGGTGGATTCAATGGTAAAGCTGCATTAAATGACGAAAACGCTACTATTACTATCAATGGTGATATTAATCTGGCTGAGAAAGTACCTACTTTTGACTTTTCAGCCTCAGTTAGTAATTTCCGTCCACACGAACTAAACCTGACACCCAAATATGAAGATGCAACATTCTCCGTAAAAGTAAAAGCAAACTTCAAGGGAGGCTCTATCGATCAGATGATCGGCGATATAGACATCGACAGTTTGCAATTCACAGCTCCCAAGAAAAATTTCTTTATGAAAAACATGCATCTGTCCGCCACACAAGAAGCAGGCATTAATCAATTAACTCTAAACTCTGAGTTTCTGACTGCTAATGTAAAGGGACGTTTCATGTACCATACACTGCCCGCCAGCGTAATGGGCATTTTGCGCAGTTATGTACCCTCACTCATCCTTCCTCCTAAAAAAACGATAGAGACTGACAACAATTTCAGTTTTGATATTAATATATATAATACAGATATCTTATCCACCATTTTTGATATTCCATTAAAGGTTTATACCCATTCCACCATTAACGGATATGTCAATGACCGAATGCAGCGCTTGCGTGTGGAAGGATACTTCCCACGCCTACAATACAAAAACAATTTCTTAGAATCGGGATTGTTACTTTGTGAGAACCCTGCTGACCAGTTTAGAGTCAGGATTCGTTTTACCAATCAAAAAAAGAAGGGAGCTGTGAACCTATCTCTGGAAGCACAGGCTAAAGATGATCTTGTAAACACTACCATTAATTGGGGAAATAATGCTGCCGTTACATATAGCGGCCAACTGGCTGCCGCAGCACAATTCTTACGCACAGAAGGAGACAAACCCTTACTCAAAGCAATTGTAGACATAAAACCGACAGATGTTATCTTAAATGATACTATCTGGGAAGTACATCCTTCGCAAGTAGTGGTGGATTCTGGTAAAATTGATGTTAACGATTTCTATTTTAGTCATAAGGACCGTTATATCCGAATCAACGGACGCGTATCCGACAATCCGGCGGATACAGTAAAAGTTAATCTGAAAGACATCAATATCGGTTATGTTTTTGACATTGCACGCATTTCAGACGATGTTAATTTTGAAGGAGATGCCACAGGTATGGCTTATGCCAGTGGAATACTGAAGAAGCCGGTGCTCAACACGCGCCTGTCTATCCGTAATTTCACACTAAACAAAGGGTTATTAGGTGATTTAGATATTTATGGAGCTTGGGACAATGAGAAGAAAGGTATTTATCTGGATGCCCATATACAAGAAAAAGATATTTCCAAAGTTCACGTAGACGGGTTCATCTACCCTATTAAACCTACCAGCGGACTCGATCTAAACATTGATGCCGAAAACCTGAATATTAAGTTTCTGGAACATTATATGCGGTCCATAGCTCAGGATATTAAAGGAAGAGCCACAGGAAAAGTACATTTTTACGGTAAATTCAAAGGATTAAATCTCGATGGTGCCGTAATGACAGATGCCTCAATGAAATTTGATATACTTAATACCTCGTTTGCCATAAAAGACACGATACGTCTGGCACCGGAAGGAATCACATTCGATCACATCCATATTTCAGATATGGAAGGGCACCAGGGAAGAATGAATGGATATCTCCATTACGAACATTTCAAAAATATAAAGTATCAATTCGACATTCAGGTCAACAATATGCTGGTAATGAACACACAGGAATCTCCGGATTTTCCCTTCTATGGTACAGTATATGCCACTGGAAACGCTCTGCTCGCAGGTAATGCACAAGACGGGCTCGATGCGAACATAGCAATGACTACTAACCGGAATACAAACTTTACATATAGTACAGGAACTGTTGCCTCGGCCACCAGTAATCAATTTATTAAGTTTGTAGACAAAACCCCACGACGTAGCATACAGGATTCGATACAGATTATTTCATTCTATGAACAAGCCCAACAGAAAGAAGAAGAGAAAAATTCACAGACAGACATCCGTCTCAACATATTAGTGGATGCTACGCCGGATGCTACAATGAAAATTGTTATGGATCCTGTTGCCGGTGATTATATCAGTGGGCGGGGTTCAGGTAATATTCGTGTAGAGTTCTATAATAAAGGAGATGTGAAGATGTTCGGTAATTACCACATCCAGCAGGGTATCTATAAATTCAGCCTTCAGGAAGTAATACGCAAGGACTTTATTATCAAAGACGGAAGTACTATAACATTCAATGGTCCGCCACTTGATGCCACATTGGATATACAAGCTTCTTACACTGTACCCTCAGCCTCATTAAATGACCTGATACCGGATGCATCTGTGGTTGTACAACAACCGAATGTTCGTGTGAACTGTATGATGAATCTTACCGGCATCTTGTTGCGTCCCTCCATAAAACTGGGCATTGAGCTTCCCAACGAACGTGATGAAGTACAGGCTTTGGTACGCAATTATATCAGCACAGATGAACAAATGAATATGCAGATACTCTATCTGTTAGGTATTGGTAAGTTTTACATGGAAAATAATACAGGTAACCGGCAGAGCTCTGACATGATGTCCTCTGTATTATCTTCTACTCTATCCGGCCAGTTGAACAATGTACTCTCACAGATTATCGATAATAACAACTGGAATATCGGAACCAATCTCAGTACTGGTGAGAAGGGCTGGACAGATATGGAAGTGGAAGGAATCCTTTCGGGCCAATTGCTCAATAACCGGCTGATTATCAATGGAAATTTTGGATATAGAGATAATCCAATGGCAAATACCAACTTTGTGGGAGACTTTGAAGCAGAATGGTTGCTGACCCGTTCGGGAGAAGTACGATTGAAAGCATATAATGAAACGAATGATCGCTATTATACTAAAACCAATCTGACCACCCAGGGAGTCGGCATTATGTATAAGAAAGATTTCAGTAAATGGAATGAACTTTTCTTCTGGAATAAGTGGAAGCTTCGTAATCTAAAGAGAAAAATGGAGAAAAAGCAGGAAGAAGTTCAAAAGAATGATTCTACAAAAACAGATAGTGCACAATCAAAAACAAAAAGACAACGACCGGAAAAATAAACAAGCATTCCGGATAATGCACTTATATACGTGGTTTCCGGATGTATTTATTATATTTGTAACCTGATTAATAAATCTAATGTATCAGGAATACCGCCCCAGTATTGTCCTATTGCCCTATATAGAAACTTATTGGACTTTTGATAGTTTCATTGAGGGAGAGCAAACCGTCAGGATTTTACCGGATGGATGCGTAGACATCTTATTAAATTGTAACGACACTATATCCAATAACGGAATGTCTCCTTTTCATCCATACATTGTAGGTACAATGACTTCCTATTCTGACGTTCTATATACCCGATGTATGAAAATGGTAGGCGTACGCTTCAAGCCAGGAGGTATCACAGCTTTTATCAATGTGCCCATACACGAATTAACCAATCAGAGAATAGATATGTCTTTGTTAGAATCCATTTTTGACAATACATTATTTTGTGATAATATAGCCATCCGGAATGATGTAAGAGAAGTGGTAAACTATATAGACTCCTATCTGATTGGCAAACTAAATCGCATCACTATTCCTGATAAACAAATTATGGCAGCAGTAGATACCATAAAATACCACAAAGGATGCTTACCAATCAAAGATGTATTAGAAGAAGTATGTCTCTGTCAACGCCAGTTTGAACGTAAGTTTAAATCTGTCATCGGAATAACTCCAAAAGTATTCAGTTCTGTTGTGAGATTCCAGAATGCACAGGAAGTATTACAGCAACACCCTGAACAAAGCGTTTTCCTTACAGCTATTGATTGCGGATATTATGATCATGCACATTTTATCCGTGAATTCAAACGATTCACAGGGGGATCTCCGAAAGATTAATCGATATAATGTCGATTTTATACACAAGAAACAGGTTATAACCGTTCTATCTTTGCTTCCGTAATAAAAAGTAATTATGGAAATAAAGAACTATGACAACCTGTTCCTTCCGGCGAAGGATATGGAGAAGAGTAAAGAGTTTTATACCCAGATATTGGGACTTAAAATAAAGTTTGAATTTGAGGATAAAGGTATGGTAGCTTATAAAGTAGGTGATGAAGAACCAGCTATTATCCTGAAAGATATATCTATGCACCCTGATGCCCAGGCTACCATATGGCTGGAAGTAGAAAATGTAAAAGCAATCTATGAACAACTGAGACAGCAGGGTATACTCTTTTTATCCGAACCATTCAAGATCAAAACAGGCTGGGCTGTTGAATTTGCCGATCCATCCGGTAACCGGTTGGGATTCACTGATTATGATTCATATTAATTAATACCCCAAAAGACAAATGGAAAAAATTAAAGAGAAAGCAGCATCTCTGCTGCAGAAGTGCGAAGTTGTTGTTTTGTCGTCAATCAATGCAGAAGGCTACCCTCGTCCTGTCCCCATTGCCAAAATAGCATCAGAAGGAGTATCTACTATCTGGATGTCTACCGGCACCTCTTCACTAAAGACTACAGAGTTTCGTGCAAATCCGAAAGCAGGACTTTGTTTCCATGCCGGAGGTGACAGTGTGGTACTGACCGGAGAAGTAGAAGTTATGGATGATGCAGAATCAAAAGAAAAATACTGGCAGAATTGGTTTATCAAATTCTTCCCGCAAGGAGTGAAAGATCCGGAATATATATTGCTCAAATTCAGTAGTAATCAGGCTACAATTTATATTGAAGATCAATTTCAGCGCGTAGCAATAAGATGTATCCTATAATTGACTTACTACGCGGCAAGGATTTCCCACTGCAAGACAATTAGCCGGAATATCTTTAGTCACCACACTACCAGCTCCGATGGTGGTATTATCACCGATAGTCACCCCGGGCAATATAATAGAACCACCGCCGATCCAGACATTATTGCCCAGAGTGACAGGAGCCGTCAAAGAATTCCAGTAAGCACTGTTTTCAGAAAGTCGCTCCATCGGATTTACCGGATGAAATACAGTATAAATATGCACCCCCGGAGCAATACCACAATTATCACCGATGGTAATACGGTTACAATCGAGGAAAACACAATTCATATTTATTTCAACATTATTCCCTAAATGAATATTCTCACCATAATCCACAAAGAAAGGAGCAGTGATCCACACATTCTTTCCATGTGAACCAAGTAATTCATCCAAAATAGCGTCCAATTTCTCCTGATCTGTTGTATCTGTTGCAGCATATTCTCTTTGCAGTTGTTTTGCTTTGTGCCAACGGGTAATCAATTCTGTATCAGTAAAATCATATATTTCTCCTGACAGCATTTTTTCTTTTTCTGTTTTCATACTAATTGTTTTATGATTTAGTTTCTCTGTTTTTCAAAATGACAGGCATGTTCTCCAACGCCCAACCTACCAAAGCTTCAATATGAGGAATCAGGCTATGTCCTGTATTGGTTAAACAATATTCCACCCGTGGAGGTACTTCGGCATATATCTTTCTTGCCACCAATCCGTCAGCTTCCAGTGTGCGAAGAGTGACAGTAAGCATACGTTGAGATACATCCTCAATCGTTTTATGAATATCACTGAAACGCATCACTCCATTTGCATTTAATGTGATTAACACGAGCATTGACCATTTATCACCTAATCTGCTCAACACGTCCCGTACGGGGCAATTTCCTGTAGGATGAAAATTTTCCATTTTTTTATTTATTCTATTTCACTGATGCTCAACAATAGTTACTTCTATGTAAGTCCCTTATCCTGAGGTACGTTCTTGTTTATATGAATTAGTAAATCTATCTTTGCGGTACAAAAGTAACAAACTTACTAAAAATAACTATTGTTTCACTTTATAATTAATGTTATGGCAAAGAAAGTTGCAGTTTTAGCAGTAAATCCGGTCAACGGATTCGGTTTATTCCAGTATCTGGAAGCATTTTTTGAGAATCATATTTCATACAAAGTGTATGCAGTGGCAGAAACAAAAGAGATTAAAACCAATTCAGGCATAACTTTACTTACAGACGATGTGATAAGTAATCTGAAAGGACATGAGGACGAATATGACGCATTGGTATTTGCCTGTGGAGATGCAATTCCGGTATTTAAGGACAATGCAGACAAGCAATATAATCTTGATTTAATGGAAGTGATTAAAACCTTCGGAGAGAAAGGAAAACTAATGATTGGACACTGTGCTGCCGCAATGATGTTTGATTTTACAGGAATCACTAACGGTAAAAAAATAGCAGTACATCCTCTGGCAAAACCAGCTATACAAAATGGAACAGCTACAGATGAGAAATCAGAAATTGATGGAAACTTCTATACTGCGCAGGATGAAAATACAATCTGGACAATGATGCCTAAAATAATTGAAGTTCTCAAAAAATAGAAACCTATTTCATTCTATAATAAAGAATATTGTAGAAACAAATCAAACTTAGTATAAAACACAGATTATCGCAAAATTCAAATTTAATCTGCGATAATCTGTGTTTATCTGCGTTTCAAAAACCATATCTTGAAATGATCAGGTTTTGCAAAACATTATCTCTTATCTATAATTTCTTTTCCAAACGGCGTTAATGCAAGTCCAGCCAGCTTAAAGTGTTGTATACCGAAAGGCAATCCGATAATTGTGATACTCAGCAACACTCCGAATACCAGATGTGAAAGGCTTATCCAGATACCTCCTAAAAATATCCAGAGAATATTCATTAATATACTGAGACAACCACCCGAATCAGGACAACTCCTCACCTCCTTTCCAAATGGATATAATGCCAACAAAGCCATCTTCAAGGTCTGAAGTCCGAAAGGAATACCAATAATAGTTATCATCATCAAGAAACTGGCTATCAGATATTCGATAGCTGTAAATATGCCTCCCAATAGAAGCCATAGTATATTCATGAGTAAATTCATATTTCCAAAAATTTCATTATCTATGGATACAAAGATAAAACAATCTTGTGAATTTTTGTATGGTTTTGAGTATATTTCACCACAGAGTAACACGGAGTTCCACAGAGTTTAAATCTTTATTGAAACG
>DXWV01000053.1 GCA_019416685.1 Bacteroides sp.
ATTAGTGTGAAAAGTATTAACGTGTGTTTCATTCGGTGAAGATAAGGTTTATATTTTCATTATTACTATCTTTGTTAAAAATTACATTCTCACAGATTAGGGGTATAATGCAAAATTGGTGCAAATTATTTTGTGTTTATTTTTAATTATCTGATAATAAATATTTTATATATTGATGAATATGGCTTCCCAAGCTAAGGGTCACGAGTTCGAGTCTCGCTTGCCGCTCCAAATGACAAGAGCCATAAATCGATCTGATTTATGGCTCTTTTTATATCTGTAATAATCATGAATAAAGAACTGAAAGAACATCTTATGTTATTGGCGGAACGATATGAGACTCCGGCCTTTATCACAGAAGATCCGATACAAATACCTCATCGTTATACCTGTCAGGTAGATATTGAAATTTCGGGCCTCGTTACTTCCTGGATAGCTACCGGAAACCGTAAAGCCATTATCAAAAGTGCAGATCGGGTGGATTGTGAACTATTCAGTCGTGCTCCTCATTCTTACATAATGAGCGAAGAATGGAAAATGTATGCAGGGCAGAAAGGAAGTTTTTATCGATATTATTCTTATGATGATTTTTATTTGTTGTGTAGTACCTTGCATATGGTGTATTCTCGAACCCCGACATTGGAAGATTATCTTTATAAGTCCTTTGAAGGATTCTCACCATTACAAAGATTACAATCAGTTTTGGGGCATATCAACGGTATGCCCGCAATACGTAGTACTTCCGAAGCCAAGAAAATGTGTATGTTTCTGCGTTGGATGATTCGGCGGGATTCCTGTGTTGATTTTGGTATCTGGCAGAAGTTTCATCCCCGTGAATTGATTATCCCACTTGATACTCATGTTCATCGTATTTCTACCGATTTGGGCTTGACAAAAAGCCGTAAATGTATCAAAACAGCAAGTGATATTACGAAAGCATTGGCACGTATCTGGCCCGATGATCCGGTAAAAGGAGATTTTGCTTTGTTTGGTTTTGGAGTGAATGAGCCTGTAAAGTGACAGAAGCCTCGTTATAGCGGCTTTCATTGACAAAAATAATGCAGAAGAATAGGCAGAGTTCAGTCTAATTTCGTATTTTTGCATCCTGTTTTTAATGAGTTAAGAAAACTTTAAATAAAAAATATAATGGCAAAAGAACTGAAAGACCTTACCAAACGTAGCGAGAATTACTCGCAATGGTACAATGATTTGGTGGTAAAAGCCGATCTGGCAGAGCAGTCGGCTGTGCGTGGATGTATGGTGATAAAGCCTTACGGATACGCTATTTGGGAGAAAATGCAACGTCAGTTGGATGATATGTTTAAAGAAACAGGTCATGTGAATGCTTATTTTCCGTTGTTAATCCCGAAATCTTTCCTTAGCCGCGAGGCCGAACATGTAGAGGGCTTTGCTAAAGAGTGTGCGGTAGTGACTCATTATCGTCTTAAAAATGCAGAAGATGGCTCAGGGGTCGTGGTAGATCCGGCTGCAAAACTTGAAGAAGAGCTGATTATTCGTCCTACTTCAGAAACAATTATTTGGAATACTTACAAAAACTGGATACAATCTTATCGTGACCTGCCTATTTTGTGTAATCAATGGGCAAATGTATTCCGTTGGGAAATGCGTACACGTCTTTTTCTGCGTACAGCCGAGTTCTTGTGGCAGGAAGGTCATACTGCACATGCTACCCGTGAAGAGGCAGAGGAAGAAGCGATCAGAATGCTGAATGTATACTCTGATTTTGCAGAGAAGTATATGGCTGTTCCGGTAGTAAAAGGAGTGAAGTCGGCCAACGAGCGTTTTGCCGGTGCACTTGATACGTATACTATCGAGGCTATGATGCAGGATGGAAAAGCTTTGCAGAGTGGAACTTCTCACTTCTTGGGACAGAACTTCGCCAAAGCATTTGACGTGCAGTTTGTGAATAAAGAGAATAAGATGGAATATGTGTGGGCTACCTCATGGGGTGTTTCTACTCGTCTGATGGGAGCACTTATCATGACTCACTCTGATGACAACGGGTTGGTATTGCCTCCGCATTTGGCTCCTATACAGGTTGTTATAGTGCCTATCTATAAAAATGACGAACAATTAAAACAGATTGATGCCAAAGTGGCGGATATTGTTGCCAATTTGAAGTCGTTAGGCATTTCTGTGAAGTATGATAATGCCGATAATAAGCGTCCTGGCTTTAAGTTTGCTGATTATGAACTGAAAGGTGTGCCTGTGCGTCTTGTTATGGGTGGCCGTGATTTGGAGAACAATACAATGGAGGTAATGCGTCGTGATACTTTGGAAAAAGAAACAATTTCTTGTGAAGGTATCGAAGCGTATGTTAAGAATCTCCTTGAAGAAATTCAGGCAAATATTTATCAGAAAGCTTTGAAACATCGTGAGTCTATGACAAGAACCGTAGATACTTATGATGAGTTTAAGACAGAAATAGAAAAGGGTGGCTTCATTCTTGCTCACTGGGATGGAAGCACTGAGACTGAAGAGAAGATTAAAGAAGAGACGAAAGCGACTATTCGTTGTATTCCGTTCGATGGCGATAAAACTCCGGGCAAGTGTATGGTTACCGGTAAGCCTTCTGCATGCCGTGTGATTTTTGCACGTTCTTATTAAGAAGATACTTTATTTTTGACGAGTGCCGGTTGGAGATCATTGATCCAACCGGCATTTGTTTTTTTGAGTGATAAGTAGGAGTATTTCAGATTTAGTATTTCAATACTATCACTCAGTTAGAATACACTACCTTATATTATGAACTTAAAAATAAAAAAACGTCGTGATTTCAGCTTTATTTCAGAAACTTCCTCTTTCTTTGTACATATATCTAATAAAAAAGTACTCTTATGAAGATATTGATAGTTGAAGATGAACCTTCATTGCGTGAACTCATTCAACGTTCATTGGAAAAAGAGCGTTATGTGGTGGAGGTTGCTGCCGATTTTAATTCGGCTTTGTGTAAAATAGAAGATTATGATTACGATTGTGTTTTACTGGATATCATGCTTCCGGATGGTAACGGACTTAGTCTGCTTGAAAAGCTGAAAGCAATGCACAAACGTGAGAATGTAATTATTATTTCTGCGAAGGATTCTTTGGAAGATAAAGTACTGGGATTGGAATTGGGAGCGGACGATTATTTGCCTAAACCCTTTCATCTGGCAGAACTGAATGCCCGCATTAAAAGCGTTATTCGCCGTCAACATCATGATGGAGAGGTTGATGTTCGGTTGGGTAATATTCGTATTCTTCCGGACAAATACCAGGTATTTATTGATGAAAAAGAAGTTGAACTGAACCGGAAGGAATATGATATTCTCTTATATTTTATCAATCGTCCCGGCAGACTGGTCAATAAGAATACACTTGCCGAGTCTGTTTGGGGAGATCATATCGACCAGGTAGATAATTTTGATTTTATCTATGCACAAATAAAGAATCTTCGTAAGAAACTAAAAGATGCCGGAGCTACTGCTGAAATAAAAGCTGTTTATGGATTTGGCTATAAAATGACTGTTGAATAATTATGAAACTGATTTATCGTATCGTTATTCGCATATCCTTGCTCTTGACACTTGTTCTGGGTGCTTGGGCAGTATTTTTTTATATGGCTATGATGGATGAGGTAAACGATGAAGTGGATGATTCTCTGGAAGATTATTCGGAAATAATCATTATCCGTGCTCTTGCTGGAGAGGAATTGCCTTCACAGAATACCGGTTCAAACAATCAATATTATCTTAAAGAAGTTACTAAAGAATATGCGGACAGCCGTGAGGGCATTACCTATAAAGACTCGATGGTTTATATTGTGGAAAAGGGTGAAACCGAACCGGCACGTATTCTGACTACGATATTTAAAGATAATGAAAATCGTTTTTATGAATTAACAGTATCTATTCCCAGTATAGAGAAAGATGATTTGACCGCTGCGATACGTGATTGGATGATATTTCTTTATATCGCTTTGTTGCTTGTTATAATAATAGTGAATGTGTGGGTGTTTCAACAAAACATGAAGCCTTTATATGTCTTGTTGCATTGGTTAGATGATTACCGGATAGGAAATAAGAATAAACCTCTGAAAAATGATACGCAGATAACTGAATTTCGTAAACTAAACGGAGCGGCCATCCGGAATGCAGAACGTAGTGAACAATTGTTTGAACAACAGAAACAATTTATAGGTAATGCTTCTCATGAAATACAGACTCCGCTTGCTATCTGCCGAAATCGTCTGGAGATGATGATGGAGGATGAATCTCTTTCTGAAACCCAGTTGGAAGAGTTGATGAAGACTCACCAGACTTTAGAGCATATTACAAAGCTGAATAAATCGCTGTTATTGCTTTCTAAAATAGATAACGGGCAATTCACAGAAACCGTAGAACTGGAATTCAATGAACTCTTAAAGCAGTATATGGATGATTATAAAGAAGTATATGCTTATCGGGGTATTCAGACAGAAATAATTGAGAATGGTATTTTTCGTGTACAGATGAATGAATCTCTTGCTACTATTCTGATAACTAATCTTTTGAAAAATGCATTCGTACACAACATGGATGGTGGACATATCCGGATAGAAATAACGCCACGCAGCTTTACGTTTCGTAATAGTGGGGTAGGACATCCTTTGGATGAAAAGCGCATTTTTGAGCGTTTTCATCAGGGTGTTAAAAAAGAAGGTTCTACAGGACTTGGACTGGCAATCGTTGATTCTATTTGCCGGTTGCAGAATATCGGACTGAGGTATTATTTTGAGAATGGCGAGCATTGTTTTGAAATTTCAGAAGAGCAAATTTAGGTAAATATGATAATGTCAGCAAGCTGGAATCCGTGGCATGGTTGTACTAAAATCAGTGCCGGTTGTAAATATTGCTATGTTTACCGGCAGGATGAAATGTATGGTGCAGATACCAGCAGTCATGAGGTTCGCAAAACTGCGAATTTCAGTCTGCCAGTGAAGCTAAAGCGCGATAAAAGTTATAAGATAGAGTCGGGAAAATTGGTTTATACTTGTTTTACTTCTGACTTTTTTGTAAACGGTGCGGACGAATGGCGGGCAGAAGCATGGGCTATGATACGTGAAAGGGAAGATTTGGACTTTTTTATTTTTACTAAGCGTATTGATAGGTTTAAGATTGGGCTACCCGATGATTGGGGAAACGGATACAAGAATGTGATTATCGGGTGTACTGTTGAAAATCAGGAGATGGCAGATTATCGCTTACCTATTTTTAAAGAGTTGCCGATACGGCATAAAGTAATTATAGCAGCTCCGCTATTGGAAAATTTGGTTCTCTCACCTTACTTAGACGATACAATTGAGGAAGTAGCAGCAAGTGGTGAATCGGGGAATGATGCCAGAATTTGTGATTATGAATGGATACTCGATATTCGTAAACAGTGTATAGAAAAAGATATTCCTTTTTGTTTCCATCAGACTGGAGCCAAACTGCTTAAAGACGGAAAATTGTATCGCATTAAACGATATTATCAGATTGCACAGGCATGGAAAGCAGGCATAAATTACAGAATAGGCAGGGATGGTAAGCCGGAAAAAAGAGGAATTTTATAAAAAAACTCTTTTAAAAAATGATAGATGTTTCCGGTTTTTTTATTCTTTTTTTAGCCACTCCCAACGTTTGCCCCAATCTTCCATAACAGCATTTCGCCATTTGTAGGTCGTTTGTGCACCTTGATAATTTTTCCAGAAATACTCGGAAGCACTTTTATCAGTAAACCATTTATTGCCTACTTTATAATCAGTATCGCGTATTCTTCCCGGCCAGATGTTTTCTACAGTAATCTCTCCTTCCTGGTTGGGAAATTCAGGAATATTGGAAGTAATTGTATAAGGCAATGTTCCAAGATAATAGGTAGAGTGGCGGACTATATAGTCACCATTGCCAGTGTGATAGCCATCCCATTTCTGCTTACCAATAGTTAAAGTTATACAGGCTGAATCAATAGGAATATCATTTCTGACCGGTCCTGCCACATGAAACTCTATGATGGAATACACTTGTACCGTGTCTTTGGCCGTAACCGGACGATAAAAGACGGAACGGCTACTATGCGTGCACGGGTCAAAACTACCACCCCATGATTCTTTAGCGGGGTTGTCAGGATCACCGTCCATCATGTATAGTAATGCAGGTGTATCACCCAATTTGGGGTTACCTTTATAATAGTGTGCAAAATCTCTTCCTAAATATCCGGCGTTTTTTATATATGTATCGTAATACAAAGCATTGTATTTATCGTTGATTTTACTTTGATAAATAAATCCCCGGTAAGAAGCGTTATTTTCAATAAACCATAAATCGGGGAAATTCTGTACGATGTAGGTATAACTATTTATACTCCATTTCTTGTTGGGACCTCCAATCCAATAAATACGAATTTTACTTTGAATATCAGGTGCATCATGGAGAGCTTGGGCTACGTCCTCCAATCCTCCCCAAACGAGTATGTATAAAGGGCGTTTGTTTTCACGACGGGCGCATTGCACGATCCACTCCGAACCTTCGGTTGCAGAAGTAAAGCCGCAGTATGGAGCAGATCCTCTTCGGCCTTGTTTAGTAATAGAACGAAGGTATGCGGGAGAGGATAGCCCCTGGATATGTTTCTCCAATGTTGGTAGATCTTTCTCATAAAGGTCTATCATCCGAAGAATCTCTTTTTTGTCTCCATTTCCGAAAGATGGGGAAGAAATAAGGCCTTCTGTATCAAATTCATTGTTATACATCAGGAAATGAGCTATTGACTGGTTGTCATCAGGATCAGTTCCTCCGATATCAGAACTGATAAGAATACGGGGCTTTTGCGGTACAGTCTGTTGAGCTACCAGATTTGTGGCCACTAAAAATAGAAGAAGAGACAAGGCTAATTTTTCCCTCATGTAGAAATGTTTTTTGTTAGACTTTACAAATATAATATATAAGATCGCTTTTTATTTCATTTTTTCTCAGATTTCAAAATCTTTTCAGTTTCTCTTTTCATCTTTGTATCATAATTAAATATTCAAAGAAAAAACAGTATAAAAAAAATGATTATGAAAAAGTTACTTCTTTTATTTGTGTGCCTGTTTACTATTCAATCTGTTGTAAGGGCAAATGATGATAAACCTATTAAGGTAGACCAGTTACCACAACCGGCTCAACAGTTTGTAAAATCGCACTTTAGCGACAGTAAGGTTGCTATGGCTAAAATGGAAACCGATTGGTTCGATAAGAGTTATGATGTCATTTTTACCGATGGCAATAAAGTAGAGTTTGATAAACAAGGAAATTGGAAGGAGGTGAATTGCAAGTACAGTGCTGTCCCTGCGAGTGTTATTCCTGCGGCTATTCGTAAGTATATCTCAGAGAACTATCCCGACGCTAAGGTGTTGAAGATAGAACGTGACAAAAAAGAGTATGAAGTGAAGCTCTCTAATAAGTGGGAACTGAAGTTTGACCTGCAATTTAACCTGATTGATATTGATAATTAAAAAAAATAGAGAATAATGAAGACGAGATTTTATTCTATACTAATGGCGGTTGCCTGTATTATAGGTTTGCAAAGTTGTGATAATGATGATGATAACATGAGAGTATCTCCCGAACTTCAGAAAGCATTCCTGGAGAAGTATCCTGCTGCTACTCGCGTAGAATGGGAAACAAAAGCCGGTTATTATGTTGCCGATTTTTATGATAATACCAGTGAAGCTTCTGCGTGGTTCACTCCGGCAGGTGTGTGGTGCATGACAGAAACGGATGTTTTGTATGTAGGCTTGCCCGAAGCTGTGAAAACGGCGTTTGAACAGGGAGATTATAGCACTTGGACTGTTGACGACGTTGATAAGTTGGAACGCCGGGATATGGAAACAGTATATGTCATTGAAGTTGAGAAGAAACCACAGGAAATGGATTTGTACTATTCTGCTGAAGGGCTTTTGATAAAAGCAGTTGCAGATACGGATCACGATGACGACTATGAAAGCCATTTACCGACACAGGCTCCGGAAGCAATTCTTTCTTTCATTAACGATAAATATCCCGATGCCCGGTTGATGGAGATAGAAGTAGAACAGGGCGTGACAGAAGTGGAAATCATTCACGAGGGGCGTTGTAAGGAGGTTTGGTTTGATAAAACGAATAATTGGATTTCTACTTCGTGGGACATTCGTCGGAATGAACTCCCTGCTGTTGTGACACAAGCATTGGCAAACTCAGAATACAGTACGTATACTGTGGATGATGCCGAATATTATGAAGCACCGCAAGGAGATTATTATCAGATTGAGCTGGAACAAGGAGCGAAAGAGGTAAAAGTGAAAATAGATACGACAGGGAAATTTATCTGATCTCTATTGGACTTAAAGTTATCATAACAGCAATTATAACAGAAAGCGTCTGTTGAAGATCATCGATGTATGAAATAGTAAATAAGACGTAAGTTGCTGAATGACAAGGTAATTAATAATGCATTCTTTATGCTGTAAAAGTACGTATTTAAGTGTATCTTAAAAACGTACTTTTCTTGTATATAAGTACGTACTTTTACGGTAGAGAAGTACGTACTTTTGCCGGGCTAAAAAAGTAGGGTAAGACAAACTGTTAAGACAGTTAATGAGGAAGTGGAATGAAATAGAGACGGTTTACATAGTACTAAAAATATTTATTTTTTAGTACAAAAAGAAGGGGTCGCTTTTACTTTTCTATATACCTCTTGTCAAGTCTTATAAACATTCCATTTGTTGCTCTACGAAGAACGCTTCGTTTCTCGTAGAGTTTCGACCCGATCTCCGTAGAGTTTCGATACGTTTCTCGTAGAGGAAAATTATACCATGTTAACTTGTTTATAATCAGCTTATTAGCTAGAATGATTATTGTGTGCTTTTATTACTATAAACTATCTGCATTTTACAAAAGAAAGTGTTTTTTTATGTTTTAAAATTATTACATAAGAGATACCCTCATTCCTCTAATATTTATAAATTCTTAGCCTGTTTAAATTGTATCAAAACCAATCCGAAATGAACTAAACTCACCACAGAATTCTAAGACCTGACCAAATAATCCGGTCCGAAAAAACAGTTAAT
>DXWV01000054.1 GCA_019416685.1 Bacteroides sp.
TTTATGACAAACAACGATCAAAAAAAACAGATTTTAACGGTTCTATAAAGATAGAGCTCGAAGGTGGAGAAACAATAGAAGGTATTATTAACGTACAGCGCATTGACAGACAGGAAATTGACCACAGAATAACAATCAGACATCACAAGGGATCTTTAATAAAAGCACTGGCGATTTCGCTTGCCTCAGAAGAAAAAACAACAGTCAGTGTAACAGAAATTGCCAAAGAAATCAGTTCTCTATTTCGATTTGAATATAAAAAGCAGGGAATATATAAGGAGGTTGAATTCAAAACATTAACAACTGAGATTAGCAGAACGATCACATTCTGTAAAAAGAAGATATAAACGTTAAAAAGTAGATACAATAAAAAATCCGCCATTTGAGCGGATTTTTACATTTATCCAACGATTAGTTCCATCCGAATATTATTCCGACCTTGCCGCCGTTATCAGAAAAATATAAACTCATAAAACAAAATGAAATGAAAAAAAGAAATTTGGAACCTGTTATGGAGAATGTAAAAAGGAGATGGATAAGACAAATCGTACAAGAGAAAGGGTATACACAAACCACTGCCGTATGGATGGCAGAACGTATTGAGGCACTGATAGACTGGATGCAGCACGGGCATGCAGTGATTGCTTACCGCAGGGCTATTGACGGGAAGTTTCAGTTTGTAAAGGCAACACTGGTTTATTACAGATACGACTTCAAGCGGGAGTATGAAGCAAGTAAGGTACAGGAAGCTGTGATGTATTGGGATGTAGAGGAAGGAAAGTGGAAACGCTTCCGGCTGGAGAACTTTCTGGAATGGAAAAAGACAGTGTGAAATTAGAATTCAGAATTTAGTAGTTAGTAGTTGGAATCTATGCAACATATTTTATTTTTGAAATATACCGAACGGATTCTAACTACTATCTACTGACTACTAACTACTAAAAAACATGGCAACAGAATTTAATGGAATCGTTTATTTTCCTACGAAAGCGGCTTTCTTTGAGGGAGCGGTATCCGAGTCACTTGAGGCTAAATATGGTATCAAAGGACCTTATCTGGTGATAAAAATACTTTGTAAGATATATAAAGAGGGGTATTACATACAATGGGATGAGGAACAATGTGAGATATTTGCCTATAAATTGGGAAGGGAATATACAAAGGAAGAAGTGAACAGTATAATCGGTATACTGATTGAAAAGGGATTTTTTGATAAGGAAAGTTATGAAAAGTATCATGTACTCACTTCGGTGGATATCCAGCGGGTATGGTTGGAGGCTACCAGCCGGAGAAAGAGGGATTTAGCTAAATTACCTTATCTGCTGGAAGAGGTGAAATGTAAGGAGGAAGAGACAAAATGTAAGCAGAAAGAGAGTACGAACTCAGAAAATGCGAACATTTCTCCCGTTCAGATGGAGTTGAGTCTGGAAAATGCAGACATTTTCAGACAAAGTAAAGTAAAAGAAAGTAAAGTAGAAGAAAAGAAGAAGAGGGAGGAGGATTCTGCTTTGCCTCCACCTCCGGCATATGCGCTCAACAAAAAGACGCACAACTATGACGGGTTGCTATTGGCATTGGATCGGATTAAGGTGACGGACGTGGGAGATATAAAGGCCATTCTGCGGATGTCGAACTATGGGGAGATAGGTGCTCCGGTGTGGAAGGTGCTGGCACAGACCTCGTGGGTTAAGATAGGGATGCCGGGAAAATACCTCATAAAGGTACTCAGAAGTGGCTGATAATCAAGAATTATAAGGTTGTACACTTTTGTATAACAAGAATGTACAACCTTGCACTACAAAGGTGTACAATCTTGTATGGTAAAAGTGTACATTCTTGTTATACGACCTTCCAGTCTGCAATATTGCGGGTTTCGGAACTGAAGTTTACAGCCAGTTTAATCAGTTTACGGGGATCATGTGCAAAGGGTTCGGCATAGCCTTTTTCCTCTATCTGCAGAATGGCTTCTTCGACGGTGCCATCCAGCTTAAACTCCATGATGTAAATATAGCCGGAGGTTTTCAGAATCAGATCTACCCGCCTGTGATGGGTATGAAATTCGGTGTCGACATAGAAGCCCATTAGGCTACTTACGATGAAGAGTACATTCTGATAATGTTTCTCCAAGTCGGTTACCAGTTCATAGGGAATGTTGCAGAAGAAGGTTTGCAGACGGGAGAGGAAGGAATCGTAATCACCCTGCTCTACTTCATTCACAAACTTTTGGATATTAAAAGCTGTGTCTGTTTCTGACACATTGGCATAATGAGGCAATAAGTATTTAAGAAAACCCTCTTTTACTTCCTGATTGGGAAAGCCTAAAGAATACATCTTAAAACGCTTGTCGTATCCCTTAATTGTGAGGTATCCGCTCTGGTAAATCACAGGAATCGGATTTTTGGATAGAGAATCAATACTGTCTAAGACATCTGAAGTGGTCTCTTCCTTGCCCAGACACCAGAGGTCGTAATGATATCTCTGTAGCAGATACACCAGATAACTGGGAGTGCCTGTAGCAAACTAGTAGCTATCGGGGCGCATCGAGAAAAAGGTATTGAGCAAGCTGAAAGGGTTGTATATCCCCACAGAGTTCTCTGTGAAATGATAACCGTCATAATTGGTTTTCAGCAATTCACAGGTCTCTTCATAGGATAGTTTCTCTTTTTCGGCTAATGTATGAATGTCCGTTTCAAAATACTGATGTATTTCCTGTTCGGTCATTCCGCAGATTTCCACATAGTTGGGATTCATCGAAAGATCGGTCAGATTGTTCAAATCACTGAAGACACTCACTTTGCCGAATTTGGTTACTCCGGTGAGAAAGGCCAGTTTGATATAGCCATCCATACTTTTCAGTACACCATAGAAAGGTTTCAGTTGATTGCGGTATACCCGTTGCAACTCGTCATTTTCTATGGCTTGAAGCATGGGTTTGTCGTATTCATCAACGAGATTCAGTTCTTCAAGAAGAGAATTCTTATCCTCGTAGTTACGGGCGTTAAAATCCAGATGCAACACCGGATAAACGGTCCAGTCTTTTTCTAATTGCTCAATGGCGAGCCCTTTGAAAAGTTCTTTTTTCGCTTCAAAGTAAGCCTGGAGTGTGGAGATAAGTAAGCTTTTGCCAAACCGACGCGGACGACTCAGAAAATAATATGAGCCGGTTTTCGCCAGTTGATAGACAAAACGAGTTTTGTCTACATATAGATAACCATCTCTGCGTATCTTCTCAAAATTCTGTATACCTATCGGATAAATTCTTTCCATAAGACTATTGAATTAAACACCTTGTACAAAGGTAAGAAAGATTGGTTTAACAGCAAGCCAACCGAACTATTTAGTTTTTCGGTTTTTATCCTTATCTTTGCCGAAAAGCGAAGATAAGCTGGCACCTTGGCATAATAAAATGAACTTGTTCATTTTATTATGCTCTCAGTTTGCATTATCTTTGCACTTGTCTTTACAAGTATAAAGAAAGTAAAAATAGCATGGAAAATTTCAGTGAATTAATAAAGAACCGCCGCAGTATGCGGAAGTTTACCGGCGAAGAGCTCTCGCAAGAGCAGGTAGTGATCTTGTTAAAAGCCGCACTGATGGCGCCTACCTCTAAACGTAGTAATGGTTGGCAGTTTATTGCCGTAGATGATAAAGAGACATTGGAGAAGCTTTCGCACTGTAAGGAACAGGCTTCTGCTTTTATTGCCGATGCTGCACTTGCCATCGTTGTTACTGCTGATCCGTTGGCAAGTGACGTATGGATTGAAGATGCTTCTATCGCTTCTATTATGCTGCAGTTGCAGGCTGAAGATTTGGGACTGGGTAGTTGCTGGGTGCAAATCCGTGAACGCTATGCCGCTACCGGTATGCCGTCGGACGAATATGTACGTAGCGTACTTGATATACCTTTGCAACTTCAGGTCCTGTCTGTTATTGCCATCGGACACAAAGGGATGGAACGTAAACCTTTTGACGAAAGCCATCTGCAGTGGGAAAAAATTCATATTAATAAATTCGGAGGAAAATAACAGTGAGTGCTGCTAAAGCCAATAACAATAGAGATACATACAAGGCAACTGCTGTCACTCTGATTGTGATAGGCGTGCTTTACCTCATTGACAAGCTGATACACTTTTCTGCCATTGGATTGCCGTGGGTGATGAACAAAGATAATTTCCTGTTGTATACAGCTGTTATTTTTTTGTTTCTCAAACATGATAAATCAGTCGGACTGGTGTTGATAGGGCTTTGGCTTGTGATGAATATCGGTTTGATTGTAGCTCTGCTGGGAAGTATGTCCGCCTATCTGCTGCCTCTGGCATTGCTGATAATCGGAGGAATATTGTATTTGATATCAACGCGATGAAAAGAAGTATAGAAGATACACCAATTGTATGTATTGGTGCCGGAAATCTGGCGACAAACCTGGCTAAGGCTTTGTATCGTAAGGGGTTTCGTATCGTACAGGTGTATAGCCGTACGGAAGATTCGGCTCGCCGGTTGGCAGAAGAAGTAGAAGCTGAGTTTACCACCCACCCAGAAGATATAAACTCTTTAGCCCGACTGTATATCGTTTCATTGAAGGATTCGGCTGTTGCAGAATTGCTTCCTGCGATTGTAGCCGGTAAACGAAAAGAAGCTCTGTTTGTACATACGGCCGGTAGTATTCCAATGAGTATCTGGGAAGGGCAAGCAGAACATTATGGAGTTTTTTATCCCATGCAGACATTCAGTAAACAGCGTGAAGTAGACTTCCGTGAGATTCCTTTCTTTATTGAAGCGTCCACACCCGAAGATACGGAATTGCTCAAAGCCATTGCTGCCACTTTGTCCGAACGTGTTTACGAAGCTACTTCCGAACAACGTAAGAGCCTGCATCTTGCTGCTGTATTCACTTGTAACTTCACAAACCACATGTATGCCCTGGCTGCTGAATTACTGGAGAAATACAATCTTCCGTTTGATGTTATGCTGCCTTTGATTGACGAGACAGCCCGCAAGGTACATGAGTTGAGTCCCAAAGCCGCCCAAACCGGGCCTGCTATACGCTATGATGAAAATGTAATCAATAATCATCTCGCCATGCTCTCTGATGATCCCGGAATGCAGCAACTTTATGAGCTTATCAGCCGTAGTATTTTCAATCGTAAATCGTAAATATCATTATGAGTACAATCAATTACGACCTCACTAAAATAAAAGCCATTGCTTTCGACGTGGACGGAGTACTGAGTGCGGATATGATTCCATTGCATCCGTCGGGTGAGCCGATGCGTACTGTGAACATTAAAGACGGCTATGCTATCCAGTTGGCTGTGAAAAAAGGGGTGCGCATTGCCATTATTACCGGCGGGCGTACGGAGGCTGTGCGTATTCGTTTCTCAGCTTTGGGAGTGACCGATCTGTATATGGGCTCGGCTGTGAAGATACATGATTATCGTGAGTTTCGTGATAAATATGGTCTTACGGATGAGGAAATAATGTACATGGGAGATGATGTGCCCGATATTGAAGTAATGAAGGAATGTGGCCTTCCGTGTTGCCCCAAAGATGCTGCTCCTGAAGTAAAGAAGGTGGCAAAATACATCTCTCACGCTGCAGGTGGTTGCGGTTGTGGTCGCGATGTGATAGAACAGGTGCTGAAGGTGCATGGAAAATGGATGTCGGATGATGCCTTTGGATGGTGACTGCTAACTACTTATTATTATGCTTGATAATTTAAAGAAATACAATATTGTGTTAGCCTCTAATTCTCCTCGTAGAAAAGAGCTGATGTCTGGTTTGGGAGTGGATTATGTGGTAAAAACTCTTCCGGATGTAGATGAGTCTTATCCCGATACTTTGCAGGGGGCAGAAATTCCTGCTTATATCTCCCGTGAGAAAGCGGATGCCTACAGAGCTCTTATTCAACCGGGTGAATTGCTTATTACAGCAGACACCATTGTGTGGTTGAATGGTGAGGTGCTTGGGAAACCTAAGGATAGGGAAGGGGCTATAGATATGTTGCATAGGCTCTCCGGAACTTCTCATCAGGTTATTACCGGGGTTTGTTTGACTACCAGCGATTGGCAGAAAAGTTTTACTGCCGTTACGGATGTAACATTTGCCACATTGACCGAAGAGGAAATTATTTATTATGTTGATAAATATATTCCGATGGATAAAGCCGGAGCCTATGGTGTGCAGGAATGGATTGGTTTTATTGGTGTGGAATCTATCTCAGGAAGCTATTTTAATGTAATGGGATTACCTATACAGCGGTTATATCAGGAACTTAAGCGGCTGTAGTTGTGTGAGAACTTGTTTTAAAGAATAATTTCAATAAACAAAAAAAGGATACCGCTTGGCGATATCCTCTTTTATTATCTCAGAGTTTAATCTTAATTTCTGGGCAATGCTTCTTTCACTACCATCGGACGACCTGCATATTCTGCTCCGTTCAATTCTGTGATTGCATTTTTTGCTTCCGATGCTTCCGGCATTTCGATAAAGGCAAAACCTTTTGATCTTCTTGTGTCGCGATCGGTGATGAGTTTTACAGATTCTACTGTTCCATACTCTTCCATTACTTGTCTCAAATCTGATTCCTTAACGTTGTAGCTAAGGTTTCCAACATACATGTTCATAAACGTAAATATAAAAAAATTAATAATGCAATAAAAAAGTTTTGAGAAAAAGTAATCAGAATGGAAATACTCAATGTGGATAACTGAGGAGATACATATATGAAAGCAAATTATTATAAACCTCTTATTGTTTCGTATTGCAAAGAACGACATTTTTTGGGGATATCACACTATGTAGGACTATTTATTTGCTATATTATATCCTTTTTTGTGAATAAAGGTCATAAGTTAACGTTTGGCTCGCTATAGGTATGTCAAAAGCCGGAGAAAACTATCAATATGCAACTTTAGAAACGCAGCTTAACGCTAATTATAGCAAATCCAGCATCAGCGGGATATCCTCTTTCGTTATTCCTTGTTTGATGAGGTAGACTTTATCTTTGTTGAACATATCCAGAAATATTTCCTGATCTCCGCTCATCTCTTTGGAATGAGTATAGAGCTCTGCAGCCTTCTCTACATTCCCGGATACCCATGCTACATGTCCGGCATTCAGATAATCTACTGCAAGTGGGGCTTTCTCTATAACCTTATTATAATAATTGGTAGCTTGCTCCAGTTTGCCACTGATGAATGAACACCAGCCGATACCTCTCCATGCCTTGATACAATCATTTTCCATGAAATCAAGTTTGAAGAAATAATTCAGTGCTTCTTCATACTGTTGTAATTCGGCCAGACAGCTACCGATATAAAACACAATATTATGATTCTCCGGCAAAGCTTCTTCGGCTTTTCGGTAATATTCCAATGCTTTTTTGAAGTTGCGTAACAGGCGATAACAACTGGCCAGATGACGGTTTATCCATACATTATCCGGTTTGATGGTATCTGCTTTCAGATAGGCAGCAACCGCTTCTTCCAGCTTTTTCTGCTTTTGCAGGGCATAACCTAACTTCTGATAAAACTCCGACTGTGTGCTCAGAGGAGTATTCATCTGTTCTATTTCCTTATATAGTTCAACAGTCTCCGCCCAATGTTCTTTTTTTAAGTGGAAATCTGCTATTGAGGCCAGTGTACCTTCTTGGTACAGGATATTTTTTAATACTGATATTTTGTGTAACTCTATCTTTTCCTTGAATATATCTCTGAACTCACTTTTGCGTATATTCAGTTTGAAGAAGCGATACAAGTCATGCAAATATTGGCTACTGATTGTACCCGGGCGTTCGGAAAACTTCTTTAGTGTTTCAGCTTTAGACTGTTCAGCGAACTCTTCCGCTTGTTGTTCGGTGAGTTGACTGAAAATCAGATTACGCTGTGACTGTGGAAATTGCTCCATAGTGAAGAATAGCGAATACTTATCGCTACTGCAGAAGAATCCCGATTGAAGAAGTATATCTATCATTATATTTTCTTTACTGGTTTCCTTTCTCATCATTTTGATGACATTTGACTGTTGTCTGTCAAAAGGATAAAACCAGTTGTGTAACTCCTTGAAGAAGGGAAAATTCTTTAATTGTGAAAAAGTGCTCATATATACATCGGCTCCCTCTATTTGCAGTTCGTTCATTTCGCGCAACTTATCGCCTAATGGTGAATTTTCGAACATATTTCCCCAGTCCGGATTCCGATCGTCTTTTTCTTCATCAGATTCTTCGAATCCAAATTTCATATTACGCATAGAAGAAACGTTTTTCAGCATCTCCGGGATGATCTCTTCGCGCATCTTTTTATCTATTTTTTCCGTTTCCTGACACAAGAGAAGTTGACGGTATATACGTACGAGATCTTCGTTTAATGAGAATTCTTCATTGACCAGTTCCAGACGTTTGCTGAATTCGGGATATAGATCGAGCCGGGTATTATATATGTGTAAAGCAAAAACAATTCCGATCAATGCCCGTTGGCTGACGTGTATATTATTGTATTGGTATGCATCCAACAACCATATTAATTTCCGCAGATCAAAACACTCCATCAGACTCAACATTACAGCACTGGTAAACAGGCATAAGTCATTGACCGGAAGTAGTTCTGATCTCAGCATGGCCTGTGCTTCGGCTTCATTTTCTACAGTCCAGTTACTATTTGACCAAGTTTGCAGAAACAGGAGTTTTTGTGTTTCCTCGTGTCTTTTCAGAACTTCATCCAAATTATTGTCTGACAATAATCCGCTGACTGCCAAATCGTCGTTAAAAGATTCCAATATATGCATCAGAACACTTGTAGTGTAAGACGTTATTTCCTGTGTACGCTTGCTACGTATTACGTGATAGAAATGTGTTGATACCTCATCAAGCATTAGCAGACGTCCCTTATCGGCAATTTCTAACGCATTAGCGCGTAACTTTGTATATAATTTTTCTCGTTCCGGATCAACTATACCTTGTTTCATATACTGTAGCATGAAGTTATAGGAGGTTTGTAGTTGCTCCAGCTGACGGCGAAGTTCCCAATCCGGACATTGCCACAGGAAAGATTCCAGTTGCACTAAAGCTTCTTTTAATCGTTTTTGTTCGATTAAATTACATATATATATATATTGCTCGTTGATTGCTCTTTCATTCATAATTTCAAGGTATTTGTAGTATTATCTTAGTTGGTAGAACAAAAATAATGCCAAAAAGGAGTTATTCTCTTATTTATTATAAACGAAATTGGGCATTTATAATATTTATTGGCGGATATTTGGGGGATAAGAGGGCATTTTATATGGAACGGTGAAGGTGGTATCTATCAAGTTTTCTCCCTGATAATGAGCTGGTATTCTGTTTTTTTCTTTCAACCATTTAAGGGTATTATTGATCTCCTGAATGTTGGGGCGGCTGGCAGGGGTATAAGATGGCAACAGGATAAGCTTGGCCAGGTTTTCTGATATTCTGAATTCTTCGGCCAATAGAGTTGTTACTTCTTGGGGTGAATGTGTTTGTATATACTTCACTCCAAGGTTATAGCCCTGAATGAGTGAGGCTATCTCCACTCTTTTCTCTTTTAGTACAGCTTCCGTAAAGGCCGTTCCGGTGAGATGGATATTCAGTTCGCGGGTACTGATCAAAGATCTGTTTCCATCGTTCATGGCTATGGTTGCAAAAGGGTCGGGTAGAAAAGATGCTTCTATTTGTCCATATTCCAACATGTTGAGGCGTAATGGAATTTGTGCTATTTCAGGTTTATTTATTTCTGTTGCTTTGATGCCGGCTTTTGTACAAAACAGGTCGGTAGCATATTCTATCACAGTCCCACGGGATATGGCTATGCTTTTCTTTTTTAATTGTTCTGGTTGGTTAACACTGCTTTTCTTACTTGAGATGAAGCAAAAATACCCATTATTTTCCATTATAACGGCTAATCCCGGATGATGTAATTGCAACAATATAGCACTGGGGTAGTCGGTTATCATGCCGTCAATACGCCCTGCCTGCAAAGCGGCATCCCGGTCGTTAGCTGAATTAAAACGTATTAAACTTACTTCCAGTCCCAGTGAATCATAGATGCCCTGCCGATGGGCAACAATGAACGGAAAACCATCCATAGTAGGCATCAATCCCAAGGTGATGGATTGAAGCTTGACTTGTGTGGTAGTTGCCTCTTTACGTCCGCTGTGACATGCAAGGATAAAGAGGGAAAATGTACTGAGTAACAGCAGTTTTTTCATTATCAAAAAGGAAAAAGGCAGCTCTTTTTTGTGTGAAAAAAAGAGCTGCCTTTTATGTTATAATGAAGATGTTTTTTTTATTATTCTTCGATAGCAGCAATACCCGGAAGTACTTTTCCTTCGATTGCTTCAAGCAGTGCACCACCACCTGTAGAAACATAAGAAACACCATCGGCCAGTCCGAACTTGTTAACACAAGCTACAGAATCACCACCACCTACGAGTGAGAAAGCACCTTTCTTAGTGGCTTCAACGATAGCTTCGCCTACTGTACGAGAACCGTGAGTGAAGTTTTCGAATTCAAATACACCTGTTGGACCATTCCACAAAATAGTTTTAGAATTCTTGATAACTTCAGCGAAGATTTCTTCAGATTTCGGACCGATGTCAAGACCTTCCCATCCGTCAGGAATTTCGTTTACGGCACAGAATTTAGTGTTAGCGTCGTTAGAGAAAGAGTCGGCGATCTTAGCATCAACAGCCAATACCAGGTTCACTCCTTTTTCTTTGGCTTTCTTCATCAGATCCAAAGCCAGATCGAGTTTATCATCTTCTACGATAGACAAACCAATCTGACCACCCTGAGCTTTGGTGAATGTATAAGTCATACCACCGGTGATAATCAGGTTATCAACCTTGTTTAGCAGATTCTCAATGATTTCGATCTTTGAAGAAACTTTAGAGCCACCCATGATAGCCGTAAACGGACGTTGGATGTCATTCAATATTTTATCTACTGCCTTTACTTCTTTCTCCATCAGGTAACCAAACATTTTGTTATCTTTGTCGAAGTATTTAGCAATCAGAGCTGTAGAAGCGTGTGCGCGGTGAGCAGTACCGAATGCATCGTTTACATAGCAGTCAGCATATGAAGCCAGTTTCTTTGTAAATTCTTTCTGGCTTTCTTTTACAGCTTTCTTGGCTGCAGCCTTTTCTTCATCTGTTGCATCATCAGCAAGTCCTCTTGGTTTGCCTTCTTCTTCAGCATAGAAGCGGAGGTTTTCGAGCAATAACACTTCGCCCGGTTGCAGAGCAGCAGCTTTGACAGCAGCTTCTTCGCCCATACAGTCGTTTGCAAACTGAACTTCTACACCCAGCAAGTCTGATACATGCTTAACGATATGCTTCAAAGAGAACTTATCAGCAACGCCTTTCGGACGTCCCAGGTGAGAACCGATGATTACACTACCACCATCTGCTAAAATCTTCTTCAGAGTAGGAAGAGCTGCACGAATACGTGTGTCGTCCGTAATGTTGAAGTTTTCGTCCAAGGGTACGTTGAAGTCAACGCGAACGAATGCCTTTTTACCAGCAAAGTTGAATTTGTCTATTGTCATAATACTCTATTATTTAAAAGTGTTAGTTTTCCTTTTTCAGTGCCCGCAAAGTTACTATTAATTTTTTAGAATATACCAGTCGGTAGTTAGAATTTAGTAGGCATTTGGCTTTAATTCTGACTACTTGCTACTTAATTTTGGCTTCTTGAAAATATTTACACATCATTTGCAAACCACAGGTGTCACATTTTGGGGTACGTGCCTGACAGATGTATCTTCCATGAAGGATTAGCCAATGATGGGCAATTGGTACCAGTTTTGCAGGAATATTTTTCATTAACTCCTTTTCAACACTAAAAGGAGTAGTATGGTTCGCACCTACTAATCCGATGCGGTGGCTTACACGAAAAACATGGGTGTCTACTGCCATTGCTGCTTTGTTGAATACGACAGACTGGATAACATTGGCGGTTTTTCGTCCTACGCCGGGTAGTTTCACCAGTTCTTCCAGTGTACCGGGCACTTCACTATTAAAGTCTTTTACCAGCATTTTTGCCATACCTACCAGGTGTTTGGCTTTATTATTGGGATAAGAAACGCTGCGGATATATTCAAATATCACTTCTGGAGTAGTGGCAGCTAACGCTTCCGGGGTAGGGAAGTCGTGAAAGAGTGGTGGAGTAATCATATTCACACGCTTGTCTGTGCACTGCGCAGACAAGATGACGGAGATCAGCAGTTCGAAGGGATTGTTGTAATGCAGTTCCGTCTCTGCCACGGGTACATTTTCCTGAAACCAGGCGATTACTTTCTCATAACGTTCTTTTTTTCTCATCGTAATTTGTTTTTATGATAGTGAGGGGCCACTTTCAGTTTGAAATAAAAAATAGAAACTACTGTCAGGCAGGCACCAAAGAGATAAGCCATATCAAAAGAAGTAAGTTGGGCGATATAGCCTCCGGCTGTAAGTCCGATACCGATACCTACATCCCAGGAGGTGAGGTAGGTCGAAGTAGCTGTACCGCGCTGACTGTTGGGTGCCAAGTTGACAAATAAGGTATTGAATGCCGGAAACATTGTACCAAAGCCTACTCCCAGTAATAATGCGATTATAAAAAAGAGCACTTCAGTAAGTTCGGGGCTTATTTTCATCAGCTTGTCACAGCCTGCAAGAAAGAAGAAGCAGATTGATACCAGATACAGTCCTAAGGTGATAACCTGTGTGATACGTCCTTTGTCAACTTGTCGCCCTGAAAACATGCGTGATACAGCCATGCCTACTGCCATAAAGGTAAAGAATAACCCGGAACTCAGTGTAATACCTATCTCTTTGGCATACATTGCTACATAGGTGCTTGTCATTCCATAAGGAATAGAAAGCAATAATAGAGCTATACCGGCAGGTATTCCTTTTATTAATACAAAACGATCCAATGATAATGGTTCATGTTTCACAGATTGTTTGGGAGGAGTTTTCACCAGGCAGGCGGCAATAAATCCTAATATTCCTGCAATGAAAGAGCAGAGGAAGATGGTTTCAAATGAATAGGCATCGTGCATGAATAGTCCTGTCATTGGCCCGAAACTCATGGCAGTATTGTTCATTAATCCATAATATCCTACTGCTTCACCTCGGCGTGACGATGGGGTAATGTCGATCACAATTGTGTTTCCTGCTACCGTAACCATACCAAATGCCAATCCGTGTGCTATGCGCAGCATGACGAATAATGTTAATACTCCTGCCAGCATATATCCGGCAAATATGGAGATAAAAATGAAATAAGCAATCAGGTAAAGAGGCTTTCGGGATAGTGTATCCAGTAAATAACCGGAGAACGGACGGATACAGAGTGATGCGATGGTGTAGCACGACAAAATAACTCCTATTGCCGCATTTCCGGTATGGAAAATCTCAGTCAGATAAAAAGGAAGAATGGGAAGTATCAGATAGAAGGCAAAATACAAAAGGAAATTTGCCATTAATATAAGGCAATATCCGGGAGTTATGAGCCTGTCTTTCATTACAATCTTTATATTTACGATTTACAATTTACGATTGAAGTTGCTGCTTCTAAGACTGTGTCTTTTATAACAAATTGGACAATTTACAAATTTCGATGTCTACCTGATTTACTGATAAATCAAAGTCTTTTTAATCGTAAATTGTAAATTGTCCAATTGTAAATTTAATAGGCTGCTTCGAATTCTTTCAGGAATCGTGTATCGTTTTCTGAGAACATACGTAAGTCTTTTACCTGGTATTTTAAGTTTGTGATACGTTCAACACCCATACCAAGAGCATATCCGCTATATATTTTGCTGTCTATTCCGTTAGACTCGAGCACATTGGGATCTACCATGCCACAGCCCAGAATTTCTACCCAACCGGTGTGTTTACAGAATGGACATCCTTTGCCACCACAGATATTGCAACTGATATCCATTTCTGCACTTGGTTCGGTGAATGGGAAGTATGACGGACGCAGACGGATTTTAGTATCTGCACCAAACATTTCTTTGGCAAAGAGCAATAATACTTGTTTTAAGTCTGTAAACGATACATCCTTATCTACATACAATGCCTCTACCTGATGGAAGAAACAGTGTGCACGATAGCTGATGGCTTCGTTACGGTATACTCGTCCCGGGCAAATGATACGGATAGGAGGTTGCGATGCTTCCATCACGCGCGTTTGTACAGAAGAAGTATGCGTGCGTAGCAAAATGTCCGGGTGTGATTCGATGAAGAAAGTATCTTGCATGTCACGTGCCGGATGATCTTCGGCAAAGTTCAGTGCTGAAAATACATGCCAGTCGTCTTCTATTTCCGGACCTTCGGCAATACTAAATCCTAAACGGGCGAAAATATCAATAATTTCGTTCTTTACGATAGAGAGTGGGTGGCGTGTACCCAACTCTACGGGATAAGCTGAACGGGTCAAATCCAGTTCGCATGCGCCATTATCCTGGCTCTCAAACTGTTCTTTCAGTGCATTGATTTTATCTAATGCTTTTGTTTTTAGTTCATTCAGTCTCATGCCGACTTCTTTTTTCTGTTCAGCCGCTACATTGCGAAAGTCAGCCATTAGGTCGTTGATGGCTCCTTTCTTACTGAGATACTTGATACGGAGTGCTTCAAGTTCTTCTGCATTGGTGGCCTTCAGTGCTTCAACTTCTTCGAGAAGTTGGTTAATCTTAGCTATCATATCTTTGGTTTATTGTTATTTTACAGTATAAAACGTTGCAAAGATAGTGGTTTTTATCTTATTCAGCTTCCAAACAGGCTATTGTTTTTATGAATATCTTATTGAAGTGTTAACGAGTTTCTGGTATCTATTAAACGATGTTATAATTCTTACAAATATATGCAGAATATTTGCAGATGTCCGGGAAGTCCGTATCTTTGTACTGTGTTTTTCATAGTATTAGATTTAAGGTTAACAAAGATTGGCTGTCTGGGATAGATAGCCTTTTTTTTTTGTTAGCCTTTTGATTTATTTAATTCTTTGTTTTTCTTTTAAAGAGAATATTTCTTTTCTTTTTCGAAAACTCATCTGTTTCTTAATATTGCTTTATTCGTCAATCTTTATGGATCTGTTTTCTGTTACGATATATAATGTATAACAATAAATATGGATCATTATGAGTGAAGTGCATAGAATGTCATCTGATAAGCTGACAACGAGTGAGCGAAAAGAGTTGGATACTTCAGAGTTTGGAATACCTGAGTTACGGGAGTTTCCTATTCATGATGCCGCCCATGTAAGAGCAGCAGAAGCTTATTTCAGGTATGCTCCTGAAGAGTATAAAGCGCAGTTGGCACGCAATATACTGGCAAAGGCACATTTGTTTGGGGTGAATGTGAAGAGTCCTGTGATCCTTGAGTGGGCAGAAAAATGACAGGTCTATACTGTAAATACTATTATATGAGTATCTTGTGATGATGAACTGGTATTCTGCTTATGCGCATGTTTTCATCGGTTTGAATAGAAGGAATATCTTTTTCAGACCGAGTGAAAACTTTTGTCAAAATAATCAGTAGTGATTTTCAACTGATTTTTCTTATCCTTTTTTACTTACTTCTTTTTTATTACTTTCCGTATCATTGTCTGGCGGAGAAACAACGTCTATTTCTTTCTTTGCCTTATTGGCTTTTATTGCTGACTTTATCAGCGCGAATATAGTTATTGCTATGATAATTGCTATTATTATTTTCATGACTTTATATGATTAAGTATTGTAACCCTATCTACTAATTTCTATTGGAACGTTCCAGTGCCTTTTTTGTTCTGTGATTGTGTAATTATTGTTTTAACAAATGGATGTAATGATGGATAATGTAGTACGTTGATATTCTATAATGTTAATTTATAGTTAATGGCATTAAATGAACTGTGGGTATAGTTGTGATTTATTTTTAATTTAATATCTTTAGCGACTATAGAATGAGATGCAATCTGGAGGCAGAGCTGTGATTGGTTTTCAAGTTAGTATCTTTAACAGTGAATCTGCTATGTGGATATTACCAATCTGGTTGTGATTTACTTTCAAATTAGTATCTTTAACAGCAAATGTCACTGTTTTATGAACTTTCAGTTCGTTGTGATTTGCTTTCAAATTAGTATCTTTAACAGCAGAGTTACTGTCTACGCTTCCGTCCGCCTTGTTGTGATTTGCTTTCAAATTAGTATCTTTAACAGCAACGTTTCAATATGCATTCTGCCGGTTCCAGTTGTGATTTGCTTTCAAATTAGTATCTTTAACAGCTGTTGTTAAAACGATATTGCCAAGAATTAGGTTGTGATTTGCTTTCAAATTAGTATCTTTAACAGCTAGAGTCTCTGCCTGTATTTCCTGCATATTGTTGTGATTTGCTTTCAAATTAGTATCTTTAACAGCCATTTACATAATTATAATCACTTGGAAATGGTTGTGATTTGCTTTCAAATTAGTATCTTTAACAGCTTCTGGCTGCTCACCTTCTAAGACAAGAGCGTTGTGATTTGCTTTCAAATTAGTATCTTTAACAGCACCGAAATTCCCATCGACATTTAAGTTAGAGTTGTGATTTGCTTTCAAATTAGTATCTTTAACAGCATAACTGGACTTTCATCTACAACCGTAGGTGTTGTGATTTGCTTTCAAATTAGTATCTTTAACAGCGAACTCTTCTTCCGGCAATGGGGACATCACGTTGTGATTTGCTTTCAAATTAGTATCTTTAACAGCACGATGTAAACGGGCGTACCGTCTACACGCGTTGTGATTTGCTTTCAAATTAGTATCTTTAACAGCTTTGTTATAAAAGACACAGTCTTAGAAGCGTTGTGATTTGCTTTCAAATTAGTATCTTTAACAGCATATCTACATTTACGAACGATGTCTTAATGGTTGTGATTTGCTTTCAAATTAGTATCTTTAACAGCACTAACTTCGGTAAGTGCTGTTTTTAAGTCGTTTACGAGCCTTATATATAGGAATTTTTGGGTGAAGGTAGTTACTTATTCTCTGTTATAAATGAAAAAAGTGGTTTGAATTGTAGGTTCCGAAACTATAAAATTTAGAGTTATAATCAATCTATAGGTGAATGAAATATTTTTTATAATGATATTTCTTTCTTTGAAACCCTTGATGAAAGTATCTGGATAGTGCTTCTAATACCAAATTGTTCTTTGGAACTATGATAACTTATATTTGAGATTAATTTAGAAAGATACAAAAATATGCTGTATAACCTTTAGAAGAGGTGGAGAGTATCGGACTCGAACCGATCACCTCAACACTGCCAGTGTTGCGCTCTAGCCAGATGAGCTAACCCCCCAAATTAAGTTACGTCAACGATTGCAGGCTTTGTTCCGTTTTCGTGGTGCAAATATAATGCATTATTCTGAAATAATTGCTATGTTTGCGGTAAATAATAATCAAAAAAGAAAATATGCTTATCTATAATACAACCTTTCAAGTGGATGATGAGATTCACGATAATTTTTTGATATGGATCAAAGAATGTTATATCCCTGAAATAGAGAAGTATGGAGCGTTGAAGTCACCACGTCTTTGTCGGATACTAAGCCACCGGGATGAGGGTACATCTTATTCTTTACAGTGGAAAGTGGAAAGTAGTGGAGTGTTGCATCGCTGGCATTTGGAGCAAGGGGTGAAACTTAATGAAGAATTATCAAAAACATTTAAAGATAAAGCAATTGGATTTCCTACACTGATGGAGGTAATAGAGTGATACAGCCGGTCAAAGAAAAGATAATTCTGGGTATTGATCCTGGTACTACCATTATGGGGTATGGGATTTTGCGGGTAACGGGTACAAAGCCTGAAATGGTTGCTATGGGAGTTATCGACTTGCGTAAATTTGGTGATCACTATTTGAAACTTAGACATATACACGAACGTGTATTAAGTATTATTGAGAGTTATTTGCCGGATGAACTGGCCATTGAGGCACCCTTCTTTGGGAAAAATGTACAGTCGATGCTGAAGCTTGGACGTGCGCAGGGAGTGGCAATGGCAGCAGCATTGAGCAGAGATATTCCGATTACGGAGTATGCTCCGCTGAAAATAAAAATGGCAATTACAGGTAATGGTCAGGCGTCTAAAGAGCAGGTGGCAGATATGTTGCAACGAATGCTCCATTTGGCAAAAGAAGAAATGCCTGTCTTTATGGATGCTACAGACGGATTGGCAGCAGCTTATTGCCATTTCCTTCAGATGGGACGCCCTACGATAGAGAAAGGTTACCACGGATGGAAAGATTTTATAGCTAAGAATCCGGACAAGGTGAGGTGAATTGTTTTAAAAACAGGAAATTTGAATTTTAAATATATTAAGGATACTATGAAGTTTAATTATCTGGCAATAATTGGAGTGACGACAGTTGTGGCAATGAGTTGCACTCCTGCAAAAAAGGAATATACTTCTTATGAACTGTACCCCGTACGTTCGGGAAATCTGACGGAGATGGAATATACACCTGCTGCTACAAAGTTTTCTCTTTGGGCTCCGACTGCAGATGAAGTACGGTTGATGTTGTTTGAGGCCGGAGAAGGTGGGCATGCTTATGAAACAGTGCCATTAGTATCAGATGAAGAAGGTACCTGGACGGTTACAGTGGATAAGGACTTACTGGGCAAATTTTATACTTTCAATGTGAAAGTGAATGATAAGTGGTTGGGTGATACCCCCGGAATTAATGCCAAAGCAGTAGGGGTGAATGGAAAACGTGCCGCAATTATCAATATGAGGGATACCGATCCTGAAGGATGGGATACAGATACCCGTCCGGGATTGAAGTCGCCGGCAGATATTGTTCTTTATGAGATGCATCACCGGGACTTTTCGGTAGATTCCGCTTCGGGTATTAAGAATAAAGGAAAATTCCTTGCATTGACAGAGCATGGTACTATGAATCCTGATAAATTGTTGACGGGAATAGATCATTTGATCGAGTTGGGAGTGACCCATGTACATCTATTGCCATCTTATGATTATGCTTCCGTGGATGAAACAAAACTGAACGAGAATAAATATAACTGGGGGTATGATCCTCAAAACTATAATGTACCGGATGGTTCGTACTCTACTGATCCGTACAATCCGGCTGTACGTATTAAGGAATTCAAACAGATGGTGCAGGCGTTACATAAGGCAGGCATTCGCGTGGTACTTGATGTGGTGTACAATCATACATTCAACACGACTGACAGTAACTTTGAACGTACTGTGCCCGGCTATTTTTATCGCCATAAGGAAGATGGAACATTGGCCAATGGTTCCGGTTGCGGGAATGAGACTGCAAGTGACCGTGCCATGATGCGCAAGTACATGATTGAATCGGTATTGTACTGGATTAATGAGTATCATATTGATGGTTTTCGTTTTGACTTGATGGGAATTCACGATATAGAGACAATGAACGAGATTCGTAAAGCGGTGGATAAGGTAGATCCCTCCATTTATATATATGGAGAAGGATGGGCGGCTGAAGCTCCTAAATATCCGGCCGATTCGTTGGCTATGAAGGTAAATGTACATGAGATGCCGGGTATTGCTGCATTCTCTGATGAATTACGCGATGGGTTGAGAGGCCCTTTCAATGATAATCATAAAGGTGCCTTCCTCGCCGGGCTACCCGGAGGAGAAGAAAGTCTGAAATTTGGTATCGTGGGAGCGATCCAACATCCGCAAATTAATTATGATTCGGTGAATTATAGTAAGGCACCGTGGGCATTACAACCTACACAAATGATTAGTTATGTATCCTGTCATGATGATATGTGTCTGATCGACCGTTTGAAAGCAAGTGTTCCGGAAGTTACTCCGGACTTACTGGCACGTCTGGACAAATTGGCTCAGACAGTAGTATTTACTTCACAAGGTGTACCTTTCATCCAGGCAGGCGAAGAGGTTATGCGTGATAAAAAGGGAGTGCACAACAGCTATGAGAGTCCGGATTCTATTAATGCTATCGACTGGAAACGCAAAACAACGAATAACGATGTGTTTATGTACTACAAACGGTTGATAGACTTACGCAAATCGCATCCTGCTTTTCGTATGGGAGATGCTGATCTGGTACGTAAGTATCTGGAATTTATTCCTGTAGAAGGTAGTAACCTAGTGGCATTCCGTTTAAAAGATCATGCTAACGGGGATAAATGGGAAGATATTGTTGTAGCCTATAATTCACGTAATACTCCGGCGAAGTTGGCGGTACCGGAAGGTAAATATACAGTCGTTTGCCGTGATGGAGCAATTGATAGCCGTGGTATGGGGTTGCTTTACGGACCGGAAGTTACTGTTCCTGCACAGTCGGTGTTGATAATGTATAAATAAAACAGATGATACAGAATACTATTAGTATAGCGGGGGGCGTAACACGCAACCCGCTTATTCGTTTGGCGCAACCGATAACGGTGGCACTGTCTGCAGGAGAACATATTGCAGTGGTGGGACCTAATGGAAGTGGAAAGAGTTTGTTGGTGGATACGCTTTTAGGAAAGTATCCGCTAAAGGAAGGAAGTTTAGTGTACGACTTCTCTCCGTCTGTTACCAATACTGTATATGACAATGTAAAATATATTGCTTTTCGTGATACCTATGGGGCAGCGGATGCTAATTATTACTATCAGCAACGTTGGAATGCACACGATCAGGATGATACACCCGAGGTTTGTGAAATGCTGGGAGAGATAAGAGATGAGTCTCTGAAGCGGGAACTGTTTGAACTGTTTCGTATTGAACCGATGTTGGATAAAAAAATAATCCTGCTTTCGAGTGGAGAGTTAAGAAAGTTTCAGCTGACAAAAGCATTGCTTACTTCTCCACGGGTACTTATTATGGATAATCCTTTTATAGGATTGGATGCACCTACGCGTGAGTTACTTTTCAGTTTACTCGAACGTCTTACGAAGTTGTCATCTGTACAGATAGTTCTCATATTATCAATGTTGGATGATGTACCTTCGTTTATAACTCATGTGATCCCTGTAGACCATTTGACAGTCTACGATAAAATACCTCGTGAAGACTATTTGGAGAAATATCGTGAACATGTGACCGAAGAATCATTCACAGAGCTACAGCAACGTATTATTGATTTACCTTATGATAGTACGAATTATGATTCGGAAGAGGTAGTAAGATTGAATAAAGTTAGTATTCGTTATGGAGACCGTATCATTCTTAAAGAGCTTGACTGGATTGTGCGTCGGGGTGAAAAATGGGCACTCTGTGGAGAAAATGGTGCAGGAAAGTCCACCTTGCTCAGCCTTGTTTGTGCCGACAATCCACAGTCGTATGCTTGCGATATCAGCTTGTTTGGGCGTAAACGCGGTACGGGAGAAAGTATTTGGGAGATAAAAAAGCACATTGGTTATGTGAGTCCTGAAATGCACCGGGCTTATTTGAAAAATTTGCCTACTATTGAGATTGTAGCAAGTGGGTTACATGATAGCATCGGACTTTATAAGCGTCCGCAACAGGAGCAGTTAGCGATATGTGAATGGTGGATGGATATTTTTGGCATTGTCCGGTTAAAAGATAAACCTTTCCTGCAGTTATCGAGTGGTGAACAACGGCTGGCATTATTGGCGCGTGCATTTGTTAAGGATCCTGAATTATTGATTCTGGACGAGCCACTTCATGGGCTCGATACATTTAATCGCCGGCGTGTGAAGAAGGTAATTGAAGCTTTTTGTCATCGGCGAGACAAAACAATGATCATGGTGACACATTATGAGTCGGAGTTACCAGATGTAATTTCAGATCGTATTTTCTTGAAAAGAAGTAGATAAGAATAAGGTTATCTTTTGGATTCCCCAAGTTATGAATGGAATTTTAGTGGATAGAAGAGCAATGTTTACTTCTTTCAGGCGTGATGAACATTTGCTGCTTCTATCCACTAAATATGCTAAAGCATTATTTAGTTTAGCGGGTGAGTGAACCAAAAGCAGGAGCCTTTACCCGGTTCTGATTCAAGACCAATTTTACCACCTAATTGTGTGACAATGCTTTGGCAGATAGAAAGTCCTAAACCAGTGCCCGGAACAAAAGAGTTGAGCTTGACGAAGCGTTGGAATACTTCTTCTTGTTTTTTCGGTTCAATCCCGATGCCCGTATCTTTTACATAGAACTTTACTTCTTTCTCATAAATTTCATATCCTAAAGTAATACTTCCTTCGGAGGTGAATTTCATAGCGTTGGTCACAAAATTCATTAATACCTGATGTATCCTGTTTTTGTCGCTTATAATATGTAGTTTCGGTAATTTGGGAGCAATACGTAACTCTACATTTTCTTCAGCCCTGATTCGCAATGTACTTATCAGATCCGCACAGAGTTGTCGTACTTCCATCTTTCCCGGACACATTTCAACGGTACCTGATTCTATTTTGGATAGGTCGAGAATGTCTGAAATTAATTGTAATAGTAGCCGGTTGTTCTCTTCTATGATATCTACATATTGTTTTTTTTCTTCCGGATTGGTAGCTTCTTGCAGTAAACTTGAAAAACCTATAATTGCATTTAGAGGTGTACGTATTTCGTGGCTCATATTGGCAAGGAAGGCTGATTTCAGATGGTCAGACTCTTCTGCTTTTTCTTTGGCCTTAGTAAGTTTCATTTCAGTTTCTTTGAGTTCGGTAATATCAAAGTTAATACATAACATTTCAATGATATTATCCTGTGGGCGATAGTTCCTGACAAGAACATTCACACGTGTCCATGTATAATGGCCGTCTTCCCGGCGAATACGGACATCCCGGCATAGTTTTGAAGCAGTACCTTTCACTACTTCATCAAGGAAGTTGATCATTACGGCCCGGTCTTCAGGATGAAAATGAGAATGAATACCGATAATTTCTGTTAGTGGGGTACCTTCTTTTTCTCCTACATTCCTAAACCAACTCTTCAGTGCATACCCGTCCCGGCTTAATCCGTCAAAATGTGCATAACCTACTTTTGCATAATCGCCCACGAGATCAAAAAAGCTTTTAAACTCCTGGATTTTATTATATGCCATTGTATCTTCGGTTTTATCTGCGTTGATTAACAGGAAGTTGGTGGGATTTCCGTTATTATCATACAAAGTAGTAACCCTTGTCATTAAATCTATTGTACCCTGAGTTTGCAGAGATTTATAATATCCATTCAATTTGGAGAAGTCGTAGCGATATGTAACATCAGCATCTTCATGATTTCTTACTTTTTCTTTTATCTCTTCCGGAAATATGGGATTATCGAAAATATTGACTCCTAAAACATGTTGTTTACCAGGGATATGAAACAAATCTAACTCCTTCTTATTGAGGTCTATCAGATAACCCTCTTTATTATATAGTTCGATTCCTACCGGAAGATTTTTATAAATATTATGCAGAATGCGTTCACTATGCTTTAGTGCCTGATAGGCAGTGGCCATATTAGGTCCGTCTTGTGCCTCGGCAATACCGTATATTTTAGTATTCCCCTCTTCATCGGTCTCCTCAAAACATTTTTTGCTACGTATCCACACACCGCCTTTGGGGGTGTCAAGAAGATATACTTCTTCAACAGTTTGCTGTATTTCAATGAAAGAAAGTGGACTGGTATGATTTTGGTCTTCTTTCAAAATACGTTTGTTGAAATCTTCAAAACTGATGATTCCGTCACTGTTGAGTCCTAATAAGTTGGAAATGAATTCGGAGCAGGCATAACTTTCTGTTTTTAAATCGGCTTCCCACCATCCCATATTTGCTTTGTTCATCAGTTTAAAGATAAATTCGCTGTCTGACTGTTTGTTTGTCTTCAAAGTGGTATCTTTTTATTCAGTGTTTTTTAACGCTGTAAAAATACACATTTGAATTGAGAAAGAAAATAATAAATCAGTATTTTTGGGTATTGACAACTTTATCTCTTATTGTGAACTTTGCTCTTACTAAAAGTGTTGTATACTAAAATAGAAAGGAGTATGATAGATGAAAAAAATAGTTTTGCTTCGCCACGGAGAAAGTGCGTGGAATAAAGAAAATCGTTTCACTGGATGGACAGATGTAGATCTTACAGAGAAAGGTATTGCTGAAGCCAACAGAGCAGGTGAGTTGTTGAAAGAAAATGGTTTTAATTTTGATAAAGCCTATACTTCTTATCTTAAACGGGCAGTGAAAACATTGAATTGTGCATTAGATAAGTTGGATCAGGACTGGATTCCGGTGGAGAAAACCTGGCGCTTGAATGAGAAACATTACGGTGCATTGCAAGGGTTGAACAAAGCCGAAACGGCTGCTAAATATGGTGATGAACAAGTGTTGGTTTGGCGTCGTAGTTATGATGTAGCTCCTCATGCATTGGCAGAGGATGATCCGCGCAATCCTCGTTTTGAAAATCGCTATAAGGAAGTTCCTGATACCGAATTACCCCGTACGGAGTCTCTTAAAGAAACCATTGAGCGCATTATGCCTTATTGGAAGTGTATCATTTTTCCAAATCTGAAAACTGCTGATCAGTTACTCGTTGTAGCCCATGGAAACAGTTTACGGGGGATTATCAAACATCTGAAACATATCTCTGATGAAGATATTGTGAATTTAAATCTTCCGACAGCAGTACCGTATGTTTTCGAATTTGACGATGATCTCAATCTGGTGAATGATTATTTTCTGGGTGATCCTGAAGAAATAAAAAAACTGATGGAAGCAGTAGCTAATCAGGGTAAGAAAAAGTAGTTAGAATTCAGTAGCTGGTAGTTAGGGCTTATGCAGCGTGAAAAGTTGTTATCTGCATAGATTTTGACTACTTAAATTATTAATTTTTAAAAAACAACATTATGAGTAAAATAACAGATTTATTGGGTGACAAGGCCGTATATTACCTTGATCATACTTGCAAGACTATAGATAAATCGATGATTCATATTCCTTCTTCCGAAACGATTGATCGTATTTGGATAGACTCTGATCGTAATATACAGACTTTACGTAGTTTGCAAACTATTCTCGGACATGGTCGTCTGGCCAATACCGGTTATGTTTCTATTCTTCCTGTTGACCAGGATATTGAACATACTGCAGGTGCTTCTTTTGCTCCGAATCCGATTTATTTCGATCCGGAGAACATTGTGAAACTGGCTATTGAGGGAGGATGTAACGCCGTAGCTTCTACCTTTGGTATACTGGGTGCTGTGGCACGTAAGTATGCACATAAGATTCCTTTTGTGGTGAAGTTGAATCACAACGAATTATTAAGTTATCCTACTACTTATGATCAGGTAATGTTTGGTACCGTGAAAGAAGCCTGGGAAATGGGAGCTGTAGCCGTAGGTGCTACTATTTATTTCGGTTCAGAGCAGAGCCGTCGCCAGTTGGTGGAGATAGCCGAGGCATTTGACTACGCCCATGAGCTGGGTATGGCAACTATCTTGTGGTGTTATTTGCGTAATAGCGATTTCAAGAAAGAGGGTGTGGATTATCATGCTGCTGCTGATCTTACCGGACAGGCTGACCGTCTTGGTGTGACTATCAAAGCTGATATTGTAAAACAGAAACTTCCTGTAAACAATGGTGGTTTTACTGCTATAGGTTTTGGTAAAACAGATGAACGCATGTATACACAGTTAGCTTCGGAGCACCCAATTGATCTTTGTCGCTATCAGGTAGCCAATGGTTATATGGGTCGCGTTGGATTAATAAATTCCGGTGGAGAATCTCATGGCTCTTCCGATTTAAGAGATGCCGTAGTTACAGCTGTCGTTAATAAACGCGCCGGAGGTATGGGGTTGATTAGTGGACGTAAAGCTTTCCAGAAACCGATGAATAAAGGTGTCGAATTATTGAATGCCATTCAGGATGTTTATCTTGATCCGGCGGTGACGATAGCGTGATAAATAGTGATGAGTGATGAGTGATAAGTGGGCTGCGCTATTATGCCGCATGGTACTAATCGCTCATCACTCATCGCTCATCACTCATCGCTCATCACTCATCGCTCATCACTCATCACTCCCTCCTAATTTTCCCTCCTTCTCCTACAATTCTGTAGTTCTGTCCTTTTTGAGTTTTGAATGAGATTGTTTGGTCACCATATTTAATAGTACAAGGTGTCCCGGCTTTTGATGTGACAGTTGCTTCTTTTAGTTGGTTATTTTCCCAGACAATAGAGACCTCAAAATTACCTTTGGCACAAATACCATTGATTGAACCTTCTTTCCAGGCATCAGGAAGTGCCGGCAACAATTGAATAAATCCCATATGGCTTTGTAATAGCATCTCTGTAATGCCTGCTGTCCCTCCGAAGTTTCCATCAATCTGGAAGGGAGCATGGGTGTCCCACAGATTATCCAGAGTTCCGTTCTTTAATAAATTTCCGAATAACATATAAGCGTGATTTCCATCTTGTAACCTTGCCCATTGATTTAATTTCCATCCCATACTCCAACCGGTAGCACCGTCACCACGGTGTTGCAATACCACCTTGGCGGCCTGAGCCAATTCCGGAGTTGTAATGGGAGATAAAGTATGTCCCGGATGTAATCCGAATAAGTGGTTCACGTGGCGATGTTTGTCATTGAGATCATCAATATCTACGGACCATTCCATAAGTTGCCCGTATCGTCCAATCTGATAAGGAACCAGGTTCTTTAATATATTTTCCCATTGTTGGCATTCTTTGGCATCTACTCCTAATATCTTACTTGCTGAAATAGCATCTAAAAGGATTTCCCGTACGACCGCATGTACGAATGTAGCGCCCTGATCTACCGGACCGTGTTCTGGAGAAGTGGAAGGGGCTGCTGTATATGTTCCATCCGGTTTATGCCACAAGTAGTCAGCAGTGAACTGTGCACTACTTTTTATTAATGGATACCCTATTTCTGAAAGAAATTTTTTGTCGCAGGTATAATCATAATATTCCCAGATATGTGTAGCCAGCCAGGGACCGGCCATTGGGTTGAAATTCCACTCCATCTGTTCACTGGATAGGGGAGCGGTGAATCCAAAGATATTTGCAGAAATAGAAGCCGTCCATCCACGTGCATTAAAATATGACTTTGCCGTTTTTTCTCCGGGTTTCACTAATCCACGTATAAAGTCAATTAAAGGTAACATACATTCGTCCAGATTGGTAGAACAGGCAGGCCAGTAGTTCATCTGGATGTTAATGTTGTTATGATAATCTACCCTCCATGGGCCATCCAGGTTATTGTGCCATATGCCTTGCAGGTTTGCCGGCATATTTCCGGGACGTGAACTGGCTATTAGCAGATAACGTCCGTATTGATAATAAAGTTGTTCCAGATAATAGTCCGGAGTTCCCTGGCGATAATGCTTCAGCCGTTGATCAGTAGGTAGGTCTACAATGGGCACTTGAGGGTTCAGACTCAATTTTACACGATTGAAGAGTGCGGTATAGTCATCTTGATGGCGAAGGTAAAGTGCTTCGTAAGTTTTTTCTTCTGCTTGCTCCATCATGTCTCGGGTAGTTTCTGTCGGGCTATTTCCTACGTATGTTTCCGGATTGTTGAAGTCCGGGTTATCATTCATTTTATAATCCGTATCGGCTGTGAGTAGAAAAACAACTTCGTTTGCATCTTTTATCACGAGTTTTCCGTTTTCAACTCTTACTGTTCCTCCTTCGTTTATGGCCCGGAACCGAAGTGCAAACTTCATTTGATTGTTATTTAGCTTTCCGGTATAGCAAAGACCGTTTGTTCCATCTACTTCTATCTTCCCTTGTGCTTCAGTATTAGGGCTGTAGCTGAATGTGAGATTTTGCATTCCCGGTTTGTCCGCAGTAAATCTCATCACCATCACACTGTCCGGGTAAGAGATGAAATAGTTTCTTTGATATTTAATTCCGTCTTTAAGGAAGCGGACCGTTGCCATGGCTGAATCCAATGACAAGATACGTTTGTAATCACTCATGCCGATTTCACTTAATCCGGTTTCCACATATACCTCTCCCATGGTAGTGAATGAACCGAAACGGAAGGGAGTCTCGTCCTTTTCTTCGTAAGCTGCCAGACCATTAAAATTTTTACGTGTCAGTGTCTCTGCCCGTTTTGGGTCACCATCTGTAAATGCCTGGCGTATTTCTTTTAATATCGGTGCCGACTGTTTATTTACATTCCAATAGTAAGCTGCTCCCCCAGAAGTATTTGGTCCGCCTTTCCACAAAGTCTTTTCATTTAATGTAATACGTTCGGCAGCAATAGAACCCATAATGTTGGCTCCAAGGCTACCGTTTCCCAAAGGTAGTGAACTTGTTTCCCAAGCTTTATCCGGGTTTTCACCTTTACCATCGGCTCTTTGCCAGATAGCGCGTCCGTCAAGGTTGTTGGGAGTATCAAACCAGATGGAAAGAGGGGGAATGTTATCCGGTTTCTCTGCGTGAACACCTACAATGAATAGTGCAGACAGAATAGATAAATAGAGCTTTTTCATATAAATATGATTAATAATTTAGCAAAGATGATTGTTCAATTGTAATAATAACGTGTGATTTATTTTCTTAGTATCAGGTTTTCTTTGAAAAACGGATAATAAAATCCGGATTGAACGACTTTAGACAAATTCGAACATATCAAAAGACAAAAGTGGAAATATCTTTTCATGGAAAACCTTATCTTTGTGACGAAAATCTTAAATATTAGTACATAATGAGAAACAAAATTTTATACGGAAGTGTATTACTTATCGGTTTTTCCGGAATTCAACCGGGCTTTGCACAGAAGAAGAAATCAAAAACTCCCCAACGTCCTAATGTCGTTTTTATTCTGGCTGATGATCTGGGCTACGGTGATCTGAGTTGTTACGGGCAAGAAAAATTTGATACTCCCAATATCGACTTGTTGGCCCAGGGTGGAATGCGTTTCACGCAATGTTATTCGGGTACAACGGTTAGTGCTCCTTCACGTTCATGCTTGTTGACAGGTACTCATAGCGGTCATACAGCTATCCGGGGAAATAAGGAATTAAATCCCGAGGGGCAGTTTCCTTTACCGGCAGACTCCCGTACTATTTTTCATTTGTTCAAAGATGCAGGTTATGAAACCGGTACGTTTGGTAAGTGGGGATTAGGATTCGTAGGTTCCACAGGTGACCCCAATAAACAAGGTGTCGATCATTTTTATGGTTATAACTGTCAGTTACTGGCTCATAGTTATTATCCCGATCATTTATGGGAAAACAATCAACGTATTGAACTCAAAGATAATGTACTGGAAGTGGAATATGGTAAAGGAACCTATTCTCAGGATCTGATTCATTCTAAAGCACTTTCTTTTTTAGATGATATGGGAAAAGAGGAACCTTTCTTTTTGTTCTATCCTACGATTATTCCACATGCCGAACTGATTGTGCCCGAAGATAGTATTATAAAAAAATTCCGTGGCAAGTTTCCGGAGATTCCATATAAAGGTTTTGAACCCGGAAGTTCCGCTTTTCGTAAAGGAGGATATTGTACTCAGCTAAATCCTCGTGCTACATTTGCCGCAATGGTTTATCGGCTCGATGTATATGTGGGCCAATTGGTACAAAAGTTGAAGGAAAAAGGAATATACGATAATACTATTATTATCTTCGCAAGTGATAACGGCCCTCATAGAGAAGGGGGAGCCGATCCTGATTTTTTCAATAGTAATGGTATCTGGCGGGGGTATAAACGGGATTTATACGAAGGAGGAATTCGTGTTCCTATGATAATTTCATGGCCGGGACATGTCCAGGCAGGTACGGAAACTGATTTTATGTGTTCTTTCTGGGATCTCATGCCTACTTTTGAAGAAATGCTGAATCCAAAAGCTGATATTAGAGAGATGGATGGTGTGAGCATGCTGCCTTTGCTTGAAAATAGAAAAGGACAGAAAGAACATGAATATCTGTACTTTGAGTTTCAGGAGCTGAATGGGCGTCAGGCAGTACGCAAAGGATCGTGGAAATTAGTACATATGAATATCCGTGGTGAAAAGCCCTATTATGAACTTTATAATCTGGCTGCGGATCCTTCCGAGAAGTATAATCTGCTGAATAAGTATCCCGAAAAGGTAGAAGAGCTAAAAGCTATTATGCAGGTAGCCCACATAGATGATCCGAACTGGCCGCTCTTTTAAGACTCTTTTTTTGGTAAAAAAGAAAGAAACGTTTATTTTTGTCCGATTCACATACGAATCTTAATTATGAAAACATCTGCTTATCTCCGTTTTTTCTGTTTGATAATTACTTTGCTCCTTTGTTCCAATACTCTGAAAGCCAGTCATTATTATTTCAAACAGATATCCTTGAATGAGGGTTTACCCTCTACGGTACGGTGTATTTATGCTGAAAAGAAAGGATTTGTATGGATCGGAACAAAAGCTGGCTTGGGGCGTTTCGACGGACATGAGTTAAAACATTATATACATCAGCCTGACAATCCCAATTCGTTGCCTCATAATCATGTTCATCAGATCATGGAGGACAGTCTGCATAATATCTGGATTATGACAGACAAAGGGATAGCTCGCTACCGGCGCAAGAGCGATGATTTTGATGTTATTAAAAACCTTAATAATCAGAATATAATAGTTAATGCTTCATGTAGAATAAATCAAGGGATCTTGTTTGGTGCACGAAATAAAATCTATTTTTATAGTTATAAAGATGATTCCTTCACTCTTCTTCAGGATTTTGCTTCCGATACTCAATTCTCCATTTCGTTTATTGGCATGTGGGATGCAGAAACATTGCTTTGTGCCAGTCGCTGGCAAGGTATTTTACTGCTTAATCTTCGTTCCGGGCAAGTCACTTCTCCTCCTTTTGATTGTAGTAAGGAGATTATGGAAATAATGATAGACTCCCGGCAGCGTGTTTGGGTGGCTCCCTATAATAATGGTATCCTGTGTTTCTCAAAAGACGGTACTTTACTGGCTTCTTATACAACCCAGAATTCCCAGCTCAATAATGATGTGGTTCTGTGTATGACCGAAAGAGATAATCATATCTGGATAGGGACTGATGGTGGAGGAATTAATATATTAGATCCCGAATCAAAAGAAATGTCTATTCTTGAGCATATTCCCGGCAATAGTTATTCCCTGCCTGTAAATTCAATTTTATGTCTGCACAATGACGTCAATAATAATATGTGGGCAGGTAGTATCCGGGGTGGTCTGATCAATATTCGTGAAATATCGATGAAAACTTATACGGATGTAGTACCAGGAAACGATGACGGGCTAAGTGATAATGCTGTTCTTAGTTTATACCAGGATTCTGTGTCCGATGATATATGGATTGGTACGGACGGAGGTGGGCTGAACAGATTAAATCCTGAATCAGAGAAATTCCGGCATTATCCTACTACCTGGAAGGCTAAGGTTGCCTCTGTTACCGGCTATACTTCTAATGAATTGTTACTTTCTCTTTTCTCCAAAGGATTGTTTGTCTTTAACAAATCAACAGGAGCTCTCAAGCCGTTGGTCATTGACAACGAAGAAATAAACAATCTGCTTCGGTATAGTGGGAAGACGGTGAATGTATGCCAGGTATCTTCGGGTTCTGTGTTATTGCTTGGTTCTCATATTTACCGGTATGACATCGCTTCCGGTAAGGTCGAAGCAGCTATAGAAGAGGAAGGCAATGATTTGGTGGGGACAATTCTTCCGGTGGCTCATGAAGCAGAAGTTAGTTATTTTTGTGATCTGAGACGAATTTACGTATTAAATCACTCTACTAATAAACTACATACAGTGTATACTTGTGGCAGAGATACACTTATAAATGCCGTATCACGAGATGAACGCGGTGTCTTTTGGATTGGCAGTAATCAAGGTTTGAGCAGTTATAATCCGGAAACCCGTCAGTACAAGCATTTGCCTGCTTCACTTTTTGGTGAAATAACTTCTATTGTGTGTGATCAGAAAGGAAAAATATGGATAGGCGCGGACAATATGTTGTTTGCATGGCTTGTTAATGAAAAGAGATTTATTTTGTTTGGAGAGTCAGACGGAGTTTTTATAAACGAATATTTGCCTAAGCCCAGATTGATATCCAGTTGGGGAGATATCTATATGGGTGGTATCAGAGGATTGTTACGGATAGATAAAAACTTACCTGTGGAGAGCTCCGAATATCCACAAATGCAGTTGACGGATGTATTGATTAATGGAGAGTCAGTAAATGATGCCCTAAGTGTGACCCCTTCCAGTATTTCTGTATCCTGGAGTAGTAAGTCGATTGCGATTCGTGTGATGTCTTGTGAGAAAGATATTTTCCGTCAAAAAATCTATCGTTATCAGATTGTCGGGTTGAATGATCAGTGTATTGATTCTTATAGTCCCGAATTAATGATTCGTTTATTGCCTCCGGGAGATTATCGGATCATGGCTTCGTGTAGTACAAAAGACGGTGACTGGACTCCTTTGCAACAAGTTTTAAGTTTGACTATATTACCACCATGGTATCAGACGTGGTGGTTTATACTGTGCTGTGTGTTACTTGTGTCCGGTGTTATTATTCAAGCTTTCATAGTCACTTTACGCCGTAAGGAGAATAAACTGAAGTGGGCAATGAAGGAACATGAGAAACAAATTTATGAAGAAAAAGTACGTTTTCTTATTAATATCAGTCATGAACTTCGTACTCCATTGACATTGATACATGCGCCACTCAATCGTATTTTGAAATCTTTGGTACCTACAGACTCTAATTATGTGCCGCTTAAGAGTATTTACAGACAGTCACAGCGTATGAGAGACTTGCTTAATATGGTGCTGGATTTGCGGAAAATGGAAGTTGGAGTCAGTAAATTGCAGATTCATCCTCAGCAACTGAATGATTGGATATTGGAAGTTTCAGCCGATTTCATAAGTGAGGGTGAAGCCAGAAAGGTGAATATACACTATCAGTTGGATGAACAGATTACGATTGTTAGTTTTGACAGAGAGAAATGTGAGATCATTCTTACCAATTTATTGATTAATGCCTTGAAACATAGTCCGGAAGGTGGTGATATTCTGGTTCAAACAGAACTTTTACCGGACAAACATCAAGTTCGCATTTCCGTATCCGATCAGGGCTGCGGATTGAAGCATGTAAATATAAATAAACTCTTCACCCGATTCTATCAGGGAAGTGGTGAAAGGAATGGTACGGGCATTGGCTTGTCTTATTCTAAGATATTGGCAGAACTACATGGAGGTAGTATTGGTGCCAAAGATAATGACATGGCTGGTGCCACTTTTTTCTTTGAACTTCCGCTTCAGGTAGTATCAGAAGAAATTATTTGTCAACCCAAGGCTTATCTGAACGAATTGATAACGGATGATAACGAAGAAAAAAATACAGAAACAAATACTTTTCAAACGAATGATTATTCATTGCTTGTAGTGGATGATAATCAGGATTTGATTGATTTCCTCAAAGATACGATGAAAGGACACTTCAAACAGGTATTTACTGCTGCAGATGGGGTAGAGGCTTTGGAAATCGTTCGGAAGTATCAACCAGATATTGTAGTTAGTGATGTGATGATGCCACGTATGAACGGATATGAACTCTGTAAACAGATAAAAGAGAATATTGATATCAGCCATATACCGGTTATTCTGCTCACTGCACGTGATGATGAACAAAGTCAGTTGCAAGGATACAAGATTGGGGCAGATGGTTATCTGACCAAACCATTTGAGGAAGAAATGTTATTGGAACTTATCCGCAGTCGTTTGCGCAGCAGAGAGCAAACCAGAGTACGTTATCTCAATGCAGGATTATTGCCGGCACCTGAGGAAAGTACTTTCAGCCAGGCAGATGAAACTTTCCTTCTGAAACTGAATAAAGTTATTACTGACAATCTGGATAGTTCTGTATTGGATATTGCATTTCTTTGTAAAGAGATGTATATGAGTCGCGCTACATTGTATAATAAGCTGAAAGCTCTGACGGATATGGGAGCCAATGATTATATCAATAAGTTCAGACTGGAAAGGGCAATACAGCTTATTACCACTACTGACTTCAACTTTACAGAGATAGCAGAGCGTACAGGGTTCTCCACTTCACGTTATTTTAGTACAGCATTCAAGCAATACACAGGAGAGACCCCTACTCAGTATAAAGAGAGCCACAAGCGGACCTCTTAATCTGAATATTGATATACTTTGAGTTCAAATTTCGGAACCATTGCAAGCAGATGGTCGAAGATATCGGACTGGATTCGTTCATACTCTTTCCATATCTTATTGCGAGAGAAGAAGTATACCTGAATAGGTACGCCATATTCGGTTGCTTCTTTCTGGCTGATGATCAGGTCCAAATCCTGATTGACTACAGGCAGGCTGCATAGATAACGTTCTATATAGACGCGGTAAACTTGTGAGTTTGTCGGTATTACCCCTTCCTCCGGCTGATAGTCGGCCAATAAAGGAATCTCTTTCCGGAAGTTATCCAGCATTTCCGGGGTACAGAACTTCAGAGTGGTAAGATCGAGTGTGATATTTTTCATAACACGCCGTCCACCCGATTCTACCATTCCGCGCCAGTTTTGGAATGGGTTGTTCACCAGGCTGTATGGAGGAACTGTAGAGATAGTATTGTCGAAATTTTGTATTTTTACGGTATTTAATGTGATTTCCTGCACCACTCCATTAGCATTTCCGGAAGGGAGAGTGATCCAGTCGCCCAGTCGTACCATATCATTGGCGGAAAGCTGAATACCCGCTACAAAACCAAGAATCGTGTCTTTAAATACCAACATCAGAATGGCTGCCGAAGCACCTAATCCGGCAAATAGAGTAGCAGGAGATTTATTAATAAGAATAGCAATAATGACAATACCTCCTACAAAGAAAAGAAGAACCTGTAATACTTGGATGAATCCTTTCATCGGGCGGTTTTTTGCAGTAGCTTTTTCTGCATATACATCCAGTATCATTAGCAGAACTCCATTTAAAGCCAGTAATAGAGACACAATAATGTAAATAGCACATATTTTTTGTGAAATAAGCAGCAATTCTTTTCCCCGGACGAAAGCCATCGGGAGTAGTATATATATCAGTATGCCGGGAATGGTATGTATAAGATTATGAAACACTCTACGTTTCATAAGCAATGTATTCCATACATGTGGAGAATGCCTGGTATATCTTTTCATCCCACCAACAAAAATACTTTGGCAGAGATAATCAAGGCCAACGGCAATACAAATCATTAAAATAGCAATAATGGCCTCATCGAAGGTGTTGGCTATTTTGGGGTCTACTCCCCATCCGATGAGAATCTTATTCATCCAATTTCCTAAGTCCATAGTTATATCTTGTTTTTATTAAATATAACGGTAGACTCAGGAAATTGTTTACCCCGGATTTTTATCCGTTTACCTTTTTATAATCTTCCAGAAACTTTTTGAGGCCGGAATCTGTCAATGGATGGTTAAGCAGTCCCTTGATGGCGCTTAACGGACAAGTGGCTACATCTGCACCGGCCTCTACACAGTCCATAATATTTTTTGTACTGCGTATCGAAGCAGCCAGTACCTGAGTTTTATAGTTATAATATCTGTACATCCGTACGATTTCGGTCACCAGGCCTACGCCATCTTCACAAATATCATCCAGACGACCAACAAAGGGAGATACGTAGGTAGCTCCTGCTTTGGCTGCCAGTAATGCCTGTCCGGTAGAGAAGACCAGTGTACAGTTAGTACGGATACCCTTTTCTGTAAAATATTTAATAGCCTTAATACCTTCGGCAATACAAGGTACTTTTACTACAATATGCGGATTGAGTGCTGCAAGTTCTTCACCTTCGCGAATCATTCCTTCGTAATCGGTGGCTATCACTTCCGCACTTACATCACCGCCTACAATATTGCATATTTCAACATAATGTTTACGTTGATTTTCGGTACCTTTGATTCCCTCCTTTGCCATGAGCGAAGGATTGGTAGTAACTCCGTCGAGCACTCCGAGTGCATATGCCTCGCGTATCTGCTCCAGATTGGCTGTGTCGATAAAAAATTTCATAACTTATATAGTTTTAGTGGTTAACTATCTAACGTCCAAAGGTAAGTATTTGTTTATCCATTTCCAAGATTATCGGAAACAACCTTTTTTTGTTTCCAAATTTGTCTATCACATGTCCATAAACGTCTTTTTTTTCATTGTACGCAAAAAGTATTGACTGATATAGGATGTAAATCTCTTTGTAAATGACGATATTTGTTTCGGAATCTAATATTAATTAATTATGGAAAAAAGATATTTTGTACTTCCTTTTGTTTTAACTCCTTGTCTGGCTCAACAGATTGTTGCGCAAAATAACGAACCTCAGCGTCCAAATGTAGTTTTTATTTATGCTGATGATATTGGTTTCGGTGATTTCAGTTGTAATGGTGCAAAAACGATTCACACTCCTAATGTAGATCGTGCTGCTGCTCAAGGTGTGCGTTTCACCAATGCACATAGCGCGGCAGCTACAAGTACCCCTTCCCGTTATGCTATGCTTACGGGCGAATATGCCTGGCGTAAAGCCGGAACAGGTATTGCCGATGGTGATGCTGCTTCAATCATCCGGCCGGAACGTTATACTATGCCGGATATGTTTAAGCAAAGCGGTTATGCAACCGGAGTGGTAGGTAAATGGCATCTTGGCCTGGGAGATAAGGGAGGCGAACAGGATTGGAATAAGCCCTTGAAACCGGGTACCAATGATATTGGTTTTGACTATTCGTTTATTATGGCTGCCACCGGTGATCGTGTGCCTTGTGTATTTGTAGAAAACGATCAGGTGATCAATATTGATCCTGCCGACCCTATCCAGGTAAGTTACAAAAAGAATTTCCCGGGTGAACCTACCGGTAAGAATAATCCGGAGTTGTTGGTTATGCACCCTTCGCACGGGCATGATATGAGCATTGTCAACGGAATTTCCCGTATCGGGTTTATGAAAGGTGGAAAGTCGGCACTTTGGAAAGATGATAAAATAGCCGAAACACTGACCGGAAAAGCCGTATCTTTTATTGAAAAGCACAAAGATGGTCCCTTCTTCCTTTATTTTGCCACACAAGATGCTCATGTACCTCGTGTTCCCGGAGCACAATTCGTAGGTAAGAGTGGCATGGGACCTCGTGGCGATTGTTTATTGGAATTTGACTGGAGTGTGGGTGAAATTCTGAATACTCTTGAAGAGTTGGGATTGGATAAGAACACATTGGTCATTATCTCCAGTGATAATGGGCCTGTGGTTGATGACGGTTACAAAGATCAGGCCGTAGAACTGTTGGGCGATCATAAACCCGGAGGTGAATATCGGGGTGGTAAATACAGTATTTATGAAGCCGGAACACGTGTTCCCTGTATCTGGAGATGGCCGGGACAGATTAAGCCGGGGGTATCCGATGCATTACTTTGCCAGATTGACTGGTTTGCTACCTTTGCCCAGATGCTGAATCAGACTCTTCCCGAAGGTGCAGCACCGGACAGTCGTCCAATGAAAGCTGCCTGGATGGGAAAAGAGAAAAAAGGACGTGACTATCTGGTGTTGCAGAATGCACAAAATAACCTTTCTATTACAGACGGGCGTTGGAAATATGTTCGTCCCGGCCAGGGCCCGGCTTATAATAAGCAGGTGAATATAGAGTTGGGAAACAGTATGGAACCACAATTGTATGATCTGAAAAAGGATGCCGGTGAAAAGAATAATCTGGCAAAAGAGCAGCCCAAGCGTGTACAACAGTTAAGTAATGAATTGGAAAAGGTGGTAGATGGGCGATATGGGTTGCCGCTGTACTGAGATTATTATTATTATCGATAAAACACATATTAATGAAACAAACCTTTGTTAACCTTTTTTCTAAGAAAGGCATTTTTTGTCTTTTCTTTTGTATGAGTATAGGACAACTTAGTGCCCAAGGGGGATATTTACCTACCGTGAAAACTCCTGCTTCTCCGGTAGCAGCTTCGTTCAATGTTTATGGTGAGATTCCCGTATCTAAATATACGGGAATCCCTGATATTTCGATTCCTCTATATACTATTGATTTGGGTGGTCTTCAAATTCCAATTTCTTTGAGTTATCATCCGGCAGGTGTGAGAGTAGAAGCGGAGGCGTCTTGGGTTGGATTAGGATGGACTTTAACTGCTGGTGGAACAATTTCCCGCGAAATTAAAGGGTTGGATGATTTTAAAATAGGAGGACATTGGTGGAGATTTAATGAACCGGGAATTACAGAAGATTACAAGAAACCTATTCCCTGGGATAGAATTAATTGTGATATTTGGTTAACCAACGAACTTTGTCCTTGCTATTTTAACATGGATACCCGGTTTGATGTTCTTCCTTGCGGAAGAGACCATTTACGTGTCAGCAAACGAACTTTAAGGATTGATTGTGAACCGGATTTGTTCAGTTATAATTTTTTAGGATACTCCGGTCGTTTCGTGATCAAAGAAGGAGAAAATACAGCTATTCTTGAAAAACCGGAGGACGGTTTAGATATAAAGATATTTAAAGTAGGAAACTTATATTATATTGATGTAACTCTTCCTACAGGTGACATATGTCATTTTTATCAGTTCGAAGAGTCTACCCCTTATTCCGGTGAATCCATTGAATCTTCAAATAGTGTTGGTCAGACATCTATCACTTCTTGGTGTCTGTCGTCAATAGAGTTTCTTAATGGAGATTTTATTTCATACGAATATATATCTAAAAATAATGTTGAGCGGAATACTTATCTTACTTATATCTGGCAATCTGATAGAATAGGAGACGCTCCGACTTCACCTTTATTGAATAGAGATATTTCAAATGCAGAAGTTCCGAATCAAGAATGTGGTGGACTAAGTATATTACCGGAGTATACTAGTTATTCAAAGTCTTGGTTTTCCAATGGAAGCTTGGCAAACACAGAATTATATCTTAAGAAGATTTCTTGGAATGGAAATATTATTAATTTTACCCATTCCTTGCGCTCTGATTATGGTAGAAATTATTTTTCTCAGAATCAGCCTGTTTGTATGAGTGGTTTAGAAGTAAGAAATCAGAAAAATAAATTGGTGAAAGGATATTCTTTTAATTATTCCTATTTTGATATCGAAGGTTCTAATAAAGCTTCTTATCTGAAAAAACGTCTCCGTCTGGATTCCTTTTATGAATATAGTTCTGCCGGAAATCTACCATCTTATCGTTTTACTTATGATACACGTTATGAATTGCCACTCAAAAACTCTTTATCTTTTGATGTGTGGGGATATTATAATGGGACTTATGCCAGTTCGCCCGGTACTGATTTGCTTCCTGAAATAGTCTCTTCCGGAAATACTCGTTATTTCAATTGGGAATATCCGGGACGAACCGGTACGCTTATAAATAATGGAAGAAATATGAGGTGTAGTCCTATTTATATAACTACCGGAATGTTGACTAAAATAGTTTATCCTACAGGTGGTTATGCTGAGTTTACATTTGAGCCTAATACTTATATGAATAGCGGGCAAGAGAAAAAAGGAGGAGGAGTAAGGATTGCTAAAATAAAGACAGATGCTACAGAACGTCTTTTTGATTATAATGATGGTAATAAGTCTAGTGGACTTTTATTGGTTGAACCTGTGTTCAGTTATATCTTTGGAACTTCCGGGATATCTCGTGTTGTTTACTCTTCTCGTAGTTTGGTACAACTCCAGGGTAATACATTTGGAAATTTCGTAGGTTATAAGAAAGTAACAGAAACAGTGATTTGCAATGGGAAGAAAAGTCGGATTGTAGAGAATTATTATAGTGATAATGAATTGGAATTTATGAAATTATATACAAAGGATGTACATGGAATGAACGGAATGCTGCTAAGTAGATATCTTTTTAGTGATACGGCTATTGTACAAAAGGTAGAATACGAATATCATGATTTCCCGAATGAAAATTTGAGACCCAATCAACGTGCAATGAAATATGATGACGGTATTATACATTTTTACAATGTATTTCCCGAATGTCATAAGAGGCTTTCAAGCGAACTTACCATAAATTTTTTGGGCAATGGACATTCAGAGAATCGGTATATCAGCTATTCTTATAACAGTAATAATTATGCAGTCAATAGAATTTCGATGAATGGTAGTAGTGATACTAAATCGCTTATTACCCAAACGATCTATTCTTCGGATCTTGATAAAGGCATATTTCCGGAGTTAAAAGAATGTCATGTTCTAAATAAACCTGTAGAAGTAACACAGTATATTAATAAGAATGGCGTTGAACGAGTAATTGGTAGCCAATTGACTTTATATAATGACAGGGCGCAACCGACTAAAGTTTATAAATTAGAGACGGATACCCCTTTAAATGGTTTCATGCCCTTTACGTCTACTACAGGCGATAATAAAGATAGCAGATATTCTGATATACCGGAACTGGAGTTATTATATTATGATGCAAATGTCATTCTTCCGGAAGAAAGTATCACCCGTGACGGTTTGCATGAATTTTATATTTGGGGACATTCTAATAGTTGCATATTAGCTAAAATAGAAAATGCTACTAAGGCTCAAATCAAACAGTATATTCCGAATTATGATAGGTTATATGAGGGAGAGCCTACAGACGAATTCTATCAACAGATAAACAATCTTCGTACTCAACTCCCCCAAGCCAGAGTAACTACTTATATTTACGATAGTTTGATTGGCTTAAAGCAAAGTATCAATCCTGATGGTACTTCAATTTATTATGAATATGATAGCTTTAATCGTTTAAAATGTATCAAGGATAATGCAGGAAAAGTAATTGAACAATATGAATATGGATACAAACAATAAAATTTTATATAGCCTGATTTTTCTGAATATAATAAGTATAGGCTTATGCTCTGCTCAGCATGTCCTCGAAAAAGAGTATGCACACATGCGTGCTAATGATACAATTGTGAAGCAGGAAGTTGCTTATAAGTATCCGGGACGTAGTGGAACCGATGTATTCTGGAACTTTAGTAATTTGCAAGAACGGAAAGCTCCTTATCGGATTTGTTATGCTGGTAATGATACACTTATTTCTGCAAACGAACATCAGACCAGTTACAGTTATGAATTGACTGGTGGAGATTCATTGTTATTACGTGGCTATCGTAATCGTACTACCTATTTTAATGCAGTACGTTGTGGAACCGAACTTCATTATCCTTTCCATTATCAGGATTCTTTAGAAAGTTTTTATTATGGAGAAGGAAAATATAGTGATAAGTTGGCTTTTATTTCACAAGGTAGGGTAAATGTGAAAGCAGATGCATGGGGTACCATGTTACTCCCGGGCAATGATACACTAAAGAATGTGATACGTGTTTGCTTACAAAAAGATATATGCGAAAGAATTTCTATCAATGATTCAATTCTTTTAAAGATACATGGTGATCGTTCCATATTATCGGATGAGAAAATACAATCTCATTTACTGAATGATACTATCATGTTGAGGCTGAAAGATTATCGTTGGTATGCCGAAGGGTATCGATATCCGGTTTTTGAAACTGTTTGTTGTGAGACTTTCAGATTAGGAATTCCTATAGCTTATTATACTACAGCTTTTTATTACCCGCCGGAGGAGCATGTTTATCTGGAAAATGATCCACTTAATATGCAGCTACAAGAACTTTTAAAAGAAAAAAGTCTTTCTGCTGGACAGAGGGCACTGAAAAAGTCCCTCACATGGGCGATGCTCTAAAATTAATCGGCACAT
>DXWV01000055.1 GCA_019416685.1 Bacteroides sp.
GTTCACCATCAAAATAGATTTTATCACCAACTTTAAATCGTTTCATTTCTATATAATTACGAATTAAACCTCTTTTTGAGTAATCAACATCTCGGCCTTGTATCGTTTACCCTTGTGAGTGAACTCAGTGCTTAATGTCGTTTTTGCAGAATTGGCGTCTATCGCCATACTTGATATACTAATAAGGCTAAATAGTCCAAATTGGAGTTTATCTTCAGCTTTTTGGTACTATTAATGTAGTCAGATAATGTAGTATCTATCTGCTCTTGAGACAATGCTTGCATTGCCTGCCATTCAGCGCCTGAATAAAATTCACGGCGCATATTTTCCTGTTCTTCCGGAGTATATCTATCTATCCAATCTTTACCATGATTATTCTGCATACATTCACAGAATGCATCATGCAACAATTCCTCATATATTTTCTTCATTTCTTATCCTTTTACGCCGTCAGTCTTTGACGAATCAAATTCATATTCTTTTTCATAAGCTGTATGATACGTTCATGGTACTCTGTGTTATTGTTACAGACACCGCGAGATTGAACTACATCGAGCGTTTTAAGATTCACTTCAATGGTCTCTATGCGCTTGTCTCCAATACTGGCAGAGAGAATAAGACAGTCAGAACGTTTCCAATAGCCATTGGCAAATACGCAATGGTGCATGGTGTCCCCTTCCTGTTTGAATTCATCGAGAGATTTCAGAGGAACGATAGTTAATTTGTTGTCGGAGATTACCAAATCTACAAACTTACCGATCCGCTCAAGGAATTTCTTTTCTGCTTCCTTCTGTTTGAGCATTTCCCGTTCCAGTCGTTCTTTCTCGGATTTCTCCTGTTCCTTCCGACGCTTGGCAACGTAATAGTCATGAGCCTTACGAAAGTTCTTGGGACAAACATAATAAGCGTTGCGCAGGTCTTTATGATATCTTTCCAGGAGCTGAAGGTAGTCATTGTACATACTTGCATCTTTGACTATATATTTGTTCCGGATGCAGATTTTTATCGTTGACCAATACCTATTAATGAAAGAAGCGTTACCATTTGTCACATATCCAAGTAGGTTGTATTGTTTGGCTTTGAGTAATGTTTCATTTTTGGGTTCATGCTTTACACCCTTCAGGAGCCAGTAAGGATCAGCACCTTTGATTTGTCGGTTGACGCCGTATTTCTTGTACTCACTCTTCCATTTTTGAACCGGATAGGTCATGTGTACATATACTTCATAATCGAATGAATTATAGCTCATACTACGTGTCCGGATTTGCATTTCAGAGCTATGAGACCAACCGTCAAACATGTACGCTGAATTCATTAAACGACCTTTGGCTATAATAGTAACCACTTCGTCATCTGACATCCATTTCTGCATTACTTCATCGATGAAATAATGAACAGGTTTCCCTGTACGATTAGAGCGAAGAATATAGACATATCGGAATACCTGGTATTCCTCAAATTTATCCACGATACAAAAGAACCGTTCTTCTTTATCGGTACGCTTCTTAGAGGTGGTTATAACTAAATCGGCATCACAATGAGGGCACGTTTCTTTTCTTCCGTCTTTGATACCGGTATTATCGAAGTACTGGCCGCACTCTGTACAGTAGATGAACTTCTTCGTACGATATCCGTTGTGACTAACAACCTTTTCTTTTGCCCATTTGTCGACTTCCAAACCGAACATAGGTAAGCGATTGCTCAGCTCCATTATCTTGAATTGAAGTTTTGTTCTCGGTTTCATTGTTAAAATAGTGACATCTGTTGAACTTCGGTTACTTCTTTCTTTGCCCGTGCAGGCTTTTTACGGAGTAAAGCCTGCTGTTCCTCTGCAAGACGTTTAATAGCTTCCTGACGTGCTTTCTCCTTATCTTCTTCCGTAAGTTCCACAGCCTTCGATGCAGGAACACTTACAGAAGTTCTCGCATTAGCCGGAAGCTTGTTTATCTTAATATCATCCTCGTCGTAGTAATGAACTGCCATTCCGTACACTTCTTCATCAGTCATTGCAACAGCATTACCCCGCTTTTTAGCTTCACCGAGGATATAGTTACAACACTCATCAAGGTTCTTGTTTGTTTTAGCATAGGATACAGCAAACAACTTATCTGTTTTTGCACGTAAATCCAAGTATGCCTGGATTGCTTTCTTAAAGTCTTGTGATGATTTCATATATTTCTATTTTAAGTTATAATAAAAAGTTATCAGCCCTTTAATGTCAGTTACCTGACAACCCTCCGGGCTGTATAGGACAAGTTGCCGTAAAGTGTTAATTTCTTATCCAAAATCTTATAATAATCTGATTATAAGATATTTAACAGCGCACCATATGGTGCTTTTTAGATTATCACATAAATATTTGATTATCAATCAATTAACATTTCTTACGAATGGGCGTAAAAATCCCTGTTTGATACCCAGCCAAAAGTTTATCCTTGAATTCACGTTCCAACTCACCTATTTCCTCTACATACTTCTCACGTTCTTCCGGCCAACTCCTGGCAAAATTGCGTATCGTCTCCCATTGTTTTCTTGTCAGTTTCCCGTCCAAATAGAGCTGCTTGTAACGCTCCTTGTAACGGGTCACTCCAATTCGATATATCTCCCTGGCCCGGTCAAGCTGAGAGATCTTTACTCCTTTTACCGCAGACAGCTCCCTAACAAAGCATATCTCTGACCAATCCTTATAAAATATACGACCGACTTTAGACAGAAAAAAGTTATCCGTTAACTCTGTCATCGGGACAGACTGGTGTTTATATATCGTTTCAATACGCAGAATATTAGCTCCGACATTCCGCCCTTTCTCCCCAGCTTCAAAGGTTTTATCGTACACCTTTAGCACTTTACGGAAGTACTTACTTTTCTCTGTAGTCTGCTGCTTGAATGCGGAATAGTTCGCATCATTCCAGAGATATTTCCCGGAAACCTCGTACATCTGCTTTATATAAGACTCCGCAGGGAGGGACATTTTCATTGTAATCCCGATCTCGTAGTATGTTACCACTGCATTCTCCATCCTGACACATAACCTTAACAAAACTTCCTTAATTGTCCTTACAGCCATTGCAAAGGTTATCGGCCGGCTGTTATCCAACTTGCCTGTTTTCCCTTTGGAGTAAAGCTTGCAGATAGAACATGTACACCGTAATCTGTTTCCACGAAGTTCAATAAAGCAACCGTCAAAGTTTGCGTATGCAGTAGACTTGTAATAAACTTCATCGCCCTCTGTACATTGTTCAAGGTAATTACGAAGTACAATCGTATCAATGTCAGCAGTATCAATCGTTGCTTTTATAATCACTTTATCAAACATTGTTTGCCTTGTGAATCAAACACAACGAATATTACCGGAGTCTTGTCTGGTCTCAGATGCCCTATACAGAATTGAGACATTTGGCAATGCTTTGCTCCGAATTCATTTTGAAATGTGCAACCTCCACATCCTGCTTTAGATAGCAATGCTTTAATCTTTTTATCTGCAGAATACTTGACTGGAGTTCTACCGACCCTGAGCTTCTTAAAATCCACTTTACTCATAATCTTTATTTTTTATATTTATTTCCATAATGAAACTTTATATCATTCAGCCCTGGCACACACTCGGCCATTTCTTTATTGAAAATGGCCCAATGCAAATCTTCTATTGCCTCTGATAAGGTTGACAACTTTACATGTTGTAATCCATGATATGGCTGCATAGTAATCTCTACAGCTTTTGATTCCTGTTTGAATCCGTTATAGTATACACCATGCCGTATCTCACCTTCTTTTCTTTCATACATTCGCCCCCTGATAAACAGGCTTGTATGAATTAACTTATCACCTAACTTCCTGAACATCTCATATGCAGGTTTAAAGGAATCAGCATAATAAGTCCTTTGGCAATTCTCGTAAAAACGAGTATCTATTTGATATATCATTATTTTCTCTTTAAAAAGTACAGACACATTCTTGCTCCCACAGAGCGATTACATCCATGAATCGGACAGTAACACATTAAATTCTCTACAGGACCGGCACGCTGACAACACCGACAATCACATTTAATCTTTCCGATATCTACTTTAGCCATAACCTAAGATTTAAAACTCCCGGATATTTCACCGGGAGGGATTGATAAAATTAAAACTTAAACCGGGGCTGTCCCGACGGTGTCCTTTTCACCGGCTTCTTTAAATGATTAGTTATTCCTGCATCTCAGCAGGGTTGATTTGATAATGATCGCTTTTGGGGTTAAAATAGTAGTCTCATTAGAACGGTGTAGAAGGGTACTCTTTTTGATCCCGACTTCATCCTCATTTAAGTAGTCATAAATAGCACTTAACGATCCAAAATAATAGTTCTTCTTTTTGAAGATCAAATATACATGTATGACTTTCATTATACCAAAAGTTCTATATATGACTTATTTAGACATCTTACTTAATTTCTTTCTCATCTTATTACACCTCCGTATCAGGTCTCGTGCTGGAGATGTGGGAGAAGAAAGAACTTTTATTTCCTCTGAGCATTGTCGAAGCAGCCGCTCAATGGTCCTTATATCCGTTTTGCATATTTCAGGCATAGATTAATCAATTTGTTTTTCTTGCTTCAGCCGCTTTATCTCTTTCTTGTAGTAGGCAATCATAGCCTTATACTCGAACTCAGAAATCTTATTCACCTGGTTCTTCATTGATTCAAGCAATACAACTGTGGTGACACCATATTTTTCAAAAAGCCCTCTCCGGTATCCTTGAATGTTTCCTTCGTCAAATCGATTGCACGAACGACATTGGGCATTACAATTTATCTCACTATATCGTGTAGACATATGCTGACGGTTGATATAATGCCCGCAATCCGCCTGTTCAAAAGGCTTGATTTGTCCGCATGAGATACATTTGAAAGTCCCATCTTTCCTTGCATCGCGCAGACGAATGAAAAGGCTGAATACTACATCAAGCTTCTTTTTCAGATTGGGTTTCCCGGCCATGACTTATGATTTTATTGTATTGTTCTTCATTACGAAATCTGATGGCATGGTGATACCACAAACCATTGGAAGACCGGAATAAGCTTTCTTCTTCTGAGAAGTTATAATCACTTAATTGAGCGATAATAGCTGCACCTGGTCTTTCTTGGCTCCAGAATATAGAAAGATCACCAAGGTTTGGTATATACTCTAAATCGTTTGTGATATCACAGAGAAAGGCTTTGGTAGCTTTAGGCTCAAATAGTAATATCAAACTATTACCTATTACTTCAGCCGTGACAAATTCACTACCTTCCGGAATCCTACATATTTTCTTCATTGCTACTTATTTTACTGATTAACAGAGGATTTTATACCATTATCTAACTATAATTGAGTATCTTACGAAGTATATCTATCATCTCAACTATTATAGGGATATTAGTGACATATTTTAGAAATAATTACGCATGTGGATATAATTATGGAAATCGTAGAAAGTACTACTGATATACAGAACAATACATCTGGCAAGTTTTTATTATTCATAATAGCAATGCGTGTTTATTTTGTTATTTTCAAAAATTCGGGAACAATGCCATATAACGGTGTTTTTCCATCCCATCGGTCTATAAACTTATTATAAAGAATTTCTTTTGTCAAGCCTTTAGACCGAATTATAGCCTGTTCTGTTTTAAGCCGTTCAAGTTCATTTAGTTTCTTTTGCTCTTCTATCTGCTGGTCAAGAACAGAAATATTAGTGTTCACCTCGTTACGACTGTCAATCTTCTCACGTACCTTTTCAGAGAACTCTAACTGAGCCGAGAATGTGAGTAATTGCAGCCCTCTTTTCTCGAACTCCTTATCTACAATCTGCTCTAATCTTCTTTCAAAGACAAGTGAGCCGCCATCTGCCATAAGACTGTCGGTTTTATGCTTCCGGCTCTCTTCTTTTATCAAATCATAGATGCGTGGTTCCAATATATTATCTTCAAGTGAACTCATAAAGTCATTGCCGCTACCGATATGCTTATTATCGAACACTACATCAATAGCTCGTTCTTTGATTACCTTATAAGAATAGGTAGGGCGTGCTTTGAACTCTGTATTATCGGCAGCTTTAAGCGTGACGGCTTCGGCAAAGTCACCTCTTTGGTCGAATAATGGGACTTGAAAAAGTTCAGTACCCCATTCCCATGTAGATACTTTACCGGTCTTGATGGAAAAGTCTTTCTTACCGTCTTTTCCGTAATTCTCCATAAACACACCTGCATAATTAGGAGCAACTCTTTCGCAAGAAGTGAATACCAACACGGCAAATAATGCCACAATCAAAAAATCAATCTTTCTTCTCATCTTTTTCGTTTTTTAGAAGTTTATAAATCAAGTAAATTACAGCCGATAGGATTACGGCAATGCCTAACCACGGATTCACGTGATTGAACAAGCGATTACCAATTGGGATAGCTATCACGGCTATTAATAGCATCCAGTACTTTTTCTTCATAATTATCTTATTATTTTCCGAACAATTCATCAATCTCACTTTCAAGCCTCTTACTATTCTTACCCATGTAGATACTATCGGCTGCAAATACAAAGAATGCTAACCAGAAGATAAGATCACAATTCATGCAGGTGATAGCCATTGTAACAAAGGATATACACCATATAAAAGTTAAGGGTAATACTTTCATACTACTTTGTTTTTAAGCACAAACCGATCAAGGCTTGCTATATCATACCATATCATTCTACTACCGAATTGAGAGAAAGAGACAAGAGCCTCATTACGTAATCTATCTAAAAAATCCTCACCACATCCAAGGTAGCTCATAGCCTCCTGTTTGTTGAGCCAGCGTTTGGGAGCCGGCTCTACTTTTACTGTTGTTCTTGTTCGTCCCATAATTCTATTTTTATTTCAGATCAAGACTATTCAAATAATCCCGCAACCTTATCGCCTCATTAATATCAAAGGTGATTGAACCATTCTCTTCTGAATGAATCCAGAGTTCCTTACCAGTTGGAAAGCTTAAAAGTTGCATCTCTACACCTCCTTCTATCGTAGAGAATGAATTACTACTTAATACTGTATTATCCATATTCATTGTCACAAATTTATTATACATTTTCAAAATATAAAAATCTAATTTTCAGCGAATTAAATAATCAAATTAAAAACCTGTAATAACCGTAAATAACCTTCTTAAACGGGATTTTAATTTAGATTAATTCCAAATAGATTTTAATTATTCAGATAAAATCAATTTCGATTGGAGCTTTTACCTCACCGGATATTGTAATTTCAATAGAATTTAATAATAATGTTTCCATAATTATACCTCCTTATTCTATTCTTGTTACAACCAGATTGGGACGATCAATCTTAGTCTTAAATACCTTACCAGTAGTCACTGATACCTGACCACATACAGACTTTACTGTATTCATTCTTGAGAGTGGATAAGAATGAGTCTCTCCTATTTCCATCTTTTTTAAGATTGGAAGAATAGGCTCTTTTACTTCTTTCTGATTAACTTTTTCCATCTTTCTAATAGTTTATTTGGTTTATTAATTAACTTTATGGTGCAAAGTAAAGAAAAACTTTATTATTAGACAAGTTTTTCTTGAATCTATTTTCAACAAAAACTTTACACCATGAATATAGGATTAAGAATCAGAGAGTTAGCAAGTAAAGAAAAACTTGAAATCTCAGAAATAGCGGAAAAATTAGGTAAATCAAAACAAGCTGTTTATGATATGTTATCAAAACAAGACTTAAGTACATCAGTACTTCGAGAGCTTTCTGTCATACTTAGAGTTCCTATAACAGCCTTTTTTCAAGAAAACAATGATTTTGATTCAGACAATTCTATTCAAGAAAAACTTGAATTAGCTTATCAAGAAATAGAAAGACTTAGAAAAGAAATTGAAGAATTACGTACCCATCACCGTAAACCTACTCGAGTCGTCGTTGAGTTAGATGTAGATGATGACGAGTTTATTAAAATGGGATTAAAAGATAAGGTTATTCAAATTTTAAATAAATAAAACAATCAAAAATGGCAAAGCCTAGAGTTTTTCTTAGTTCAACATATAATGACCTAAGACATGTAAGGGAAAGGGTTGGAGAATATCTCGCCCATTTTGGTTTTGAACCAGTGTTATTTGAATCCGATAATGTTTATTTTGATTGTGACAAGACTATTGACCAATCTTGCTATGACGAAGTAAAACTTTGTCATATGATGGTACTTATTGTAAGTAGCCGATATGGATCACCCGCAACAGGCGAAGAAGAGAAAAAAAAATTGCATGAAAAATATAATTCAATAACTAAAGGTGAATATGAAACCGCAAGGCAAATAGGGATGCCTATATATACATTCGTAGATAAATCTGTTATGGCGGATTATCAAACATTTAAAAAAAATGAGCCTTTAATTGAGGGGAATGCAAACTTTAATTTTGCCCATGTTGATGATATCAACGTATTTAAGTTCATTGATATATTGCAGATGACGGCAATAAAAACCTATGATAATGTGGAAGAAATTGAAAACTACCTATCTAACCAAATAGCTGGTATGCTTTTTATTCATCTCAAAGAAATACAGGAAAAGAAGAAAGAATCGGTCATTTTTGATTCTATAAAGGAATTGAAAAGTATATCTAATAATATGAGTGATATGGTAGACGCAGTTGGAAAAACTATATTGAATAATAATGACGTATATAATGATTTAATTAAGCAGCAAAATAAATCAAAGTTGATTCTGTTTAGAGACATTTTCCTTAAAAGTATAACACTTAAAACTAAACGATCATTAAGCGATAACGAGTGTCAGAATATTGCAGACATTTATATAAATGCCCTTACAGATAAAAAAATAATCGATCAAATAGACATAAATAATTTAGAATCTCCTCAAGCCTACTCAGCCATTCATCAATTTTGTTGTTTAATTTTTAATGCAATAACTGACAACTTACACAATGTTATTTCTATAAAATGCGATAATATGAATAATATGATGCAAAAGTACAAGCCTGTTGTATATAATATTATTCAAACCCCAGAATACAAAAATGTAATGAAAGAGTTATTTAAAGATGAATTGTTTAATATGTTTGGAATGAAGAATTTATGTTAATTCATATTTTGAAATTAATCGAATTAATGGTAAGATACCAAAAGTGTTCACTAAGAATCTTAATTTGGAAAATGGTAAGTATTACTTTTTTAATGATTTGACAGGAGGATTCGACTTGGATCCTATGACTCCAGGCAACTAATAGGTCACCACAAAAAACAACCATGAAAGAATTTAAGTTTATCTAAGATGACAGACATATACAAAGAGATTCTTTTAAACCGAATATATCGTGATATGAAACAGGTATTAACTAATACATATTATTCAAGCTTACTTATTGATAGACAAATATACCGATCTAAAATATTTAACTGCGTCATATCTTTATGCTCTGTGGGAGGAGCGGCTCTCTCTCTCGTTAATGTTTATATACCTATGGCTACAGGTATATTGGTTGGATTATCTACAATGGTAAAACAATTCTTCCCTGTATTTTTCATGGAGCCTGGAGAGATAACAAAATTAAATGGTCTATCGGCTGAGTACTCAATATATTTTCAAAGGTTACAAAATGTATTTGGGAAATTGTTTGCAGGAAAAATTAATGTAGATGAAGCATCACATGAATATGACATATTAGTGTCTGAATATTCTGAGAAACAGATCCTCATGAGTAAATTATTTGGTAGCATAGATGAAAAATTAAATGCCTTAGCAGCAAAAAAAAGTGATAATTATCTAAATGACATTTACAATGGAAACTAAAAAAGAAAATTTCAGTATGGATTATATCCAAAAAGGACAACCGGAACCAGGAAATTCACCAAGACCAGTAACACCAACTAAAGAGCAGAATGGAGTACCTAATGTTGGAGGGTCTCAACGCCCTGCAACCCCACCGCCTACTCCAAAAAAATAGTCATACTTTCTTTTCCCATTCCCAAGGTTTAGGAGTTGGAATAATATCAACTGGAATACCTTTATCAGATAAGATTTTCTGTAAATGCCAAGCAAGAGCTTGATCCGAGCAATTCTTGTCATTAACTAAATATCTTATCTGATAAACAATTCCTTCAAGGGATGTTTTGGAAATAGGTCTTATTTTTTTGAACATACTGCAGAGTATTGATTATAGAATAATAACCATGGAGTTGTCCGACACTTTCTATACAGATGGGATCTCGTTCAAATAATCAATGACCTTCCGGTTAGCCTCATCAACTTTCCTCTGATCGAACTTAATATAGATAGATGTCACATCCGATCCGATCTCGTGTCCCAATGCAGCGGAGATCGTTTCCTTAGGTACATCCAATCCGGCTGCAATTGTAGCCCAAGTATGGCGCGACCAATAACTGGAAATATCAGGAAACAGAGGTTCGCGCTCCTTCTTACCGCCTAATCCCTTCCGAGTAACTGGCCCAATCTGTTTAAGACCAATATCCATTCTATGTAGAAAGTCTCGGTAATTACTATAAGTATCTAATATGTTTAATAACCAGTTTTCACCTTTATACCGTTCTATGATTTCCATCGCTTCCGGCTCTACTTTTATAGAGTATAACTTTCCTGTCTTAGCCCTATTATACTCTACCCTACCATTAACTAATTGCTTTAAGTTAAATAGATCAACTGCGTTTATACCAACAAGATACAACATGAGCATAAATATATCCCGGTAACGTTTTTGATGTTCCTCACAATCATAATCCCGGAGTAAGGCAACTTGCTCAGGAGTAAGGCAACGCTTAGCAGTTTCTTCCTTCTTTATCTTAAACTTCCGAAATGGATACATAGTGGTAATCTCTTCGTCGATGGCATAATTGAATACAGCCCGGATATTACGTAAATGAAGAGCATATGCATTTATTTTCATACCGCTATCTTTCATCCACTTTTCAAAACGACGCAACCAGTCAAGATCCATTGTATCAAAAGTACAGGCCCTATCAAATTCTATGACTTTATTAAGTGTACTTGTATATACAGCCTTTGTCCCAGGCTTATCTTTTATATTAATAAAATCGGTTAGATAATCTATAAAACATTTTGTTTTTTCCGGAATAAACCCGGGCAGGCATTTTTCAAGAATAGCTTTCAATGATTTATCAGTCATTCCCTGAAGCTTTCCATCCATCTCAAGACGAAAGATGGTATTCTCCATGTCACTTAACGCTTTTCTCAGAGACGCATTCTTTGTTTTGTAATTATCGACCTTGTTTGTAAATTCGCTCCCGGTCCAGCAATGGGCAGCAGCAGAAAATCCTGTTGACAAAAGAAATTGCCCCTTATGGCGCACATTAACCTTGATGGGATACAAACCATCTTTTTTTAAACGACGAGTGTCCAAATAAAAATTCACTGCTGCCATATCTTTTCTATTTATAAGTCACACCCGTATAGAATGCGGCCTTGTATTTACATTAAAATTTGCATTAAATTTGCATTGCAAATATAATTAATACCCTCTCAAAACCAGCATAAACGGGATTAAAAAACAAATGAGGACACAAAAAAAGCACTTACTAAACCCGTAAGTGCTTGATTTTCAATTGAGCGGCAAGCGAGACTCGAACTCGTGACCCTTAGCTTGGGAAGCTAATGCTCTACCAACTGAGCTACTGCCGCATTACATTTCTATTCTTTGAAAACGTTGGCAAAGGTAAACATTGTTTTGTAAAAAAGCAATGTGTAAGCAGAAAAAAATAAGAAATAATAAGTTTATATGGTTATATAATCTCTACACTGAGTTTATCAATAAAAACGAAACAGGTATAAATGAAGAGCAATATTTTTAATATAATAAGCTTTATGATACAAATAAAATAAAAAGATTAACTTTGTAACATACTGAGAAAGAACAAAAATGAAAAATACATATCCGAATTAAATTATTACATATTTAAAATAATTTATTATGAAAGTGAAATATCTATTCCCTCTGCTGGCGTTACTATTTTTTTGTTTCGGCTGTGAAGATTCAACAAAGGACTCATTACTACTTGAAGTTTCCCAATCATCATTCAATGCTATCAGTAGCGATGGAGAAACTGTGGAGGTAGAAATAACCTGTAATGGCTCATGGACTGCCTCCAGCAATTCGAAGAAGTGGTGTAGTGTAACTCCGCAAACTGGACTCGAAAACCAAAAATTAACGATATACATTGAAGGAAATTTAGAAAAAACAGTAAGAACGGCAGTCGTTACAGTCACTTCACAAGGGATTAATAAAGAAATCAAATTAAAACAAGAACCTGCCAATACTCCTTTTGATCCGGAAAAATATCACTATAAACTTCCTGTTATCTTCCATGTACTATACAATGACAGAAATAACAGCACACAATATGTTAAAGAAGGAAGATTGCCGGAAATATTGAAAAGGGTGAATGAACTCTACAAACATGCAGGAACAAATAGTGCAGATATGAATTTGGAATTTGTACTTGCCACTGAAGATCCCCAAGGGAATATCTTGTCTGAACCAGGTGTAGAACGTATCAAATGGAAATCAGCATCCATTGATATGAAAGAATTTATGTTTACCAATGACCACACCTACAATTACCTGATCTGGGAGCCAAACGACTACATCAATGTAATGGTATATGCTTTTACAGATGAAAACACATTGGGTGTATCTCATTTCCCATATACCCCTCGGGCGTATCCTCTGGAAGGTACGGAAACTGTCCCCTACTATATTACCGGAGATAATCTCCAATATGCTTATTGTATATCCATAAACAGTACTTATATTTATGAAGAAAGTATCAATGGACACTTGAATCAGAATGATGCCGCCATTACTCTAACTCACGAACTTGGACACTACTTAGGTTTATATCACACATTCTCTGAGGCTACTTTTAATGGCATGGAAATTTGTGAAGATACCGATTATTGTGAAGACACTCCCACTTATGACAGAAGCGAATATATAGATTGGCTGGAAAGCCTATCCGGCAATGTTTCTTTTACAGACTTAGCCCATCGTTACGACTGCCAGAGTGGTCCGTTTACAGCACGGAATATTATGGATTACAGCTTCTGCTATCTGGACGAGTTTACACAAGATCAAAAGAAAAGGGTACGCCATATCCTGACTTACAGTTCGCTGATACCAGGACCGAAGAAGGGACAGGCAAATACCCGTTCCACCTATGACGGACCGTTGGATTTGCCTATCCGGGTGATGAAGTAGGTTCTTTCTTACACATAACTTTTTAATTCCGCGAATTATGCAGTTTAGTAAAACCTTAAACTGCGTAATTCGCGGTTTTATTTTTCTGCTTTAAAAAACAGTCTGCGAACAATCTTCTTTTTCATCTGTTAACTTCTCACGAAATAAACGAATAACGAATATGAACCTAAACCATCGAATGATTCTCATTATGCTATCGGTAGGATTATTTATACCTACCGTTATAGCACAAGAAGATAGCTCCGGAAAGCAACACCTTAGTTTTGAGGAAGCTCTTGAGTTACTGCACAATGGTAACCAGAGTTTAAAAATAGCAGATAAAGGAGTGGAAATAGCCAAAAGTGAAAAAGGAAAGTTGAACGCATTCTGGTACCCAAGCGTGCAATCAACCGGAGCATTTGTACATATGTCAGAGAAAATAGAGGTAAAACAGCCTCTGTCACAATTTACCGATCCGGCAAAAGACTTTGTACATAGTATTATTCCGGATGACAAAATTATAAGTGGCATACTCGATCAGATAGGAGCCAATACGCTGATATTCCCTTTGGCACCACGCAACCTCACAACAGTAGATGTTACTGCCGAATGGGTACTCTTCTCTGGCGGTAAACGATTTCATGCCAGCAAAATAGGAAATACCATGGTAGATCTTGCCCGTGAAAGCCGGGCGCAAGTGGATGCCACACAACGTACACTATTAGCCGAAAGTTATTATGGATTAAGACTGGCACAACAAGTAGTGGCAGTGCGCGAAGAAACCTATCGTGGATTAGAAAAGCATTATGAAAATGCCCTCAAACTGGAAGCTACCGGGATGATAGACAAAGCGGCACGCCTCTTTGCACAAGTCAATATGGATGAAGCGAAACGCGAGCTGGAGGCAGCACGTAAAGAAGAAGCTGTTGTACAGAATGCACTGAAAACATTGCTCAATATGGAGGAAGAAAACGGAGAGATCACTCCTTCTTCACCTCTGTTTATAAATGACTCGCTTCCACCCAAAATAGAATTTATACTTTCGGTAAATACCAGTAACTACCTTGTCAATCAATTAAATCTGCAGGAACACATAGCCAGCCAACAGGTAAAGATCGATCAAAGCGGATATATGCCCAATATTGCCCTCTTCGGCAAACAGACATTATATTCACATGGTATCCAGAGCAATCTGTTACCTCGTACAATGATCGGGGTAGGCTTTACCTGGAACCTCTTTGATGGATTGGAACGCGAGAAACGAATCCGCCAATCGAAACTCACCAAGCAAACATTGGCACTGGGACAGGCAAAGGCTAAAGACGATCTCGCCGTAGGAGTAGAAAAATTATATAGCCAGATGCAGAAGGCACAGGATAATGTGCGCGCTTTGAACACCACCATTGAGTTGAGTGAAGAGTTGGTACGAATGCGGAAAAAAGCCTTCACGGAAGGAATGGCCACTTCAACCGAGGTGATTGATGCAGAAACAATGCTGGCTAAAGTAAAAGTAGCCCGACTGGCTGCCTATTATGAATATGATGTAGCACTAATGAACCTGCTGGCGTTATGTGGTACACCGGAACAGTTTAAACAATATGCTGGTACTTCGTCTGACAACCTACTCAAAGAAGAATAAAAAAAACGAAAGAATTTCAATTTACAGAAACGATAATAAACCCTATAAATTATGAATACAGAAGATAATATAAAAAAAGAGGTAACTTCCTCTTCAAAGGAAGTACAAGAAAAAGCTTCTAACAGAAAAAGTCTGAGCATAGCCTTTATTGTTGTCCTGATAGTTGTTCTTTTATTTACAACTATCGGTATGATATTGATGAGAAAGCAACCACTCGTACTACAAGGTCAGGCAGAAGCTACAGAAATACGTATCAGTGGAAAACTGCCCGGACGTATTGATACTTTTTTAGTACGCGAGGGGGACTGGGTGAAACAAGGCGATACACTTGTAGTGATCAACAGTCCGACCATAGAAGCCAAATATCGCCAACTGGGCGCATTGGAGCAAGTAGCTGTACAGCAAAACAAAAAGATTGATGCAGGTACGCGCCGGCAGATTGTGGCCACTGCACAGCAACTCTGGAACAAAACAAAGAGCGACCTGTCACTGGCAAAGACTACCTATGACCGGATACTTACTTTATATAAAGACAGTGTAGTTACTTCACAACGTAAGGATGAGGTAGAAGCGATGTACAAAGCAGCAGTTGCTGCAGAACGTGCTGCCTATGAACAATATCAAATGGCGGTAGATGGTGCACAAAGTGAAGACAAAGCTTCGGCAAGAAGTCTGGTAGATGCGGCACGCAGCACAGTGGATGAAGTAACTTCTCTACTCGTAGATGCACGCCTTACAGCTCCCGAAGACGGACAGATAGCCACTATCTTCCCCAAACGTGGAGAACTTGTAGCACCGGGAACACCTATCATGAATCTGGTAGTGATGAGTGATGTACATGTAGTACTAAATGTACGTGAAGATTTAATGCCAAATTTCCATATTGGAGGTAAGTTTGTGGCAGACGTTCCGGCAATAGCCAAGAAAAATGTAGAGTTTGAGATATATTATATCAGTCCGCTGGGTAGCTTCGCTACATGGAAATCGACTAAACAAACAGGTAGTTACGATTTACAAACTTTCGAGATACATGCAAGACCCACACAATCCGTAGATGGATTGAGACCAGGCATGTCAGTGCTTGTTCAATTGACAATGGACAATTGACAATGGGCAGTGGAATTGCATCGGTATATTATTAAATTATTAATTATGACTAATAACTCTCAACATTCAACTTCCAACTATCAACTAATCTCCGTCCTACATCGTGAGTGGACACGGATGACCTCGCGACGCCTTTACTTTGGCGTCTGTATCATATTGCCATTGTTCACTCTCTTCTTTATGGCTACCATCTTCGGTAACGGACAAATGGAGAATATACCTATCGGCATTGTTGATCAAGACAATACGTCAACTTCACGGACAATAACAAGAAATATATCTGCAGTACCCACTTTCAAGGTGACCCGCCACTTTACCAATGAAGCTGCCGCCCGTGAAGCGGTACAACGTAAAGAGATATATGGCTATCTCTCCATTCCTCACAATTTTGAGCAGGATGCTACAACAGGCAATGAAGCTACTCTCTCCTATTATTATCATTATGCACTGCTCTCAGTGGGTGGCGAACTAATGGCAGCATTCGAAACATCGCTTGCACCAGTAGCATTATCTCCTATAGCGATGCAGGCCATAGCACTGGGAGTAAACGAACAACAAATAGAAACATTCCTCCTACCTGTACAGGCAAATGATCATCCTATATACAATCCGTCTCTGGACTACTCGGTCTACCTGAGCCAACCCTTCTTTTTTGTATTGTTTCAGGTACTCATATTACTCGTCACTGTGTACAGTGTAGGTAGTGAAATCAAGTTTCGTACCGGAGACAACTGGCTTGCCGTAGCAAAAGGAAACATGGTAACTGCTATCATGGGTAAACTCTTGCCCTACACTATCATTTTCAGTCTTATCGGCATACTCGGTAACTATGTTATGTTTGGCATACTGCATATTCCCTTTCATGATAACTGGCTGATGATGAATACAATGACCATACTTTTTGTGATAGCAACCCAGACACTGGCACTGTTCATCTTCTCCCTGTTTCCGGCAGTAGCGCTCATCATCAGCATTGTATCTATGGTAGGTTCACTGGGAGCAACATTGTCTGGAGTTACTTTCCCGGTGGCTAATATGTATCCTTTGGTAAGAGATGCTTCATACCTCTTCCCAGTGCGCCATTTTACAGAAATTGTACAAACTATGCTCTATTCCGGTGGTGGATTTATTCACCTATGGCCTTCGGCCGTTTTCCTTTGTATCTTCCCGCTATTAGCGTTAATGATGCTCCCCCACCTGAAACGGGCTATAATCAGTCATAAGTATGAAAACATCCAATAAACTCTCACAACTGGTATTTATTATCACACGCGAATTTCGTGCTATCAGCACCAGCTATGCCGTGCTACTGGTGCTAATGGGAGGTATCTTTGTTTATGGATTACTCTACAACTATATGTATGCCCCGAACATTGTTACCAAAGCTCCTGTTGCTGTGGTAGATAATTCACACAGCAGTTTGAGCCGGCAATACATACGCTGGCTCAATGCCACACCACAAATAGAAGTCTATGCACAAGCAATGGATTATCATGAGGCACAAAAATGGATGAAGGAAGGAAAAGTACAAGGCATTCTATACTTGCCACATAACTTCGAAGACCGGGTATTTCAGGGAGAGGAAGCCGTATTCTCACTCTATGCCACTACAGACGCCTTTCTTTATTATGAGGCTCTGCAAGAAGCCTCATCACGGGTGATGCTTGCCATAAATGATGCCTATCGTCCGGATGGTACCGTATTTTTACCTCCGCAAGGTCTGATAGCTATAGCCATGGCAAAACCTGTCAACATATCGGGTACAGCATTGTACAACTATACCGAAGGATACGGTTCTTATCTTATTCCTGCGGTAATGATGGTCATCATCTTCCAGACATTACTTATGGTTATTGGCATGGTGACAGGAGATGAATATCAAACAGGCGGTATACGTGCCTATCTCCCATTCGGAACGGGATGGAAAACTGCAGCACGTATCGTAACAGGCAAGACATTTGTATATTGCATGCTGTATGCTCTGTTCGCTTTCTTTCTACTGGGATTGTTACCCCACTTCTTTAGTATTCCCAATATAGGTAGCGGCAAAGATATTATAATCATGCTCATCCCCTATCTACTGGCAACAAGTTTTTTGGGACTGGCAGCTTCACGCTGGTTTACCGACTCTGAAGCTCCCCTGTTGATGATTGCTTTCTTTTCTGTAGGATTGATTTTCCTCTCCGGAGTATCCTATCCCATGGAATTAATGCCATGGTATTGGAAAATGGCACATTATATTATACCGGCAGCACCGGGCACACTTGCTTTTGTAAAACTGAACTCCATGGGAGGAAACATGGCAGATATACGTCCGGAGTACATCACGCTGTGGGTACAGACGGTAGTGTACTTCGGACTGGCTGTGTGGGTGTATAAAGAGAAATTAACCCTAAAAATAAACAACAGGTAATACTCTTCCAAACAAGTTGTAGAAACATATCCGATGATAATAGCATTATGTAAAAGGCATCGTTTTACATAATGTTATTATCATCATGCCGATCAGAACAGTAAGTAAATTAATCTCCATGAATACATCTCCGTGAGAGAATATCTCTATCTTTGTTGTCCCAAAATCAAAAATGATTCATGAAACAATCACAAGTAATACTCATCACCGGTGCCTCTTCAGGGTTCGGAAAGATAACAGCACAAACTCTCGCTGCACAAGGACACATCGTATATGGTACAAGCCGAAAGCAAACCGAGAACAAAGAAAATGTGACAATGCTTATTGCAGACGTTACTGATAGCAATTCCATACACCATGCAGTGGAACGTATTATTAAAGAACAGGGACGTATTGATGTACTGATAAACAATGCCGGTATAGGCTTCGGTGGTGCACTGGAACTGGCAACGGATAAAGAAATCGCTCTGCAAATGGATACAAACTTTTTGGGTATGGTTCGTGTATGTCGTTCCGTACTACCTATCATGCGTAGGCAACACAAAGGAAAGATAATCAATATTAGTTCTATTGCAGGATTAATGGCAGTGCCTTATCAGGGTTTCTATTCTGCTTCAAAGTTCGCGATAGAAGGATACAGTGAGGCTCTTTCGCTGGAAGTACACCCATTTAATATCAAAGTATGTATAGTAGAACCGGGAGATTTTAACACTGGATTCACAGCCAACCGGAATATCTCGGCTGCCACCCTGGCCAGTCCTGACTACGGGGAATACTTTGCAGATACACTAAAAATTATAGAAAAAGCTGAAACAGGAGGTTGCGCACCTTCAAAGTTTGTAACCGCCATATTGAAATTAGTAGAAAAAGAAAATCCTCCTTTCCGTACACTTACCGGGCCATTGTCGCAAGTAATGTTTGCCAAAGTTAAAGGCTGGCTTCCAGGAAAGGTCATCCGGTATGCATTGCGCATATTTTATAAAATAAAGAAATAATAATGGAAAGTTTCTGATAAATCCTTATTTGCTTGACTTTCATAAAGAGTCTGCCACTTATGTTACGAGGCATTTCCCGATATGTTGCAATGCCAATGTTACTGTGTTGTAATGCAACAGATATTTTCTCCTCCAAAAGCCGTTTTAGGTTAATAATCAATAAATCAACTTTTTACAAGAATAACCTTATTATTAGGCTGGAGTCAGTTGTAGGAACATAGTAACTGTTAGGATAACCCCCAAAGCAACACAAACAGAGACAAGTAATAAATTAATAAGTTTTACTCTGGGTTGTGTATCGGTATGCAACCTGTTCAGAAAATATTCTCTGAAGAAAAGATAAAGTGCCGGTACAGAAGCACTGGCAAGCAAAAAATCCTCAGGAATATGAAAGAAATAGGTTTTGGATAGTCCGATGAGTGACCAGTGGCAAAGGAAAAGCACAAGAAACATATTCACTTTACGTGCAAACAACAATAATAACCCAATAGTAAATACCACTACCGAACAAGGCATCACCGGAGAGGTAATACCCGGGAATGTTAGTCCGCGTGCCAAAGAAAGTAAAGGATAAATAAAAGGCATAGCCAACAGGATATATGCCAGACTATCATATTTACGGCTACGCTCCAATGTAGTATATCCGACCCAAGTATCCCATATCCATATTGCAGCCATCACTCCCCAAAAAAGAGCCATCACAACATTGTAACTACGTTCGGCACAATAAATATAATAATACACCACCGCAATCCATATATAAAGGAATATAAGATAAAACTTCATCGATAACTTTACCCATGACTCTGACTTCCTCAACAACAACCCTGTGAGAATGATACCTATGATAACAATTATCAACTGAAAAAGCCAGGTAGCCGAGTTGTACCCCGCAATAGTATTCCAAAATATATCCATAACGTTTATTTTCTTCGCGCGATTATATCTTATCCAAAATCGGTCGCAAAAGTATAAAAATGCTTCCTATTTCTCTCCTCAAATCTATTTTTTTATTAATATAGATTTATTTCTGCATAGAATAACTTCTACTACTTATTTTGATTTTATGAATAAAAAGGCGTATGTTTGTATTTCCGGCACTATTTCCGGCGCTTAAATATTATGAGGTATGAAGTATGTTGTGATCATTTATTATGTACTTGTAAAAGAAGGTAAAGAGATTGAATCTCTCAATATTAAGGAAAATATTGAAGCTGATTCGCCAGAAGAAGCAATAGGTATAGCCTATAATATCTTTAAATCCGAATATCCGGATGATAATTGTTATATCGCGGCAATAATTCCTAACGCTATATAATTATAATTCTCTATCTAATTGTTACCTCCTATGAGTAAAGAAGAAGTCTGTCAATACTGCCAGCCCAACTCCAATTGTGTAGCACAACATGTCAGACCATAAAAATCCGTGTCCCAAAACCAAAGCTCCCAAAGTTGTACCCCGAATTACATTTATCCAATCGCCCTGATAAAGTTGACTCACTTCAATACAATAAGAAAACAGCAAAGCAATCGTCACTCTTCGCAATAAACGGGTAAAAGGAAAAAGAAAACTTATTCCCAAATATACCATGGCAGCCCACAGTGTGTCACCGGCATAAGTAGTAACCCATGAAGGCAAATAATCACCAAAAGTTCGTGAACCGAGTCCAAGAACAACTATAAGTATCCATAAAGCGAGATAGTAAAAACGTAATTTCATAATAAATATATCATGTAAAAAAGAATCCCGAAGCCCTCTTTCTCTATAAAGCAGGCTTCGGGTATCTATGATACTAATATAAGTTTCCTCTTGTTTATTTCTTCAATGGGATAGAAAAACTGAATGTAGATCCTTCTCCCTTAGCAGATTTGAACCACAACTTACCGCCATTCTTAATAACAAAGTCCTGGCAGAGAAGCAAACCAAGTCCGGAACCTTCTTCATTATTCGTTCCAAAAGTACTGAAATGAGTATCTGTATGCAACAGCTTCTTTTGGTTCTCTTCATCAATACCACAACCGCTATCTTTTACACTCACCACAGCCATACCTTCTTGTTCCTGCACTGTTACCAGTATTTCAGTCTCTTCATTACTAAACTTAATTGCATTACTAAGCAAATTACGGATAACCGTTTTTATCATATCAATATCAGCATTAACCTCCAACTTAGCAGGTGCTTCCAAACGAATACTGATTTTTTTCAATTCAGCTACCATCGAGAATATCTCTATTACTCCTTCGGTAACTTCCACCATATCTATATCCTGGTATACAACTTTCAGCTTACCAATCTGACTCTTTGTCCACTTCAATAGATTATCAAGCAAAGAGAATACATCCTCCGTGGTCTGATTGGCCATTGTAAGTAACTCATACATCTCTGCTCCAATGGTATCACTCGGCAGATTCAATATAAGCATATTCAATACCATCTTAATAGATCCCATTGGCGAACGAAGATCATGGGCTATTACAGAATAAAGCTTATCACGCCCGATAATCGTCTTTCTCAATTCCTCTGTTTGTGCCACAATAATACGCTTAGCAGCAATCAATGAGATTTGATGTGTAACGCGGATTATCAACTCTTCCTTATTAAAAGGTTTCGAAATAAAGTCATTCCCTCCTACCTGAAAACCTTTCACAATATCCGCCGTACTATTCAAGGCCGTCAAAAAGATGATCGGAATTTCTGCTGTTTCCGGATTGGCTTTCAGTTGCTGGGAAACTTCAAAACCACTCATATCAGGCATCATTACATCCAACAGAACAAGATCTGGTCTTTCCTTTTCCACCTGGTCCAACGCTTGACGACCGTTACTGGCTGTCGCAATCTGAAACTTCTCATTGGTAAGAAGTACCTTCAGCAACAATACATTAGACATTACGTCGTCTACAATTAGTATTTTGTATTCTGAAGGATTTATTTCCATGTTCATCTTTTATATAGCTTTATCTGGTTGTTTTATACTTTATAATCTTTAAAATAATTAATCATGCGTCCGAGACCTTCCTCCAACTCTATCGTTGGCTTCCAATTCAGTTTCTCCTTCGCTAACGTAATATCCGGCTGACGCTGTTTAGGATCATCATGCGGCAAAGGTTTAAATATAATCTTTGATTTCGAACCAGTCAATTCAATTACTTTTTTTGCCAGTTCAAGGATAGAAAACTCATTGGGATTCCCAATATTCACAGGTCCCGTAAAGTCATCAGGAGTATTCATCATCCGGATCATTCCTTCAATCAAATCATCTACATACTGAAAACTACGCGTTTGCTCTCCCGAACCGTAGATAGTAATATCCTGATTTTGCAATGCCTGAACTATAAAATTAGAAACAACCCGTCCATCGTTGGGAAGCATACGAGGACCATATGTATTAAAAATGCGGATAATCTTTACACGAACATCATTTTGACGGTAATAATCCATAAAAAGAGTTTCAGCACACCTTTTACTCTCATCATAACATGAACGAAAGCCAATAGGATTTACATTCCCCCAATAACTTTCAGGCTGCGGATGTATCATCGGATCACCATATACCTCACTGGTAGAAGCCTGCAGTATTTTAGCATTCACGCGCATGGCTAAACCCAGCATATTAATAGCTCCCATTACAGACGTCTTTATCGTCTGAATGGCATCATATTGATAGTGTATAGGTGAAGCAGGGCAAGCTAAATTATAAATCTCATCAACCTCTGCGCTATACGGAAACGCTACATCATGACGTACAAACTCAAAATGATAATTGTCCATCAAATGTACGATATTACTCTTTGAACCTGTAAACAGGTTATCTAAACAGATAACATCGTTTCCCTCATTTACCAACCTGGTACAGAGGTGCGAGCCTATAAATCCAGCACCACCGCTAACTAATATTCTTTTCATGTATTATAAGTTCCATTTATGCACGGACAAATGTAGACGATTCGCTCAAATTATGCAAATATTATGAACTTTTTTATTTCATATAAAATTTCATTCGCTCGTATATTAAGCTAAAAACAAACCACGAAATGAAAATAGTTGCGATAAGCGAAACATCTTACCATTCTTATTTGTTCTAAATGTAGAAAACGAGAAAAGGACATAATTATGATTACAAATAAATTAAATGAAGGCCTCATTGAAGCCATAAAAGAAAAAATACCGGCAAACAGTAATATAGCAAACGTATTAATGGACAATTTGTTTATCGGTAGAGAAGCTGTATACAGACGACTACGTGGAGAAGTTCCTTTCACCCTGACAGAAGCTGCTATTATTTCCAGGAAACTGGGAGTATCACTCGACAAGATGGTAGGAGTAAGTTTTAAAGAAAATGCCGTTTTTGACATGAATGTGGTTCATCACAGCAACCCTTTTGAAACATATTACGACATTATACAGAAGTATACCAATTTATTAAAAAGTATGAAAGATGATCCTATTTCCGAATTGGCTACATCTTCCAACACCATCCCACAGACACTATATCTAAAACACGATATATTGTCTAAATTCAGATTATTTAAATGGATGTATCAGAATGAGAATATCGGCTGTAAGCATTTCGATGAATTGGAAATACCGGTCAGACTACAGGATATTCAAAAGGATTTTGTAAACACTGCAGAGCAAATTCATAGCACAAGTTTTATATGGGACAGCAATGTTTTTTCCCATATAGTGAACGATCTGGAATACTTTTCGAGCATTCAGCTTATCTCTGACAAGGCTAGACAGGAGATCAAGGAAGAACTATTACTCCTGTTAGACGAATTAGAGAATTTAGCAAGAAAAGGAAGATTTGAATCTGACAATGAAGTCAATATATATATTTCCAATATCAACTTTGAAGCAACCTATAGCTATATAGAAGGTACCAATGTACATCTGAGCATGATACGGGTCTATGCTATAAACTCCATTACTACACAGGATATAGAAATGTGTAAGAGTTTAAAAGAATGGATTCAGTCATTAAAAAAGTTTTCTACACTAATCTCCGTAAGTGGATAAATCCGGAAAAACGACTCGGACGCTTTTACAAAAACCAAGCGTTTCAAAAAGTACAAAAACGAAACGTACATGAAAAACGGTGAGCATAGTCCTTTTAAGATGGCTATATTCACCGTTTTTATTCATCGTAAAATACTCTTTGAACGGCTTTAAAATATCATTCAAAAGCCATTGTTAGTTCAAGAAAAATCACTATCTTTATGCAGTGTTAAGCAGCTGCACCCAGTTCATTATCCGGCTTTGTGTACAGCATTATATCCGTGTACCCGGTGTTATAGTTCATGTGCGCATTAAACTCTACTTTTTGACACTCCTTAAATGGATTGCCTATAAATGGATTCTCGCCTATCCAGTCACATAGTTCGAGTATGGAGGATTTGTTCGAGGTGAAGTATACGAACGAATGATCTTTCAGTACATTCAGTACGTCCAAATAATCTGCCAGGCGCCAGTACATCTTATAAGTCCCTACATCGGTAGAGAGATACGGCGGATCCACAAGGAAAACAACACCCGGAACATCCTTGTAACGTTTGAATACTTCTTTATAATCTTCACTGGTGACAGTTAGTCCTTCCAGGTAGTCTTTCGGATCAGGATAATCCGAAGCTCGAATTCTATTATAAATGGTTTCTTTCTTCATAGCTTCCAGGCTAACCTTGTACTTCATGGAGAACAGAAGGGATGTAGACAGGGTGATATAGTCCACATACCCACGTTGTTTCTCTTCCTTTTCAATACGGTGAAACACTTTATCACGTGTTTCACCGGTAATCGGCTTAAGTCTCGGCCAGCCTTCCACAATATGACGCAGGTCAGCCAGCAAGGTATTAGTTGCAGGAATATTATTCAGCCGCTCACGATAGTTATCGAAGTCGTTATACACTACAACAGCATCGGGGCGGGTACACTTGGTTATATGCGCCAAAAGTCCCGAACCGCCGAAAATATCCACAAACACAGTACTCTCCGGGAACTGTCCCAATACTTTAATAAATTCCTTTGCAAACATGCGTTTTTGCCCCACGAAAGGAAGCGGGGCGGACAAATACATCTTTCTCATTTCTTTTTGCTTTAAAACGGCTGCAAAGGTCCTTAGAATTCACTAAAGGAGACGGGAAGTCTGAACGTTTCCCGCTGCACAGTGCCTGCAGTGTCTACTACACGTTGAGTTCGAACCGGACAGTCTCGTCACCGCTTATCAGCGCACGGGTACCGGGAATGTTATTCTCATAGATATGTACATTGCCCAGATTCAGGGTGATCGACTTTAGAGGGAGTTCTATCTGACGGGCCATCAGGTAAAGATGATAGATATCGGAAGGCAACCCGAGGTTTGCATCGCTGCTCCGCTGGTATGCAGACAGCACCAGTTCGCCACCGTCCAGTTGGAACTGCACCAGGCTTAAACAAGGTGCTTGGTTACTCTCCGCTCCGGTTTCGCCCAGGAACAGCACATAATTCTTACTGTTGCGTTTCTCCCGGTTGATCTTCGCGATCAGCGGCGGAAGTTTTTCGAAATACGTCGGGTAGCTGTTCACTAAGATGGAGCCGCAGTAGTCCCACCAGTTGATGCCCGCCTCCCGGTATTTCTCCACGTTACGCTCGCCCTGCATAAACAGTTGAAGTTCACTGCGGAGTTTCTTACGGGCGATATTGTGTCCCTCGAATATATCGAGCAAGTCTGCCGGGGTCAGAGACAACTGCTCATTCAAAAGATACTGTATACTTCCCTTCTTGTTAGTCTGTGTTTTTCCTGTGACAAGTATCTTGTCCAGGATACGATAATACTTATTCATTGCCATTTCTCCTGTTAAATTTGATATGCTATAAAGATAGCAGGGAATGGCGGTGATTCCGGCATAAAATGCCTTGTTCATACTGCAAGAGGATTGCAGTCACTCTGGAAATGTTTTACCAGTGCATAAACCTTGCGTTCGCTCACGGAATACTTTTCAGACAAAACGGCCACGACATACGAAACCTTATCGCCTTGATTCAACAACCTCACATAATCCATATAGAGGTCAATATACCGGGCATCTTCGAGGCGTATTCCGGCCTCCTGTAGCTTTTTCAACAGTTCCCGGTTAAAGTTTAATAACTCAATCACTTTCATACAACATTATTTTTGTATCTTTGCACCATCTCACTTACTTTACAACATAATTAAAAAGCCTGAACGCGACAGGGGTATTTGCCCCCGGTCGTGCGTTCAGGCGTACATGTTGTTAAAAGTAGGTGAGATGATTTTTAACAGGCCGGGGGCTTTTTCCATCCTCCCCCGAAGGATTCTACTCTGATACTATTCTACCCGGTAAAGTTCCGGATTAAAAGCATCTTTCTTTTCCCAACCGTCAGTCAACGTGTCCTGTACGTGTGTCATGGCTTTTTTATAGAAATCGTCCAGTTCTTCCAACGTGCCGAAAATCCGGTACTGTACTTGTTCGTCGGTTCCGAACTTAAATACCACTGGGAGCGTGGATCCTTTTGTCTGCACAGCAAGGTCGTAAACTACCTTATAGTTGAACTGGTTCTCTGTAGAAAGCCACACCGGCATATCCTCATATACAAAGCCCGAAAGTATAGTTTCTTCAATCTGCTGATTATACCAGCCTATAACTACGGACTTTATGGCCTCCGGTGAGGGCTTTCCTATAAATTCCTCCTCCATATAGGTCGCAGAACCGTCCTCTTTTTCCTGCACATCCCAACGGATGCGCCATTTCTGTTTTACCGGGTTCACGCACTCGATCAGCTTCACCCCGGATGTTCCTTCTATTCGTTCCATCAGCTAAATACATACTTTGTTTTACCTTTACCGAACGTTTCCGTCTTAACGGTCGTCTCGAACGGGAACCCATCCGGCATTTCTCTCACTTGCGAGAGGATGTTCTTCATCTCCTCACTGTTAGTGAAGAATTTCTTCGGTTCACCGTTCAGTTCGATGGCCACGATACAGCGGTCCTCACCCTGTTCGGTCTTAATGCCCATCTCGAAGTCCTTCACTACAATCGGTAAGTTTACCAGCTCCCGGATGCTTACCACCACGCCGGGGAATCGCTTTTTGCCGTCTTCGGGCTTATAAGCGACGTTCAAGTCTTTAAATGATCTCATGTCTTTGCCTGTTAATTTTTTAAACAACATATTACAGTTGGCGTGCTTGGCCATTCCATAGAATGACGCTATCAGTTCACGTCTCCTTTTTCTCGACTTTACCTCGTGCATTTTTCGGGCGAACTTCTGCTTGATACGCTTGCGAAGACGGACATAGTCCGCATCGTAAGTCACATACCCCAGATAGTCGATACCCTCACCCACCGGGAATACACGTTCGTTCTCTTTGATAACAAGAGCCGGACGTTCCGTATAATAGTGGATGGCATCACGAATCTTCCATAATTCCGCTTTCGTTTTGGCCAGTACCACGCCGTCATCACAATACCGATAGAAATAACGGACAGCGTACTTGTCTTTCAGATAATGATCCAAATAAACAGACAATAGTAGATTACCCAAACCTTGTGAACTACGGAGGCCGATACTGATACCTTCCGGCATCAGGCGGACAAAGTTGTCCAGCATGGCAATGAGCTTCTTGTCCTTGAATACCCGGTTTACGCAATACATCACGAAGTCCTGTTTCACGCTCTCATAGAATTTGCGGATATCGAACTTGTAGCAGTACTGCGTTCCTTCCGGATCTTCCTTCATGTCACGACGGATATACGCCAGAAGGTCGTGCATCCCCCGTTCCTTGATACTGGCAGAAGTGGTACGAATGAAGCGTTTCCGGAGATGGCGGTCTACCACTGCCATGATAGCATGAACGGCTATACGATCTTTCATTGTAAGAATCTGAATACGCCGCAGTTTCCCACCTTCCATGATTTCCCGTTCCCGGTAGTCCTTCACCCGGAAAGTTCCGGCCGCGATTTGCGCGGTCAGTTCTGCCAGTACTTCCGGCTTATGCGCAAGCAGGTAGCTTCCTTGGTGGCTGTGTTTCCTGTCCGTTCCACGAAGGACTTGACGGAAAGAGGTGTCCATATTGGACTCCTTTATAATTTCCTCGATGACATAACCTACTCTATACATAATACCTTTCTTTTTTTATTGTTGGGGCCTTCAATCCCCCGGGTCCAGCTTCTTCGAATCGTTACCGACCTACCAAACCCTACCCGACGCTCGATTTTTCAGTTTTCCAACTTTACAGCTGCTGTTACTGAGGCTTGCTTCCCTCGGCTCCACGGTGGGGACACGTCCCCGGTGTTGTACGCCGATTTTAATTTCTTTTGGTTGTTGTTCAGACGAGAGCCGACATTCGTGTTCGAGTTCGAAGCATCGTTATTCGCATTCGCGTACGACACACCGCCCGCCGAGTTCGCGTTGTTGTACCCACGATAAACCACACGGCTGGTAGAAGCCGATATATAATACTTATCACAATAGTACGTTGAAGACGAGCCGCTGACAGTACCGACAGGTATCATGTCCATATATTTGCCGTGATACATTGCGACATTCCATTGATCGCTGCCGGATTTTCCTTTCACCATACGAATACTCCCGTCGGGCATCCAAATACGCCATTTATACTGATTGCCACTGTCATTCGGAAGATCGACGCGGTCCATCATGTCGTATTTATGGCCATAAATATCTTCGTAACCGAGACAACAAGTATTATTCACCTGCTCAACGCTGGTACCGGTGCTGTCCTTATACCACGCATACTGCCGGACTTGAAATTCGATCACCGAGTTAGTCACGTTAGCGTTGATATTATGGGCTTCCTCATAGCCTATCGTGTCTTTCATGCCATATTTGGCTGTTCCGCCCGTCACACGCATGTTCGTATGTTGTCCGGCACCGCACTGTTCCTGGCTGTCACGACGGCCGTAATGGGCGTAAAACAGGTTAGCGATATGGCTGTGCAAAAGTGGGTCAATCTGTTGCATTCCGCGCTGCACACTGTAATAATGGAAATCCGTCCACGTCATACTCGCGGCAGTTGAACTGCCGGTGATGCAACTGCGCAGCTTGCTGCCCACCACCGAGCTACCCACAACGGCACAAAGGCACTCGTCATTCTCAACCCAGTCGGGCTCCATGTCTTCAATTTTAGTACTATTACTGAGTACGACCTTGTCAAATTCAGCGGTGTTCATAATCGTAAAGTTCAAAGTAACAGCATTGGACGGGATATCCGAAATAAGGTACATGCCTGCCTCGAACATGCAAGACAGCGTGGGGACAACAATATCAGAAACAATGGTACCCGAAGCATCCACAAAGGCGTTACCTATCAGATTCGTACCGGGAACACTCGGAAAACGTACACGTTTGTAACCGGACACATCGACCTGGCAAACGGAATAATTCGTATCAGCAGAATAGGAATCCGCAAGGGTATCCCTGCCGCTCATCAGCTTATAACCCTTACGGTATTTACCGTCAGCCTGAATTTCTTCCAATGTCATTACTTTGGCAGAAGGAATCTCCGGCATTACATCATTAGAACTGTAGCAGCTGTAATGTTTGCCATTCAGATAATCATTCACACCCTTGCTCCAGTAATGGGGCTCAAGAAGCATCCAGTCGCCTTCCGTACCATCCAGTTTGGCTGTCGTGCAGTTCTTCACCTCGGACTGGTCAGCATAGTAATTGGAGTTTTCGTCATGCAGCGGATAATAGGTCATCTCACCATCCAGATTATTCATTGTCGTCTCTATGTTAGCTATTTTTACACTTTTGCTCGTAGGCTTCTTTGTAACTTTCGCAAGAACGCGATGACGCTTCTTCAGAATGGCCGAGATATGTCCGCTCGGCGAATAGTCATTCCCATACTTGTACCCGGTCTCATTGTCCAGATTCGACACATTCGCGTCATCCGCAACCGAGTCATCAAACTCAATCATGGTATAATCCGGCTGTCGGATGTTTAACTCTGGGAAGTGGGCGGTCAGTTCGCCGAATTCCTCATCGGCCACGTACTTTGTTAACCGGTAGCTGCCAACAAGGCGGCACGTATCAACATTTCCGCCATTCTCATCTACTCCGCCCACTTTGAGAAGTGTGCGCAAAAGGGAACCGTCGCCTTCAAGGTCGATACCCGTAACACGGAGATATTTCACATTTGCACATCGGTTGTACAGGGTCTGCCAGTTAAGCTGTGCGCAGTTGTCGACTACCAGACGTGTGATATTATTCGTTCCTTCCAATGTCAGACGCGAGTTCGTCAGTTTGTTCAGGTACCGCAGTTCCAGCGTCTGGAGGGTAGATGGAAGAACACATGTGTAAAGAGGTGCGCCCTGGGCGAAACTGACACCTGTCAGCGCGGACTTCCCGGCACGGAACGTTTCAAGCTTCGTATTGTTGGAAAGGTCCATGCCGGTGAAAGATGAAGATTTCAAGCCTGTCATGTTCAACTCCCGGAGATTACGACAGTTGTTTACCAATAAAGCATTCAGCGTCGTCTGCGTTGCGGCACAGCTCACGTCAAGCGTACGGAGAGCCGTACAGTTATTCAGGTTGAGCGTCTGCAATATGGCGTGGCTTACATCTGTCAGGTCAAGGCCAAGGATACGGCTCGCGCCGTATACGTATTGCGGGTCGTTTACGATGAGGTCGGTGTCAAGTGTCAGTTCGACTTGGCTTCCGGCATCCTCGGCAAGTACGGCGCTTTGATGGGGAGTACCGCTTGTATAACCATACCCGAAATAATACCGTTCGCTGGCTGTCAGCTTCAGCTTCCGGTTGTCCGTTGAGAACTTGTAACCGAAATAGACACCAAAGCTATCTTTCCGGTATGTGCCGCAGACATATTGGCTATCCAGGAGGGCAAAGCGGTTCTGGAGCGTGAAAGTACGGTGCGCGTATCGACTTCCCTGAAGGGCATACAAATAATCGTAATAACTCGTGCCGCCGGTGGTAGACACGCCTTCTGTCAGCGGCTTGATATACTTATACTCCCCGTCCTTGTTATAAATGCGTTCTGACCAGTTGTTCATCTGCTCTTCATTCAGTACTTCAAGCACATATTCAAGGCTCATGTTGGACCGTAACGTATCAGCCACCTCACGGAGCTTGTCCGGACAACCGCGTACCAGTTCCCACAAAACACTATCGTGACCGGCAAAGGCATAACTTCCGATACTTTCATCAATGGTATTGTGCGTAATGGTGTAGTCATACTTTAGCACCGAGTCGTTACGGCTTCCCAGGATGGTATCCATGTCATAAGGGAGGAAGTACCATATCTTGCCATCCCAGGTGGCAAGCATCATATTTTTGGCCCGGTTATCCACCGCCATGAAGTAGTCGGTAATCAAATACCATGCAAACGGGCTGTCGTTTCCGAAATACTCCTTGTACTCGTTCAGGAACTTCGTCGGGTTGCCCTTACAGGAGTCAATCCAGGTCCAAAGCCGGGTAACTGCCGCCTTGTCGTCTTCATGCGCATCCGCCCAGGTAGTATCAGCCTTGAAACGGAATTCAAGAGCGTCATCGAAAGTTGAAAGATTTGAAGTTCCAAAAAGGCACAAAGCTTCGGAGTTGTTCAGAAACTCAACGCAAATACATTTGTTCCGCTGGCCATTCAACGTTTCTTCATCGTTGTAACCCTCAATGCCCTCGAATCCGTAAACGATGGCACTCTCTGACTTTTCATTGTTAAAGTTGTACTTGCCCAGATAGGTATTTATACCGCTGCCGTCATTATCATAAAACAGGTCCATCGGGAACCCGTCCACGCCGATACGTACGTCATAATTCCCGGTATACGCAGCCTGCGGAGGAGTAAGCCATCCACAACGCTTCCAGATATCGTTCACAATACGCACCGCACCGGTATTGTGCGTACTGGAGGAATCGGAAAAGTCAGCCTTCAGACAGAAAATGCTGATCGGACGGGCTCCCGGTTTGAAAGCGTATTTAAGGTCGGGAATATTCACGCCGTTTACTTCCAGCGTCGTGCCGTATTTCTCGCTACGCTCAAAGTACAAACGGTAGTTCTTACGGGGATAAGTGGTACTGGATGTTCCCTGAATACGGAGACCGACATTCCGGGCTATGAAGTCATACTCTTTCCCGTAGGGGCTGTAGAAATAGATATCCGCTGCCACCTCAAATTTCTTATTGTTCGTTTGATTCACAAGGTCCACATCCCCCACAATGCGCATCACCGCCTTGCCCTGCTGCCTCAGTTTGTCGATATCCACGTCGGTGCCTTCGTCATTCATCACGTCATTACGGGCAAAGAGAATGACCATCTCGTCACTTGTCGGGCGGTCAACCATGAAGTTGGAGAGGCACTCGTCATCGGTCAGTGCCCGGTTATATACGCGGAGGTTTCTCAATTCCACGTCGGCACTGTCGCTTGTCACCCTGATGGTTGACGGTGCAGCCTGGAGCATTCCTTCAGTAGCGCCGTACTGCTTGGCACCGCACCGGATACCATTCACATACAGTTCCATCAGGCGGCTGCCGGACTTCATGCCCACCACAAAAGCAATTTTCAGCTGGATGCCGCTGGCGAACTTCGTACCTACCTCCGTACCGCCACTGGCGCGCATCAGGGCTTCCTGCGTGGTAAGCTGCATACCTACACCGCCGTTCATACAGTCCACAACAAGGCCGCTCCGGTCTGTCACATTCGTGCAGGTCAGTTCCAGTTCGTAGGTGGCGCCGGTTGTCGTGGCGTCAGATGTAAAAGGCTTATAACCTATATCGATGGATGCGCCGTTCGTCAGTTTAAGGGAGTCGCCCGTCCACCCGTTACTCTGCCAGTCGAAGTTCTCGAATGTTGTTTTTACACCATTATATTCCCAGCTACCGGGATTGCCTTCTGTATTGCTACGACCGGCTGCCGAAAGTTTCAGTTGCAGCCCGGAAGTTGTTTCGCTCAGGTCAATGCCGGAATCGGTCACGTCAATATTGAGCGGGTAGCGGGTAGCACCGCACTGGAATCTCATGGAGACTCTTCCCTTTTCCGTGAAACGGTTCACATAAGTCTGCGTTGTTCGCGGGACGCTAACCTCCTGAGTCTGCACATTGTCACGGAAAACGGACATTTTAGTCGGAGTTGCAGAGGGGTCATACACCACAAAATCAAATTTCACCTGTTCGAACTGTCCGGCTTCCAGAAGCGGGGTCAGGTGGTCGGACGAAGAAAAGATACGACCATCGGTAAAGCTCATCATCGTGCCGATAAAAGGGGCACTGCTGCCCGACTTGAGGATATCGATGTAAATGCTTTCTGATTTCAGCGTCAGGTCCGCACTCGCCTCCATCTCGGCAACCATCTGAACTGTATGCCGGCCTACGTTGAAACCGGTCATCGAAAGGTTGAAACTTCCATTGGTGGTACCGCTGCGGGTCACGGTGTTGGCGTTTTGCTGTTTTCCGTCCACGTACAAGGTGACCACCTTTGTCCCGGATCCGCTAACAGTATAGGGAAGGTTGACCGTGTCGTTGGTATTATAGCCACCCCCGGCGATGCTTCCGGCAAGATTATAGCTGCTTGTCAGTGACAAGGTAACCGCCTTAACGCTTACATACGCCCGGTTGGTCTGAGTCTTGCCTGTGATAGGGTCGGTAGTGGTGGCATAAACATATACATCGGTAGTACCTACCATGAGATACTTGGTCAGGTCAAGTGAATAGCTGCCCTTGCTCACATCATACCGGGTGTCACTGTACATGGTAGTGGAGCCGCGAAGAATGGTTATCCGGATAGTGGCCTTCTGACCGGTAGGCTGTCCCTTTTCATCACCCCCGGCGTACTGGTGGTCATAAGTATAAGTAAGAAGGGCTGAACTTCCCTCCTTGATGATCGAATGGTCAACGGAAGCGCCCAGTACTATTTTTGTCGTGGCGGTTTCTCCGCCGCCACCGCCACCGCTGCCGGCGGGAAGGTCTACGGAGACTACCTCGGCACCGCTTTTATTCTTCAGCGTCAGACGGACAGAGCTCTCGTCCTCACTGAGGTCGGCGGTAGCGCCGAAAATGGTATTCGCATCCATTTCGTTTAGTTTGGCTGTAACAGCGGAGTTCTGTACAGGATTGGTACTGGAAGCATCCAGACTTTCGTCCACCTCAGTCTCGTTAAAGATTATATTCACATTTCCGGTACTGTCCGGATTCTGTCTTTCACCGTTCACCGTCACACTTTTCACCGTACCGGCACCACCGAAATCTTCCCAACTGGCAACCTGTCCCCAGCTGGAAAGATTGGTACCGGCAAACTGTTTGGTCTCCCATTTTCCCTGAGAAACCTCATAGGTGATACAACGGCCTTTGCCGCGCTGTTTTTCTTCTACGGCAATGATAGCGGTAGCAAGGGTATAATAGCCGCTATCCAGAGGGTATTCCTCTGAGACATTCAACGTGTTGCCGCCACCGCTGCCGCTGATTTCAACGAGTCCGTTTTCCTCGTCACTCCAGACGTAAAGCACCTCCCCATACAGATAGGCTTTATTTTTCAGTAACGTCCCGTTCTGATTATATATCTCGCTGCCGGGCCATGACGTATAGTATTCTTTGACACTTGCCTGAACGACAAACAACTTATGCGAAGGGCTGTATTGAATCTCTTCAGGAGAATGTTCCACACTGTCATCAAAGAAATCAATATCACCACCGCTTATTTCAATAAATCCACCGAAACGGGCTGTCGCACCTTTCAATGCAGCCAATGCGGTGTTTACATATTCTTTTTTCACCTGAATGGCCTCCTTGGCCGCTGCACTCGCATCGGCGGCGGCAGCATTCGCGGTGTTCGCAGCGGCATCCGCGACCCCGGCCGCACTTGCGGCATTCCCCGCCGCCGTGTTGGCTGCCGATGCCGCATTGTTGGCTGTTGCGGCGGCAGCTTTGGCCGTGGCGGCGGCATCCTCCGCAGGTTTTTTCAACAGTGAGACGGGGGCAAGCACAACCTCCTGCCCGCGCATTGCCGGAAGGCTCTTGATATTGTCCAGCGAGGTGACCTCGGCCAGTTCGTCAACACCCTGGCTCTCCGCTTTGATAGCATTCAGGATATCTTTCTTTAATTCGGTTTTTTCCGCTTCTGTAAGTGCCATAACTATTTCTCCTTATCTATTTTTGTCAGTCCTTGTAATACTTGTATGAAAGCGCGCTGAAGCCAAGGATACACCAGCCGCACTTGTTCAGGTAATTAAAATTGAAACCTATGTCCTCCCATTTCTCACCCGTGTAGATGAGAAGATACCGGTTCACGGAAGTAACGTAGAGCCAGTTCCTTTCAGGATTCGCCGGGGCGGAGGAAAGAACACCTTTCCAGGTGATGCGAAGGTCATCGGTGTCATCACCGTAGGCGGGAAATTCGATCCACTCACCATACCAGTACATGTAGTTGCGGTTAGCCGTCACATCGTAATACAGCCACCCATTCGAGGGCGAGGCGGGAGGAGCAGCGAAGGCTCCACGCCACGAGAGCAAGTCCACAACGAATTGGCCGTTATATTCAGGAGTACCGATAAGCTCGATGATACCGCTCATCCAAGCGATCTTGTACGGGTCTTCATAGGAGAGCAGCCCTTCTTCGCCAAGGTTGACATTCGTACCGCGCAACAGGCTGCCGTCATCCACACGCACCGTGCTGTACCGGATGGAACCAATCGTCCTTGTATAAGGCGGATGGCAGCCGTTGTACAGGATTACACGCGAACCGATATATCCCACGTCATTCGGGAGTATGACATCGGCACCGTTGCTGGAACCGCCCATGTCAACCTTCAGGTTCAGTTCCCGGCCGATCATATAACCACTCTCACCACGTGCCGAATCGGTCGTGTATACGGCATCGCTTGATTCTATCAGATGAAATCTCGTCTTCAGATATCCGGAAAATGTACCGGAATTGGCCTCCATCGACCCATCCTCCAGAATCTTGAAATTGTCGTTCGCTGTCACCAAGCCCTCCATACGGATGTTCTCCGCAGTCAGTTTCACCACGGTCCGTTTATTCCCGGCAGTATCCGTTTCCTCCACACCCACGCCGATCAGCGCCAGTTTACCGTCGGGACCTTGCATATAAATGCCGGAACCTTCGGGCTTTACCATAAGGCCGGTTTCCTGCAGGCAGTTCTCGTCCTTGTCGAATACGGCGGCCGAAATCTTAACCAGGCGTTCCGATTGTTCAAACAGGGTCTTGTACCGGTGAGCCAGGGATTCCACCTTGTCGGTGGAGAGGATGAGCATGTACAAGTAAATATCACCGGTAAATGACAGTTTGAAATCACCCGTTCCGTTCCAAAGCCCGCTGCATGTGTACTGAACGTATCCGTCCGTTTCAGCCAGTTCTTCCTCCACCTCCAGGCTGTTGAAATTCGCAAAACCAGTCTTGTCAACGTTCTCGAATTCAATCCGCAGGGTACCGGCTTTCGCGCAACGGTAGAAGAAGGTCAGATAAACCGGAACAGCCTCCTTTTTGTCCTCACCGTTCCCGGGAAAGGAAGGGACGCTTTTCAAATTCACCCGTTTCTGGAGGATATATTTGTTACGGATCCGGACTACCGTACGACCATCGTCCTGTGTCACGCTTGCACTGTCACCTTTTTTGGAAAGAACATTGTTATTTGCCCATATCCAGCGGTTACCTACCAGGAAGAATACAGTCTCGTTCTCCGTGTTCCATTTTTCCAGACCGTCATCAAAAGCGGCGTTGTTCAAATAACCACGATCGGCGGCGAAATCCTGACGGAGAGCCGTAATGGAACTTGTTATTTTCCCTTCAACGATCTCGAATTTCGTCTTAATGTCTTCGCCGGTTACCAGAAGGAAGGTACCGCGCAGATAAGCATTGTCGCTGTACAGACCGTTGCCGTGCGGCTGGTTGTCTGCGGGGAACCAATCATCCTTGATACCGTCCAGATTACCCAGACGTGCGCGCAGGCAGTCCGTAAAGTTCTTCGCCTTCACGCCGTCCATAACATCCACCCTCGGTTGTCCGTCCTCAGTGGCGCTTATCAGTATAAGGTTCTGCCTGAGCGTATTCCGTGTGTTACCCATCAGCACGCATTCATCTCCCGGAACCGGCAGTGAGGTGTCAAATTCTTCCTCGGCTACCAGGATACTGTTACCTTCCACCCCGGCCACTTCCACCCAGTAATTTTGCAGCGTCCCGCCGCTAAATGTGGCACAACGCATCAGGTCATGCGCCACAAAAGTATTATCCTGCTCAAAGGTGATAAAATAGTAACCGTCCTGCTTTTCAACGCTTTTTATCTTGCCGTTGGCTGCCGACACGCAGAGCTGGCCGCCGACACTCCTCACTTTCTCAATCAATAGCTCCAGCACTACCATGATCTGCCGGACGGTCAACTTGTCCAGTGTTAAATTGGCCAGCCCGTTTTCATCAATCCAAAGTTGGAACCCCTCCCCCAAAAGGCCGTCCACAAACTTGGCACTGCGAAGCAATTCCCGGATAACAAGGGAAAGCAGTTCCGCATTCCCTTTGCCGTCAATCGTTCCTCCACGTTCACCGGCTTCAAAGTCTCCGGCATCGATACCCTCGTCAAAGATGATCTTCCTTTTGGCGCGGTCACGCTCGTTTTTATTCAGGAACTCATTCCGGCTTTTCCTGGCAGAAAACAGGTTGTTATCCGTGGGTACGGTCTTGTCCCAACTCCGGATAATATCAGGGAGGGATGATCTTTCCACTGCTGTTTTCGTGTAGTTCTTTACACCCTCGATATTGTTATTGATGGATTCCATCACACCGGTGGAAATAGCATCACTTATCTCAAGGTCTACCTGGGAGGGTAATGTCACCTTTCGCGTAAGCCGTGTTATACGGCTGCTCCGGTAGCCTGTTTCCGGGAAGTACTCTATACTTTCCAAACGCACACGACGACCCAGATAAAGGCTTATATTGTTTTGTTCGATATAGACATGGTCTGTAGGCCCCTTATACACCGAAATGTCAAGGGCATTATCTTCATTGTATTTATCCACGGCCGTACGAAATTCCTCTTCAGCCAGGGCGTAATACTCATCAGGCATACGGGTATTCCATAGGATATATTTGTCACCGGCTTTCGGAACCAGCTTGTCACCGGGAAGCTGGGTATCGTCATCATACGGCCAAATGGTTTTAATTTCGAACTCGCGGGTATCGCTGTCGAAATTCACCTCAAAATAATAGTTCCCGTCTTCATCATCCCCCAGCCCGGCAAGGTCGCTGCCCTCCTGAAAAGAGACACGTTTCACCTTGCCGCCCAGTTCGTAACTGTTCGGATCGAAATTCAGGGTATCGTCTTTAAAGTAGTAAATAGTGAAAGGGGTACCGTCCTCACTGTTTGCCTGCTTGCTCCGTACACTGCTGACCGTACCGACACGACGCGGGTAGATATCCGCGAAGGCATCTTTCTCGTAATGGTGGAAGATACCGTACTTGTCAGTGTTGACATCCACGTACTTCTCACCACCGGGAAGCTGGAGGCGGCTGTGCCCGTATTTTTCCGGGTCAATATTCCGGCTGCTTCCGATCGGGAACAAACGGGTATAAAATTTGGCGTTGTCGGCCTTGTCACGTTCGATTTCCGTGAGTCCCCGGCCATAAGCCAGTGTAATCTCTTCCCCATGCTCGCAACGGCAGATGTTCACCGTCTGCCCCTCTACCCACCATTCAGCCCCGGGTACTTTACCGGCAATTTCTTTCAGGGCATCATTGCAATACTTGCCTTCGTAATCTATCACAATGTTATCCGCACCCTCAACCGTGCCGACCTTCCAGTCGGTGGTATTATTCATGCCGTCATTGATAGCCTTTACTATCAAGGCTACATGTTCCCGTGGCGGGGCGGTAAGGGTAAATACCGGTTCCGGATCACCGTCCACCGTATTGAGTACCAGGAATCTTTTTATCAGGCTTTCAATTCCGTAAAACTTCACATCGTATTTCCACTCCTGCGTGTTCTTTTCATTCGGGAAATATCGCTCCGTCAGCCAGTAGCGTTCTCCCTCAAAATCCACGTAATCGTTCACATCCAGAGGGACATATTCATATAAAGTAAAGGATAACGTCAGCACATTGTCCGACTGGAGTGCCTTCACCTGCGTGGAACTGTCCTCCGGGGAAAGGAGGGCTTTCTGCTGCCTGTTGCTGTCATATACTGTTAAAAGCATGTTTGAACGTCATTTTAATGGTGTTAAATAACCGGTTCGGGTTCATGGAATTTCACTTTGAAGCGTCCGGCCTGCACGCCTTCCTTCCAGAGATAAGTCAGTGGAGTGAAGTTAGTGCTATCCAGATAATGCACGCGCATCGTCAGTTCCAGCTGCGGGAAGTAAAGGGACAGCCATCCCTTGTTCCCGGTTTTCAAAAAGGCGATGAAGTCCATGTACTTCTTCAGCCATTGTTTTTTTGTCGGGGCATACAGGGCAAAAAGAAGCGTCACGTCACGAGCCTGGTTGGCCACAATGAGTTCATCGGAGTATTTTTCACCGTTTTTCTCGCGGATATCCACCGCCGTATGCTCTTTCGTCTTGCTCGCAGCCAGGATGGCCTTCAGGTTGTCACAGCCGCCGCGCTTCTCTTCCGTCAGGAATACACCGTACTCCGTCCAGACATCGATACCGTTCACAAGGAACAGCCCGCCTATGATTGTATCCATACTCATGATCTCAGTTTTACTCCGTCACGTTTGATTGTATTGATATCCTCGGCGATAACGGAAAGGGATTTCCTGCACTCGCCGGTATGTTCTTCTATCTTGGCCAGATGACTTTCCGCCATAGCCATACGCCCGGCGACATCCTCGACTTTCTCGTCGATACTCACCCAGTGGTTCAGCCCGGAAGTGAACATGCCTTCCAGCTTCGTGCCCTGGTCCTGGCTCATCGCGGAAAAGCTGCCGGTTTTCCCGCTCTGGGTGGTCGTGGAATCATCCGTTATACCCGCAGCCTCAAATGCTTCGTTTTTCTTTGCGTTCGCCTTGTCGTATATGTCCTCATAGCGTTTGCGCAGAATGTCAGCTTCATTCTCCGAGAGGATGCCGTCAGACATGTATTCAGCGAAGGTTTCCTGCCATTTTTTGAGTTCATCGGAATAGGTCCCGTCCACAATGGATTTCAGGATGGCGTTTTTCATAAATTCGTCCACGCTTGCGATCACATCCTTTGAATCGGTTTCAAAGTCTTTCAACAGGTCTTTCATCCCGCTTTTGATACTGTCAAAGGAGGTGTCGGTAATGGCATCCTGCCATTGCTGCTGGAGTTCAAGCAGGGTATTCGCATCCGCGATATATGTATCCAGCCATTCATCCTGGTTATACTTCCCACTGTGTATCTTTTCCCAAATGTCGGGGAGTTCCTGGAGCTTTGCCAAATCTTCCGGGGAAAGCCGCCAAAGGTCGGAAGCCGACCGAAGTGTTTTCCCGACATGATCCGAAGCCCGTTGCCAGTCGCTCCAGCCGAAAGCGTCATTGATATAATAGTCATTCGAATGGTGGGAGGAGTGATATCCCATCTTGGCTTCAAGCATCTGCCGGTCATTTTCGGTTTTCTGTACCTGTTTGTTATAGGCTGCTTTGTAATAATCAGTGGACTGGGCACCGCCGGAATTCTCCATTTCGTTCGTCAGTTTCTCGATGGCTGCCACCAGGTATTTATTACTTTCCGTCAGACGATCGACTATCTCGTTCACCTCCTTGGCGTTACTGCCGTTTATCTTGCCCATCCATGAATCCCAACCGCCAAATGTTATGGAATTAAGGATGCTGCCTATGCCGTCCCGGAGGGATTTACCGATAGTGACGAATATGTCACCCGACAAAACATCGCTAAGTATCCCACTGATCGCATCGAATATCGAGTCAAGCAACGGACCGACAAGGTTGCTCAAACCGTCTTTGAAAATATCGATAATGGAAATGATCCAGCCTATAATCGGAACATCCTCTATCTTTTCCGCCACTTTTTCAAAAGCGCCTCCCATAGCCTTACCCGTCTGGATCAGCCCGTCATAGGCATTCCTTAATCCACCGGATGCCAGTTTTGACAGACCTTCCGTCACACTTTCCATATTGACCTTCAGATTGGTGGCGGTAGAAGACAGGTTCTGCTGGTTCTGGTTGACGATATCCGTCTGCGTCTTCACATTCTCGGACGCGGCATCCGCATTGCTTTGGGCATTTTCAAGGGCAATTTCCGCAGCCAGCTGCTCCTGTTCCGTGCCGTTCTTTACCGCTTTTTCATAATCTTCCTGCGCTTTTTTAAGTTTGGTGATGGCGGCCGATTCCTGTTCCTTGAAACTATCCAGTTCAAGGAGGGAATTCTGATAAGTCGTCATGTCCTGGCCGAGCTTCTTGAAATTCAGTCCTCCCGCACCGCCAAGTGATTTTTCCATTTGGTTGATAGCGTCGACCAGGGCCTTTTGACTTGCCTGGTCGGAGTTTTTGAACTTGTCTGTCTGAAGGTATTTTTTAGCTTCGTCAAGCGCCGGCCTTATCATGCCGTCGAACATCCCGCCAAACTCACCGAATACGGTAACCCAGTCGATGTTCTGTTTCATTGCTTCCGTGTCGACACCGGCAATATCGGATTGCTTTTGCTTCTCCAGTGACTTCTTTTCCCATTGGTTTTGGGATTCGGCAATCTTCCTGTCGTATTCCCGGGCGATGGCGAGTTTCTGCTGCTGGAACGTTCCGAATTCTTTCAGGTAGTCCTGCATGGCCTGAAAATCCGCTTTCAACTGTTCCTCATTCGTCTCAGCGATGCTTTTATCTTTCAGGCTTTCCGCATGGGCATAACGTGTGGAAATCTCGGTAGATTGCTCTTCCGTCAGTTTGCCTCCATTCGCATCCGTCCACTTCTTTTCCTGTTTTTTGATGGCATCGAGTTCTTTCTGATAGTCCAGTTCTATCTGCCGGATTTTCTTTTCCGTACCTTCTTTCCGGAGATTGATTTCATCCTCCTGGTTCTTACGGCGGAGAGCCAGTAATTCTTCATTAATCTTTTCCTGCTGTTTCTTTTTCGCATCCGGATCGTTTTTCGGCTTTTCGGGTTCCACATGACCACCGATACCGGAGTTTTTTCCGATTTTAGCGGCTTCTTCCTGTAACTTGGCAGCTTCTTCCAGGTAAGCGTCACGTTCCTCTTCCGCGCTTTTTACAGCAGCTTCCTTGGCTTCCTTGTTATGTTGCTCAATCAGCTTTTGGGCATCTATCTGACCGTTTGACTCTCCCTGCGCCGAATATAACAGCATTTTTTGGAACCAGCCCATAGAGCCGTCCACATCGTCTTTGTCCGTGGCTTTTATCGTTGCGACTTTTTCGTCCGCTTCTACGGCTTTATTTACCAGATTCTGGGCTTTTGCCTGCAAGAACAGCATTTGAATATAGTCTTCACTTTTTTGGATCAGGATATCATACCACTGGGCAAGCGTGTCGTAATAACCGAAAGATTCACCATATTTCCGGTTAAGTTCCTCGACTTTCGATTTCTCCTGTTCCTTGTTTCCGGTAAAGTTCTTCAGGCTCTTTACCGTGTTATCAATCTCGAAGCGTGTCTTTATCATCTGTGCCCGCCCGTTGGATTCGATTTCCACACGTTCTTTTGCCTTCTGTGCCGCTTTCTCCTGTGCGTCCGAATATCTATCCCAGGCAACGATAAGTCCCGTAATGACAACTGAAAGCCCCAAGGTGAGCGTAGCCATCAGAGCCTGCGCCGCTCCGGTGGAGATACCTAATGATACAGCCAGCCGGGTATTGGCAGCCGTCAACAGGTTTTTCATCTTTACCACCGTCACCAGCCGGAAAGCGGAATCCTTGTTCAGGGTGTTGAACACTTGCTGCAGTCCCATCGTGATGGCCATCACGCTTTGCACGCGAGTCTGTATCCTGGCTAAATCCTCATTCTCCGAAGCGAAAAGGGAAAGGGCACCGGTAGCGGTTGTAAACACACCGGCGAGACCGCTGACTCCGGACATGAAGCCCTGCAGGTTGGCATCGTCGTTCGACAGGATCCGCGTCTGGGTATTCAAGTCGGCAAGCGTATCGGAAAGGAGCGCGGCCTGTTGAGCCAATTTCCGGTATTCTTCAGTATTCTGCTGACCGTTCAGGCGCATACGGGCCATATTGTCCTGAAGCTCGCGCAACTGCATGGAAAGCCGTTTAGTGGTCATTCTCGTCTTTTCCTGTTCTCCCTGATATTGCACGAGCAGTTTTTTATCCTCTTCAAGGGCTCGTTTGGCAGCGTTCAGCTCGTCAAGTGCGACCACCTTTGTTTTACCGGGGGCGGCATTTTGCCAGGCTTTCTCCAGAGACTTGACATCGGCTTCCGTCTGTTTGACCACTTCTTTTTGCTCCCGGATCTTGTCGGCAAGCGTCTGGCTTCCGGCAGCCGCGCGCTCTTCTTCCAGGGAAACCTGCTGGTATTCCTTACGGAGATTCCGGACACTTGCCTCTGCCTTGGCATGTTCCTTTTCCAAACCTTCAAGGGCGCCACGTTCCTCTTCCAGGACTTTACGGCAGGCCATGACGTCGGCAGCCAGTTCCTCTTGCGCAGAACCGGGCTTCATCCCCTGAAGCTGGGATTCCATACGTTCCAGATCGGAAGAAACCTGTTCGATCACTTTCTTTTGTTCTACGATCTTGGCATTGATAGCCTCCGCGGCCTTTTCAGACTTGACGGCAAGGATATCGACGGCAAGACCGGCCTTGTCAAGACCGCCGGAAAGATTGTCCTTCATCAGGAACTCGATTTCTACAGGTTTCATAATCTACAGTTCTAATTTGCTTTGAAAAAAATTCACTATATCACCGGCTTCTTTTGCAGCAGAGTTTTCGTCTACTTCCCCATCCGGTTGCCCGTTCCGGGAACTTACCCGGCGGCGAACATAGCGCGGGGCATCGGAAAGCATTAATATCAGAGTTTGATAATTAACCTTTTCCAAAATATACTTTACACTCCAGCCGGTAGTGCTGGCAATATTCCAGATAAAGCCGAAAGGGCTATGGGAACCTTCGAATTCGGTTCTTAACTCCCCTTCTTTTTTTGGCTCAGTCTCAGCTTCATCGGGTTCGCCCGATCGACTGATCTGATAATACCGGTAAAAGATTCCGTCCCCATCAGGTTTACGAACCGGTTCATCGCGCCGATAAGGAAACGATGCTCCACTGCTTCCCTGAGGAACCATGCTACCGGGCGGATAAACAAACGACGGGAGATAACTCCCTGACAGAGCGTGTAAGCAATCATGCGCGAGATATCCACGCCATGATCGGCCATGAACCGTAACTTATCCTTTCCGGACAATGCTTCCAGTTCCTCGGGAGTCACATCCATCGAAAGGTAGATACGTGTAATGCACATCTGCCCCGACAGGCGCGGACGGCGCATCGTGACGCGCCACTGTACCGGTTTCTTCCGGAAGGGGATGCGCCACTCTTTCAAAGGAAGGGAGACACCGATATCCAGTATTACCTCCGATGCCTCCCTTTGTATTTTCCTTGTTACCGTATCGTCCATACGTTATGCCTTGGCTGCCGTATCGTTGATTTCGTAGGAAGCGGAATTATCTTCCGGTTTATTGATCTTCAGCTGGCATTCCAATTTGGACACCTCTGTAAGAGCCAATTTGCCGCCAAGGTTTGCCAGAATGGTACCGTTCGGAATAGTCATCGTCTGGCCGGACACGAAATCAATCGTCCACTTGCCGGACTTTTGTACGAGGTCAGTCGGGGCTTTCCAACCGGTAGGGGCATCTTCTGAACCTACCAACGTACCGCCCATCACTGCCTGTATGTTCTTATAATCCATCTGGATGATATTGAACGTCGGAGAAATCTGACCGTTTTTCTGTAGCAGTGTCAATACCGGGGCATCCGGAACCTGCTCGGCTTCCACGTCCACAGTCTCGGGCTTCGTACCGCCCCAGTCCCAGCTGCCTTTTTCAATCCAGCCGATCAGGAGGTCACCACTCTTGACGGTAGCAATACCGTAAATGAAATTTTTATTTTTTTCCATTGCGTTTTTTTATTACAATTATTAATACCATGCCGGATGCCATTCCGGCGATAAAGGCAATAAGTACCATTTGAACGGGGTTAAATCTGTGTTTAATCTCCGTTTGAACGGTTTCCGTACCCGTGACGGTTTCGCTCCGGATGCGCGTCAGTTCCGATTCGTACCATTCAATAATACGTTGGAGACTGTCACAGGAGGCGTATACTATCAACGTGTCACCTTGTGTCTTCACATCCACATTAGCCTGGCCTTTCTTTCCGTGAAAGGAAGCATCCGGAGGAAGAGCATAAAGGTCAGTCGTCGGAATCTTCAGGGTCAGCTCTGATTTCGGGATACCCGCCATTGTCATACCCCGACTGATGTTTCTTGCGCTGTCCCCGTTTTGGACGGACTGGCTCGTCAAAGTAGTCCGGTTCTGTCTTCGGGAGGTCGCGCAGCTCATACAGCACAGGACAATCAGAACGGTACTGGCAATCATTCGCACCGTCGATAGCCTTGCGTAAACGCGCCATTTCTCTTCGTGTCGCACCAAGTTCTTTTTTTAAGGGTTCTACAATATTTTCTATCAATATCCGCGTGGCTTGCTCAGTGTTGTCTATCCTCACTGTCTCCGTGTCGGCTTTTGCCTTCTCGGCTTCCGCCCTCGCTTTCTTTATGGTCGGGCCGATGGTGATCAACGTTATCAGAGTAGTCACAAGTCCCCCGCCCAATATCCAGTTGAGAATTTCACTGAGTTCCATGCTTCTCTTTATTTTTGTCTTATACCTATTGATTGAAGCCATTTCTGAACGTCAAACGACGGGCAGGCTTTCGCTGCCAGTTCGTTATGACCAATAATCCGGACGGAAGGGAAACGACGGTGGAAGTCCTTCACATACGCCTCCATGGCTTTCAATTGAGCAGGAGTACGGGTGTCTTTCGGTGTTTTTCCGTCACGTGCCACTCCGCCAACATAGACAACGTGCCGGCTTACACTGTTGTGGCCGGTTGCCCCATTGGTAACTTCCCAGGAATCCACATTCATATCCTCGTTGTTTTCTACCAGACGTTCCACCCGGCCATCCAGATGAATCATGTCGGTATATCCGACTTGTTTCCAACCACGTCCGCCCTTTGATACCGGGTTCGTGTGCCAGGCACGGATATCGGCGGATGTCACTTTACGTCCTTCCGGAGTGGCAGTACAATGAAGAACCAATTGTTTCATCTTTGCCATCGCTTATCCTCCGGCTTCTACGTCAGTTGCTACTTGTGACAGTGCAATGGTCACCTTTTTCGTCTTGTCGGAATCCAGTGTCACAACCAGGTTGCCTGCTTTCGCTTTGCCGCCGGTATTCTTTTCAGCGGTAACTTTCAAACCGTCATCGGTACCTACAACTGTGAAACCGGCCGGGGCGGCACTGACACTGTATTCACCGGACGCGGTGATTGTCACTTCCTTGCTTTCTCCGGCAGCCTTGAATGACAGTTCGTTCACATCCGAGGCGAGAGTCTTTTCCGAAGACTTGAATGCCGGGGATGTACGGGTATCCAGAACCACCATTTCCTCACCGAACGCAATGTTCGTATCGGCTTTCATCAGCAACTTGAAGAAATAAAGTTCACTGGCGTTGGCGATCTTATCGATTTGGATCACGTCCTGATCGTCCTGCAGGTTGACTGCGGCGAACCAGTTACCGTCCGCATCCGGAGAACAGAGGGTGGCTACAATCAGATCATCCGGCCAGGCTGCCAGTGTCTCGATAGTGATACCCTTGTAACGTTTGCTGTTTACATCCGTTTCGGAAGCATTCTTGCTCTCACGCTCGGTCAGTTCGTCATCGTATTTGTCAAAGTCGTCAATGCTCATCACCAGACGGAGGTTCGGGTTACTGCGCAGGGCTTTGGGAATGGCCTTACGGACAGCCTTCAACTTTTCGAGCATTGTGGTCTTGCTGGTGGAAACGACAATCAGTTCGGTATCTTTGGCAGCCTGCGTCAAAATACCATTCATCAAATGGTCGTCGTCGTCACCGAACTCACCGTTGATATAATGATCGCCCAACTCGAATTTCACCTGCTTGATCAACTCTTCCAACAGGGCATTCTGACCCTCCGGAGGGAGTTCGGCAAAGACCAGATTCCCTTTCGGCTGCCACTTGCGCCAGATATGTTCGAAGGCTCGGGGGTTAAACACTGTGAAGGCCATAAAATCCACCGGATCCAATGATTTCTCACTGTAATTGAAGTTGCCTTTCGAGTCTTCAATCTGGGGATTTTCCTTACGTTTCTGCAACATCTTACCGCTCTTGATACGCGGAAGGCTGATTTTTTTCTCCACACCGGGAATAACATAGATCATTCCTTTTTCTACGATTTCATTTCCGGTGGCGGCGAGCGTCAGGATCTTCTCCAGTACCTCACCGTTGTAATTGGTATTTCTTACTACTATTGCCATAACATACTGTTATTTACGGTTCAACTTTTCTTTGATTTCACGCTGGCGTTTGTTCCACGGACTTTCATCCGTAGGATTCACATGCAGGTCATTCATCACCTTGCGTTTCGGAGCCAGCTTTTCCAACGCTTTTTCACCGTTTTCACGGTCTTTTACCAGCAGGTTCTCATAAATGGGGCGGGTGGTCGCATCGATACGGCCATCTTCCTGGGCATCATCCAGCAATTTCTTCCGGGAGTTCTCTTCGTCCGCTTTCGCTTTATCCTGGAACACTTTAAGTTCACCCGTCAGACGGTTCACTTCGGTATTCAGACCGGGAACTTTACCGGCTTCTGTTTCCAGAACCCCAATTTCACGCAGGAAATCTTCATCACTCGCACAGTTTTTGAAGTGCGGACGTTTCTTGAGTTCGTCTAAATTCATTTGTTCTTCGTTTTGTGGCTTATTCAGCCGGTTATTGAATATTTGATATACTTGGTCGGGGGTGCTGTCTTCCGGTACCGGATCAGCGTCATAAATGCCATCAATAAATCCCAGCGCCAGTGCTTCATCAGCACGTAACCAGTGGTCGGTACCGTCAAAATAGGTAGAGCGGATTTCGTCTTTTCCTTTTCCCAGACGGGTGGCGTACATTTCACAGAGGGTATCTTCCAGTGATTCGATTTCCGCAATACAGCGACGCATCTCATCTTTGTTACCATAGCATCCGCCCATCACACTGTGAAGCATCAGACGGGAATAACGGCTCATCTGGACAGGCTTACCGCAGAGGGCAATCACACTGGCCATGCTGGCTGCAATCCCATCGATATAAATGGTGATGTCGGCTTTGCTGTTCTTTAAAGCGTTAAAGATGGCGATGCCCGCATATACATCGCCACCGTTGCTGTTTATCCTGACATCAATCTTCCCGTATGCGGATTCCGCCTCCAGCAGTTCGCGTGCTATATCTCCGCTACGTACATCGTCATAGTCGCCGATGTCTCCGTAAAGCAGTATGCAGCAGGCTTCCCTGCCGGGTATCATATTGAAAAATTTATTCATATTCATTTCACTTGTGGACGGTGTTCGCCCAGGTTTACGGTGCGAAAATAGGTGGATTACAAACGATTTTCAAACTGCCTTTTTATCACGCAAACTTTAAAATGCCGTCATGACTTTTTAAAGTGTCATCATGCGGCACGCATTTTTTTTCACCTCTTTTCATTACCAAATTTGCAAATAAAAAGGAGGTAATATGGCCGAACTTACGAACGAGCAAAAGAAAGACTGGGCGAAGATGCTCTATACGAAAGAAACCCTCACACAAGCGGAAATAGCCGAGCGTGTGGGGGTGTCACGGGTAACTGTGAACAACTGGATAAATAAAGGAAATTGGGAGCAATTAAAGGCTTCCATAACCATCACAAGGGAGGAACAGCTTAAAAATATGTACCGGCAGCTGGCAGAGCTGAATGATGCGATCAGCAAGAAGCCGCTCGGTGAACGTTATCCGAATACAGCGGAAGCGGATACCATATCCAAACTATCGAACGCCATCAAGAAAATGGAAACGGAAGTAGGGCTGGCCGACATCATCTCCGTATTCACTGACCTGCTCAAATGGGTACGGGCATACGATCCCACACAAGCAAAGGAGATCACCCCATTACTGGATGCGTTTGTCAAATCAAAACTCTCCTGATATGGCAAAGAAAAGGCTTACACCACAGGACAGGACGGCGCTGGAATATTGGAATGAACTGGTAGCATCCGTTCGCGAAAGTTCGGAAATCAATCCCACGGACACGGAAGCGGATATCAAGGCACGCCGGGAAAGACTGGAAAAGGACGATGAGGAATGGTTCAGGTATTATTTCGCAATGTATTATTCATGCGAACCGGCAGATTTCCATAAGAAGGCCACGAGGCGGTTAATGAAGAACAACCGATGGTATGAAGTACGGGCATGGTCGCGGGAGCTGGCCAAGTCGGCACGCTCCATGATGGAGATATCCAAACTGGCACTGACAAAAAAAGTGCGGAACGTCCTGCTCATCTCTAACTCTGCGGATAATGCGGAAAGGCTGTTGTTGCCATTTATGGCGAACTTCGAGGAGAACCAGCGTATCATCCAGGACTACGGTTCACAAAAGAAGCCGGGAGCCTGGGAAACGGGAGAATTCACCTGCCTGTGCGGATGTTCCTTCAGGGCCATCGGTGCCGGGCAGTCTCCACGTGGTACCCGTAACAAGAACTTTCGTCCGGACTTCATATTGGTGGATGATATTGATACCGATGAAGAATGCCGCAATCCGGAGCGTATCAAAACAAAATGGAAGTGGCTGGAGGAAGCGCTGATACCAACCATGTCCGTCAGTGGAAACTATCGCATACTATTCAACGGGAATATCATTGCTTTGGATTGCTGCATTAAAAAGGCTATCGAGAAAGCCACGGAATTAAAGGCGAAAGGTATCGGGCATGTGGATATTATCAACATCCGGGACAAAAACGGGCTTTCCGTATGGCCCGAAAAGAATTCGGAAGAAGACATAGACTTGTTCCTGTCTCTGGTCAGTGCGGCAGCGCAGCAAAAGGAATTTTATAATAACCCGGTAGTGGATGGAGGCGTATTCGAGGAACTCACCTACGGGAAAGTTCCGGCACTCTCTAAATTCAAGTTTGTAATAATCTACGGAGACCCGGCACCGGGAGAGAATAAAACCAAAAAGAGCTCCACCAAAACGGTATGCCTGCTCGGAAAGCTGGCAGGAAAACTGTACCTGATAAAAGCATTCCTGGACCGTGGGCTGAACGCGGAGTTCATCGAGTGGTACATCAAGCTGCTGGAGTTCGTTGGAGGGAAAACCACCGTATACTGCTACATGGAGAATAACAAACTGCAGGATCCTTTTTTCCAGCAGGTATTTCAACCCATCGTGCGTCGGATCCGGAGGGAAAGAAAAATTTCTCTTTACATTCAGGGAGACGAAGAAAAAAAGACAGACAAGGCCACGCGTATCGAAGCGAATCTCGAACCGCTTAACCGGGAGGGAAACCTGATACTAAACGAAGCGGAGAAGGATAACCCGCACATGAAACGGATGGCGGAGCAATTTAAACTGTTCAGTCTCCAGCTGACTTATCCGGCCGATGGTCCTGACTGCGTAGAGGGAGGAAACCGTGTCATTGACAAAAAAATAAGGCAGGCGGAGAAACCCGCCATCCTGTCCCGGAAGAATACGCGGTCACAAAACAAGTACAGATTATAAACTAAATACTTTTTTCTTATGAGCCAATTTATCGATCTTAAGGACTATGACGCGAGCATCCACAAGGAAATACTGGATGCCGTAACAAGGGAGGACGAAGCTGTCGTGGAGATATGTGAAGACCGCGCCGTCGCCGAGATGCGCTGCTATCTCTCAAAACGCTATGACTGTGACAAGATATTCGGGGCCACCGGTAAGGAAAGGAACCAGCTGGTTCTGATGATGGCTATTGACATCGCCATCTATCATATCATCAGTATTCATAACCCGCAGAGCATAAAGGGTATCCGCAAGGAAAGATACGAACGGGCTGTGGAATGGATGGAGGCCGTAGCGAATGAAGATATTTCAATCGACGGGGCACCACTGTTGCCGGAAGAAGTCAGGGCGAACAAATCCAATTTTTTAATGAAAAGCAACCGAAAACGGGTAAATCACTGGTAAAATGAAAAAGAAGAATAACAGGGCCGGGAAAATAACCATGAGCGGAAATACGCCGAGACCCGGGCAAAAAGGTCCCGCTACAATTGTACTGACACAGCCGAAACGCTTCGGTATCGATATTGCAGATTACATGTCAGCAATACGGTCATTTGAAAACGTGGACTACTCCAGACGTTACAAGCTATATGACCTGTTCAGTGACATATTGATGGATACGCATCTCTCCAGTGTCATCGAAAAGCGAAAAAATTCCGTACTTTCATCCGCCATCGAATTCCAGCGGAATGGTAAACCGGACAAGCGGGTAAATGAGCAAATACGCTCCCCTTGGTTCCGCCGGTTGATAGCTGATATCCTGGATGCGAAAATATGGGGATTTTCCCTGATGCAGTTCTATCGGCAGGGAGAATGGATAAACTACGACTTGATACCGCGCAAACATGTTGACCCGATACGTCGGATTATCATGCGCCACCAAACCGATATAACCGGTACCTCCTGGGACGAATACCCGGACTTATTATTTGTCGGTTCACCGGATGATTTGGGACTGCTGGCCAAAGCTGCCATCTGGGTAATTTACAAACGTAACGACGTTGCAGACTGGGCGCAGTTTGCGGAGATATTCGGGGCACCTATCAGGGAGTATACTTACCCGACCGATGACGATGAAGCACGGCAAAGGGCACTCGCTGACGCGGAAAGTACCGGAAGCATGTCGGTGTTCGTACATGCTCAGGAAACGGTCATGGAGCTGAGGGAAGCAGCCAACAAAACCGGGAGTTCTGACCTGTACGATAAACTTTGCGAACGGTGCAACAGTGAAATTTCCAAATTATTCCTGGGCAATACGCTGACTACCGAATCTTCCGAAAACGGCACGCAGGCTCTTGGAACAGTACACAAAAAAGTGGAAGACAAAGTATCGGAATCAGACCGGCAGGATATTCTGGATGTACTCAACTATAACATGACGGATATTTTTGCGGCCATGGGCATTAATACCGACGGCGGGGAATTCTGTTATCCGGAAAAGAAGGATATTGAACCGAGCCAGAAAATGACTATCCTCACACAATTGAAAACGAACTTTAACTTGCCGGTGGGTGATGACTATCTCTATGAAGAATTCGGAGTCGAAAAGCCGGTAAACTATGACGAGCTAAAAAAGCAACAAGAGGAAAAGGCACTTGAAATCAATGCGGCAAAAGCTAAAGCCATCGAGACTCTGGAGGATGATCCGGATCCGGAGGATAAAACCAAAGTGGAAAAGAAACCTGGTAAAGATGTGCAAAAAGAGAAAGTAAACGCCGTTAAAAACGCGTACAACTGGCTGAAACGTTTTTTCGGGAAAGCCCCGGGGAAAGACGGGGCAGCTTTAGAGTGGTAATGAATGACCTTTATCTATTTGAAAATAAAGATAAAGAAGTAGCATCTTCCTTCTCCTTTGATGAGGAAGTTCTGAAAAAAGCCCTGAAGAACATTTATAGTAAAGACTTTCACCCGATGAATGACATTGAAGAAAACATGTTCAATTCAGTATGGGAAACGATGAATAATGCCACGGATAAAGGTTTTCAGAAACGAACACCGGATGATCCGGATTATGACTTTTATCAGGAAATAAGGAAAAATAACGCTGTATTCTCGGCTTTCAAAGTACATCGGGCACAGAATGACATGGCGGCATTACTGCTGGATAAAAACGGGAATTTAAAACCTTTTGAACAATGGATGAAGGAGGTCATGCCTATTGCCGACCATCAGATGCGCCACTGGCTACGTACTGAATATGATACTGCGGTCATACGCGCGCACCAGGCTGCGGACTGGAGACAGTTCGAGAGGGAGAAAGATATACTTCCGAATTTAAAATGGATGCCGTCCACATCCATACATCCGGGAGCGGATCATAAAATATTCTGGGGAACCATACGTCCCATTGATGATACGTTTTGGGATGAGCATAAGCCCGGTGACAGATGGAACTGTAAATGTAACCTTTCATCAACAGATGAGAAGCCGACACCGATACCGGGAAGCGGATTGGAAAACAAGCCTGCTCCGGGGCTGGATAATAATCCCGGGAAAGATGCCAAACTGTTTTCCAACAGCCACCCTTATCAAAAGGAAGCACACCAGGGAGCCGAGAAAGCTGTGGATAAGTTGACGAAACGTATCAAGGAAATGATCGCGGAAATGCCGAAAAACCTCACAATGGAAGAAAAGGAAGCCATAGCCAGACATAACCTGGAATTGGAAAAAGCACTTAAAATCACCAAAGGAAAACCAATGACAGTGGAAGAAGCGGACAAACAGAACGCAAATCCGAATTACGGGAAGGAAAGAGGATATGGCATCAACTGCCAAACATGTACGCCTGCCTACGCATTGCGCCTCAAAGGATTCAATATTACGGCCAAGTCCAATACCCCGGGCTCCAAACTCAATTACTTAAGCAAAGGAATGAACGCTTGGGAAGTCTGGAAGAATATAGATGGGACACCCGCCAAGCACAACAGTATCAATGACTGGCTTGCAGCAAAAGGCTATCTTCAAATGACAGAAAAACGCTACATGCAATTCTTCAATGAAATGTGTAAGGAAGAGGGTGTTTACGAATTAGTGATATTCTGGAAAGGAGGAGGAGGACACGCTACCATATTGCAGAGGTTCTCCAATGGTGAACTAAGATACATAGAGCCACAACATGATAATCAGAAAGGTTCAGGCAGGGAGGAACGGAATGTCAACTGGCTTTGCAATGCAGGAAGAACAAAAACGTATACTGCCAGTGGTGTTATGCGGATAGATAACAAGCTATTCAACATCGACCATGTCGACATCTTTGATAAGTAGCCCTATAATATCAAGAGATTCAAAGCCTGTTATTTCTGTGGCATGACCATTCTTGAATAAATAGACGAAAGGGAAACCGGTACACGAATCTTCAGGGAACTTAAACAAATACGCCTCCTGACCTTCGTAATTACCAAGATAATCGAAGGAATCACCGTATTGCTCAATAAGCCATCGGGCCTCGCTCTTTATTTGTTCAGGTACTTTCATAACGCAAAAAGGCAAATAATAAAAGCCTTGTTTGCAAAGGTATAAAATTATTTTTGAAACAATGTAATTTATGGATATAAAAGAATTTTCGAATCAGATAAAAGCCAAGCGTAAAGAGCTGGATGAGTTGATGAAACGCAAGATGCCGGTATTAGCCGGACGTATGGCTAAAGACCATTACCAAGACAATTTCCGCAAAAGTGGCTTTGTCAATAACGGGTTGCATCCCTGGAAGAAAGCAAAAAGACTTTCTTCAGGAGGCAAAGATGCGGCCAGTCAATACGGGACTTTATTATCAAGCCGGAACCACATGTTCAGCTCCATAAAATATGTGCCCGGAGATTACCGGGTGAAAGTGTCTGATGAACTTATATATGCGCCAGTACACAACTGGGGAGGGACAGTGCATCCAACCATTACAGCCCAAATGCGGCGTTTTGCATGGGCGAAGTATTATGAGGCAACAGGTAAGGCACAAAAGGCCGCTAAGGGCAAGAAAAAGGGTAAAAAGAGAGATTCTAAGGGAAAAGAGAAAGAGCAGGAGAATCCGGAGGCATCACGCTGGAAAGGGCTTGCACTGACTAAAAAGAAAACTCTCCGGATCAAGATTCCGAAACGTCAGTTTATCGGAGAGAGTCAGGAACTGTCCGATAAGATAACAGAGAAAACAGAAAATGAAATCAGAAACATTTTAAATTCATAAATCATGGAAGAAATATTCATTGCAATTATGGAACACATCGCTGAAACGATGCCGGAACTCTCTTACATCGATGAGGATTACGGACAGTTGGAACCAACCGAAGACCAGGACAGTTATCCGGTCACATTCCCCTGCGTACTTATTGGAAATACGGAATCGGACTGGAACGATATCGGTTACGGGGTACAGAAAAGCGAGTCACTCGTCACCGTGCGTCTAGCCATCGACTGCTACGATGACACCCACTACACGTCCGGCACCTATCAGAAAGTAAGGGAACGCCAGCTGAAAGCGAAGGAATTGTACAAGGCACTGCAGGGATTCCAATGCACAGAAGAAGCGACCCCGCTTGTCAGGGTGAAAAGCAGGGATTATTCACTACCAGGAAACATAAAAGTATATGAAACGATGTTTTCCTTCACCCTGCACGATGAATCTGCCATGCAGGAGGGATTAAAGAAATTCACTCTCCAGTAAACAGGGAGAGTTGAACAGCTGTCAGGCGGGGTTTCTTTACCTTTGGGACGGGTTTTATCTCCAGGTCATTCAGCTCACGGCACTTGCGCCGGATGATTGACATGATACGCTCTTCGGAGATGAAAAATTCCTGCTTTGATAACACTTTCAAGGCATCGTCAAAGCGCAAGCGCTGTACCTCCGTCCAGTAATAGTAGCGGCGGCACAGGGCTTCATCACGAAGTTCTATCAATTCTTTATCACGTCCTTTAGGCATATATATATCGGTATATGTTGCAAAATTAGCTATTTAACAGTGCATATAACAAAAAAAACGCCGCATTCCAAAGAGTACGGCGTTTTTTCAGTTCAGTATGTGAACAAAATCACATGGTTAGCATCTCGGTATCATCTTTTCCCGGGACAAACGGCTCAACACGGGTGATTACCTTGCTTTGTACTTTTACCCGACCGCTTCCCTGACAAACGGGGCATTTAACGGAAACTGAAATTCCGTATTGGTCTGGAGAGAAAGTACGTCCCTTGCCTTCACAACGCTTGCAGGCCATGACATGCGGCGCAATGTTCTTTGTCGTTTCCATAACTACAGACGGCAGAAAGAGGGTTCAATACGACGCCAAACACCGTTCAAATCGCGTTTATAAAAGTAATAGTTGGTAGCTGTCTTGTAGACGACGTTACTCTCTTTGAAAAGCTGCATAATATCAGCATATTCCGTGTCAAAACGGCTCTCCAACTCATAGAGCTTACTGATGGACTTATAGTCGAGATCACCCTGTTTATTGCGTTCCAGCAATGTCATGGCGAGCTGGTACATCGGGTCATCGACTCCTTTATCAGTACGGCCTACATAATCCTTCAAGTAGTTGATCAAACGTTCCGCGGCGAGATCGGCACGCTCATCGAAACTTTTAACCTTGTTACTTTTAACTTCCAATTTAAAGTTTTCATCCACTACGGTAAAACTGGATTGTTCTTCTCCACGGCGCAACTGGCCATAATCTCGCATCACGTTGCGAAAGGCTTCACTCTCTCCGACAATCCAGTCATAAAAGCCTTGCACGTTATTCACGATCGGCATCAATTTGCTTTCAACGTCAAAGGTGAACTGATGGCGTAGGGTTTCATACGCTTCACGACGACTACGCTGGTCTTCTTTTTCTTCCTGTTGCAATTGCTTCAACAACTCTTTTCTTTCCTTTGCGGAAAGTTCTTTTAATACTTCAATTCCTTTCATATTTCAAAAATTAATGGTGATTATTATTTTTCTTTCTTACGGCGGATGGCACGCAGCTTCACCTGCAGTGCATCCAGTTCTTCACAGTCCAAATCCCGGAACTCTTTACCAGCGATACGACTATCCATGCAAAATGAATTGACATTATCCCAGTTTGATGTATTAATGCCCAGCAGTTGCATCTGATGAAGTACAGCGGAACGCTTCTGGCGACGTATTTTAATCAACTGTTCCTGGTAAGTAGGCGGTACCAGTTTCTGCATACCGGCAACGGCAGCGTTATACTCCTGGAGAGTCATTTCGCGCAAACTGGAGGTACGATTATCCGTATACTGTAACACTACACTTTCCTTCAGTGCATCACGATCGGACGTGGGAAGGCGGTTCAAAAGGCTGTAAAATGCCCCATAATTCTCGGGCTTTCTTACAAGTTTCTTGGTATTGATGTCTATTTGCATGTTACGTTTATTTTAATTTATTCTTCTCTAATTCTTCCGGTATATTGATTTCCTTTGAACTTCATACCCTTAGTAAAACCGCCCGGATATCCGAGTTCCTTGCTACGGGCATTAGCAAGCATCAGGTGTTCTTTGCTAATTGCAGAAACAAAGTCCTTGTCTTTTACCAGACCGAGTTCACGGGCTTTTCGGGTAACACTCCGCTCAGAAACACCGAGCATCTCAGCCAATTCCCGGTTAATGGTGTTGTGATAGTGGCGGCGCATGAGGGAAAGCATGTTCCCGTTCCAAAAGATACGGGTGGAATATCCGCTATGCTCCACTACCCGGTCCAACGTTCGGTGCATGAAAGTACCATCAGGCACTTTTCGATGTTTCAGGTACTGTTCACGCTTATACTTCAAAATACACTCGTGACACCATGAACTACGGGAGCCGTTTTTCAACGTGGAGAACTTGCACATCCAAAGTTTACGCCCGCAACGTGGACAGACCTTTTTTCGTTTATTGATTTCACTCATGACTAAATTAATCCTCCTATTGTTTATTTTTATTTTTTTAGTCAATTGGTTTATATATCTGATCTTATAGCTGCTACTGTGTCAGTTCTTCTCGTTTCACTCACTACTCTAGTATCTTTCGGCACAGCATTCTCAACAGTATTATCCAATATAACTACCGTATATTTCATAATATCCTGCGACATATCCACATCTCTAGCATTTTTTTCAAACTGAATAGCCAAATACCTTGTAGCTTTCGCTAATCGCTGAATATCATCAGGAATCTGCATATCATTATCAAGAGCAACACGTCCCAATATTTCTGCTATTTTTAATTCTATTTCCTTCATTTCTTTATTTATTATTTGTAGAATATGTATTTTTCTTCGCAATACATACAATGGTTTTCTTTGCAATACTTTTCAACTGCTTTTCGAGTTTTAAAGTCCTTTACCTTCCCATCTTTTGATGGAATATGCGCCACATTAAAGTTTTCATCCACTTTTAGTGGAACGAATCTTGTTTGAGTATTAAACCGTTTCATCTTTAATTAACATTTATATTATTCATCGGAATAATGTTCGTGCTTACTTGATCAGCTTCGGTAAAAGCTACAGCCAATAATGAACTTAACCTGCTTTCCGCTTTGATAGCTCCAATAAGCGAACCAATGATATGTTTACCTTTGCCCTGCACCACGCTACTGCATATTTGTTCAAGACCAGTAGAGTGCTCTTCTGTCACGGCAGCCACCATAAGGATACTGATGCCGTTCTCATTACAATAAGTTTCCACTTTCTCTGTGAGGCTCTTTAATTCCTCTTTTTGTTTTTCTGTAATCATCTTCTTAATTTTTTAATTATTAAATACTATATATCGACCTTGCAAAATCTCTTTTCTGATACTGGCTGTACAAGGTATCTTCCCAATCCGGTTGTTCGTCTTCGGAGAAGTCATCTTCCTGTGGCGCCACTTCTTTCCGATAAATCAGATAACGAGCTTCCAGGAAAAACAAGACCACCCGACGGAGAAATTCCCGGGGAGACGTAATATCATGCTTTTGCATAAAAGCACGAATACGATCGGATCCGATAGTGTTTGTACGGATACTTACTTGTTGCTGCCTCCGGAAATCCTTTAACGTACTGCCTTTTATAGTAAGTACCCGCTCAATTATCTGTTGAAGAACATTCGGTGTATAATAACCGGTATCCGCTTCGTTCGTCCTCACAAGCAACTCTGCAGCTGCTGTCAGCATACTCTCCATACTCAATCGCTGGGCTATCGCTGTTTCTTTGAGAAACACATACTGGTAATGGCTTACATAGGTATGAATGAGATATGTATCCGGGTCTCTAAGGATAGAAGCAGAAGCAAGTTCCACCGAAAGCGCACGTAGTGTCACGTCAGCGCTGGATATAAAAGAGCATATCAGATAAATGGCCAGTTTGGTACGGTTGCCAAAACCACTTACCATAATGGCACGTTGTAATCCATCGGCAAGGCTATGGTCCATCTCGAAGCCTAATATCGATTTCTCCTGACGGCGAAAGAAAAATTCCATATCAGGGATTCTTTCTATATGCGACAGGATACGTCGTGTCGGTTTAGAAATCTTCTTTCCGTCACACATGCGGATATAGGACGCAATAAGATGATTCATTACCGCACTCATATCCGAGAAATGATAATCGGATACTTTCTCCCGGAATACCTCATGAATCACCGCAGGCATTTTTACAAAATAATTATAATATTCTTTTCTCATGGCATTACTTATTTGAAGGCTTCCACTCAATAGTTACAATCGCATCAAGCATTCCGCTTCCTTCACACAAAGGGCAAGTGTTTTTCACCCTATCACGGAATTCATCGACTCCCCAGAACCAACCATTACCATGACAATACCCACAAGTATGCCCTTTGCTTACAACCTGTTCTTTGCCCTGCTTGTAACTCGGTGAAACCAGCTCTACCAGCTTTATCTGTTTACTCATAATCGTCGATATTTACATTAAAATACTCCATTTGAAGGCATTCGTCCGCATTGTTTCGTAATCGATCGGATACTTCTGTAAGTATCCAGTGTTGGTCGCTCAAGGTGTAATTCTTCACACGCTCCATTGCTTCCTTGATGATTTTTTCTACTGTCTCTTCCATTTTTCACTGTTTTTTAATCTCTATTTGACAGCCTGGATGCCATATACGAATATTATTAGCGTACACTACATCCTTCAACTCAATTACAACATGGCCACGTGTTTTTGCCTTACGAAAACGCAGGTCACAGTCCATATTTCTTTCAGCCCAGTCTTCTACGATGTCCCGGGCCTCACTTTTCTTTATTAGTATCTGAAATACTTCATTTCCTGTATATGTGTCCATCTACTTATTTTTTACTTTGGTTAAACCTTCTCCCCAATACTCGATAGCTCCCTTATCCCAAATCGTATATTTACCGGTGTTTCCTTGGTATCTCCCTTTACTGAATGCGATATGACCTTCCACCCATATCTTTAGGTCAGCGTCATACATCACACTGGTAGCTGCATCACCTTTGGGATTCTTGCCGCGTGCATGGCTGATGAAGATGAACAGTTTGTCCGGAAATTCCTCCTTTAACTGAATATAGTCCTTATACGTCATCTGCGTATATTGGAAGCTATCGATGATTACAATGTTGTAGCTCTTGTGCCGGCGAAGGCGTTCCCGTAACGATGGAATATCTTCCTTGATAAAGTTCAATCGGCGACTAACCTCGGCCATACCGAAGCGTTTCAGGCTATTCTGTACCGTTAGGCAGGTTCCTTCTTCCAAAGAGTTGAAAGCAACACGATCGTATTTACAAAGCTCCTTACAGAGTTGCATCACAAAAGAACTCTTGCCGTTTCCACTTGACCCCCACACGAACCATACACCCGTACACTCTGGCGTATCAAAAGCGTCACGCCACTTTCCCTCAAAAGGAAATACCTTGTATTTCTTATTCAGGATATCCCTGACATTCAATGCTCGTTTCATGCTTAGAAAAGTTTTAATTGCCGAATACTGTCGATCTTATCAAGAACTGCCTGACGTGCGGCACCTTGTAGTTTATTGCTGGAGAGCATCCAGCCCAATGCCCAAAGGAGGGCATTATCACGATTAGCAAACTGTCCCCATTTGCGACCGGGGTTGAAACCGCCGCCGGATCCACCTATCTGCATGTGAACGCCAGCGGTCCACCAGCCGTCCTGTTGCCCGACAAGGGCATCCAGATAGTTACGGCCGTTACGATAGATAGTAACCGTCTCGTAATCCGTTAGAGTTGGATAATTACTCCAAGGTTCGGGCAGTTGTCCGCGTCCGTCTATCATTAAATATTCAAATTTGTTTTCCATACGCCTAAAATTATGTTTGAACGGTGTTTGAACGGGATTATTCACTCATGCGCTTTACTTTATGTATCGACTTCTTGACGCGTCTCAAGTCGAATTCACAGCCGGCAGCTTCTTTGATCACACAATCTATATCTTTCTTTTCCGTCACTCCATTGGCTGTACAGATGGCATATACATCTCTCGCGTCCGTAGGTTCCAGTTCGTAAAACTTTCGTCCGATACGGCTGTAGAATTCCTTATACCCCGGCTTCCGGTATTTCAAGCCATTACTGATGCGTTTAGCAATGTAGTCAGTGCTAAGGAAAACGACACCGCACTTCTCCTCCAGTTTGTTGTAAAGACTGATAAAGTAGTGGAACACCGGTTCTGTCAATTTGTCGGCTTCATCGAACACCAAAAGGGGCGCATCCATTTGGATGATATCGTCCAGAATAAGGCTCCACACTTCGCGTATATTGCAGCCTTCTGTCCGAATACCAACGGTACGGGCAATCTCACGAACGAAGTCGCCTTTTTTCATATCCTCGGAACAAAGGATGTAGAATACTTCCTTATGTTCCTGTAGGTAAACACGGGATGTGGTACTCTTACCACAACCGGCTTCACCGACCACCCATGTCACATTGCGCCAACGCTGCGCATCAGACAGAACTCCGGTAATTTCCTGATACGCTCCGGTTTCTACGATCTGCCAACCGGGAGTATTAATGTTCTTCACCTGTGAAGCCACGTTACGGAACATATCATCGCTGATTTTCTCGTACAATCCGTTCAGGATATTGCTCACGGTACCGACACTGATATTCTTCAAGCTACCGGCAGCCTTTGTTTGGCTGGGATACTTGGCCACATAAGCCTGTAGGCTTTCACGAATGGCATCTTTTTCTTGTCTTTTTAAATTGCTCATAACTTTTTTCTTAAAATATTTCTTATTATAATTTCCCTACTATTTTCCGCTGATCCACTTCCTTCCTGCCAAGCTGATCCCAAGTCACGTTACTGATTACCTTTGTCGAACGACCCAGTGAAATTTCGTCTGCGGGTTGACTGTATTTCTTTGTCCGGCGATCGATCTGACGCTGCACTTCCGCTGTGATACCTTTCAGTTTTGGGGTTTTTAAGCCGTGTTGTTCAGGGGCGACACCGAATTCATACTCGATTTCCTTTGCAGTCACTTGGCGTTCGATACGGTCTTGTATGTTGGCATCCTGTTCCCTACGGATGAAAGCAGCTTCGCCTTCAGTCTGGTCCTGAATACCACGATGGATAACCATGTACGGTTCGGCAACGCGTTCGAAGCGCATTTCACCTCCCTTATCTTTCCAGTACAACCGGACACTACCAAAATCATAGGGGTCATATTTGACATAGAACTGTTTGTAGGTATTCTGACGACGCCAATCATGATCAGGTGTACCGGGTGAGGAATAAACCTCGTAAGTGCGTTTCTTTCCGCCGATCGTAACCTCGATGCCGCCGGAGGTGAATGTGCTGGGACGATCTGTCATCACCCAGAAGATATCCACCATGTCACGCGCGGTGACAATCTCGGTATCTTCATTTACACTGGTGTTATACATCTCAATCCGAGGGATACCTGTTGCAGGGTGTTTCATTTCACACCACTCCTGACGGGCCTGCACATATTTTACTTTCAATTCCGCAAGGGTATAAAGCTGGTCCTTATTTGCCTCGATAAATTCAATGTTCGGGCGGCTGGAATCTTTCTTATCCGTAATATTGCCACCGGTAAAGCGCCAGTCTTTATGCAGTACCTGACTTTGGAAACGTCCGAATACTGATTCTATCGTTTTGGACTGACCGCTATATGGGGCAGTCGGGCGATGAATATGGCTTATTTTACCCAATAAGCCGTCAGATACACGTTCCAGTTTCTTGTGACCGCCTTGGTTATCATGGACCAATTCATAAGGCTTATGCCCACTCACTTGAAGAGCCATGCGGTAAGCGTGGTATTGTGCTTCATAATCCTCATGATCACTGATATGGAATCCCAGAAAGATTTCGCTATAAGCATCAATCACCTCATAGACCTGAGTCGTACGTACGTTACCATTTTCGTCTTTATAGTAAAGATTCAACTTTGTTCCGTCACCATACCAAAGGCTGTCACGACGTGACGGGAGTTCGGTCTTATGCTTACGACCATAACGCTGATGGGCTTTCATCTCTCCATATACAGCATCGTACCATAACGGCTCAATACGGGGGCTGTTTAGCCATTCACGAAGGCTACGAGGACTTTTTAGCAGTTTCCATTCCCTATCAGGAGCAACACGGTTGTATTCCTCAAATATCTGCATGTCTGTATAAACAGGAACCCGGCTACGCTTCAGGGCTATGAGAAAACGTCCGGCTTCCTCATCGATCTTCAACGTGTTTTTGTTTCCATACTTTCCGCTGATTAATACCACGTAATTATTGGGACGATATTTAGTCATAAGTGCCTTTAAACGCCCAACGCTGCCTGGAAGTGTATGTTTATATTCTTCTCGAAGCAATTCACAGGTGGAAAGAAGAATCTCCCAAAGGTTGCGGCGACCGCCATTCAGTTTATTGGTTGAAGAAGTTAGACGGTTCAAGTCACGGAGTAATGTATTCAACACCGAAGCGTTCCTGACATATTCCGTTTGCACGATATCCGGGAGAGGGACATTTTCACCGTTCTTGTCATACCGATAATTCTCAAAGAACTTTTCGGCATCCTCGTCTTTTTGTACTTTGCTACGTATCATTTCTTTGTGCATTTGTTCTTCAGGGTCACCGTTACGTTCAACCCAGCGTTGCTTATACTTTTCAGGAAAAGAGGAATAGATATACAATGCGTAGCCACCTTCACCACCACCACGGTGAGCACTCTGGATATTACCGCGATAGACATTTTGCCGTAAAGTAGCACCCCGTATCACAGGATCATCTCCGGAGGTCAGTTCCTCATAGGTCATGCACAATGCTTTATTATAATATTCCATTTCCTTATTCTACATTAATCCTCTAATCCATCGAGGGGAACGTATTTTAACCTACGTACAGACACTCCCAAATTCAGCACTAAAATGAATGTCAGCGCCAGGCTATCGCAATTCACCAAAAGAGGAAGGGAGAGGCTAAAAAGGAAGTAAAGCACATAAAAACGTTGCTTCACGTTCAGGCCAGTAAACCATCGAATCTGCGTTCCGAAGATTTCCATTAAATCACTTTTCATGGCTGTCTGTTTTTTGAGGATTATCACCTACTTTTGAACCGCCACGATCCAACGCTAACTTGCGGATGGAACGAGCCAACTTGCTATTCTTGCGGAATGCAAGAGAATGAGTTACCATCTCCGGGGAACACCCCAGTAGGCCGGCGATTTTACTCACCTCACCGTACTCTACGACTATTCTTGCTTTCATACATCTATATTATTTAAGTTCTTCTCATTGTCACCTCAAGCCTTTTTTGTAGCTTTGGGGCGGCGTTCAGATTCTGAACACGTTGCAAATATAAGGATAAAATTTTAACCTCAAAATAATTATGGGCGATATTTTAACCATAAAAGATAAAATTATGACTTTTTTAAAAGAACAGGGCATAAGAAAGATTGATTTCTTTGAAGCTACTGGCATACAACCCAGCAACTTTAAAGGGAAAAATATGGCATCACAGCCAGGTGGAGAAATGATAGTTAAAATATTGACCCTATATCCCGAATTATCGGCCGAGTGGCTATTGAGAGGTGAGGGAGATATGATTAAAACAGATAATACGAATATCCCTACAAGCACACAATTTGCCCATAAATCAGAAATAAGAGGTAACGAGGAGAAAAGCACTGGACAAAATATCCCTCCTGAAATGATAGATAGATTTCTTTCTACAATAACAGAACAGGCAGAAGAAATAGGGATGCTCAAGCAAAAGATCGCACAATTTGAAAAGGAAAAAGACAACTTTGTTTCAGGTGTGAGCGATTCATTAACTGCGAATGCCGGCTAAAGTGTGTTTTGCGGTGTGAGATAGCCAAAACACCTAAATAATTGTATTATAAGCGAATATGCTAAATTATAGGGGCGTAAATTATTATTGAAAAGATATAGTTTACCCCTTCAAATAGAACCGTAACAAACTAAATCAGCATACAGCAAAGATATATTCTTGCAATAATAACTACCAAAAGCAGTGTAAAATGTCACTCCAAATGTCACCCCATTCAAAACGTTTCGTTTTTCCATGCTGTTTTTTGTCACCCCAAACGTCACTCCAAGTGTCACTCCTTCCCAATTTTTCAACTATTTAAACCGTTCAAAGGGATTCTTTTCGTGTTTTGAGTGGAATGGGTACAAAAAAAGCCGCGAAATGCGGCTTTCAATGCGTTTTAAGGTGTTTTTATACCTTCCTGGTGGTCTTTATCAAGTGTGACTGGATAATCATCGCACGTTTAGTGTATTTAACCGTTCCATCAGTTAATCCAGCATGTAATAGACTGCTTTTAGTGATACCGACCTGTTCCTCGGTCAAGGTCTCAAATATAGCAGATATACTGCCAAAATAGAGGTTCTTTTTCTCATAAATCAGGTGTACATGAACAATTTTAGTCATAGTTATTGCATTTATTTTGTTGCAAATATACCAAATATATCATATATGGAATAATTTGGATAAATAAAAAAGGAAAATACATGCTGGTACTCTATATTCAATTTGCATAAACCGTGGTATTTGACTACATTTGTAGATGGGGAGTCGGCCGGAACCTATTTACAGCAATTAATCGGCAATTTAAAGCCTGATTCCTTCCATGTTTAACTTGAGATGTAAAGTATCCCATTTGAACGGTGTTCAAACGAAGTTAAAATGTAAGCCCAATGTAAAGCGATGTAAACGCTTCGTTTTTCCTGTCCGCTCACACCTATTCCATCATAACGCTTTGAAAACCAAAGCAATCACCTTTTTTCAGGCCGACCACATATTGACACGCTTCGTTTTTCCCCCCTTATGGAGAAATGCAACGTATACAATTCTTCCAAAAGCAAAGAGAGATAATCGATACACTATAAAAAGATATATTAATGATATTCAAAACCAAAAGCAAATGAATTTTCTCATAATGAAAATACACTTGCTTTGTTTTTGTATAATTTCATATTTCATAATCATCGCTGCGCAAAACAATAAAATAAGAAATAACACAACTCGCTATTAGGTTTTATTCCACACTAATTATCAGACAGGAAGCTTTATATTTGCATAAAATCATTTTTCGAAAAAAAATCACCAAAAGCAATATTAGCAAGTATGAAGAATAATATAGTAAACGAACTCATCAATGAAATGAAAGAGCGTATCGCTCCAAAAGAAACACTTGCCAATTTTCTGACTAATACATTATGTATGGGGAAAGAAGCTGTTTATCGCAGGCTCCGTGGAGAAGTAGCTTTCACTTTTGATGAAGTCGCTGTAATATCTCACAAACTCGGAATATCCATCGACCAGATAATCGGTAATCACCTGTCAAACCGCGCTACATTTGATCTGAATCTACAACATTCACCCGATCCGGTAGAAAGTTATTATGAAATATTGGAACGCTATCTGAGAATCTTTAATTATATCAGAAATGATGATAGTACAACCATATATACTGCCGCCAATATTATCCCTTTCACACTTTATTCAGCATATGAGAGTCTGTCAAAGTTCCGCTTATGCCGCTGGGTATACCAAAACGGGAAAATAAAAACTCCTCACTCATTAGCCGAAATGCAGGTTCCTGAGAAAGTAGTTTCTGCGCATAAAAAATTGAGTGAGACAGTAAAAAAATGTAAGAAAACCTGTTTTGTATGGGATAGTAATATCTTCTATTCATTCATAAAAGAAATTAAATATTTTGCCGGATTGAATTTGATTTCAGAAGAAGATGTAAAACAATTAAAGAATGAACTTCTCCTATTATTACATGAATTGGAACAATTATCTATAAAAGGAGAATTTAATAATGGAAACAAAGCAGCTATCTATCTATCAAATATCAATTTTGAAGCAACATATACTTATATTGAGAAGAGTGATTTTCAAATCAGTCTGTTCAGAGTATACTCTATAAACTCAATGGATTCACAAAATCAGCAGATATGTACCTTACAAAAGAATTGGATACAGTCCTTGAGAAGACATTCAACTTTAATTTCCGAAAGTGGAGAGGTGCAACGTATTAATTTTATGGAACGGCAAAAAGAGATAATAGAACAACTGTAATTCTCCGTAATTCTCTATTCAGTGATGTAGAAAGGGAGGTGCAGTGATTGCACCTCCCTTTCTCTTTATTAATCTTTTCCGGAAATAATTAAATAATAAACCAATAAAAGAATCGAGATGCAATCCATAGATTATATAAATTTTTCTATCAAAATCTATATAACCTGTGGATATTAACATCTACATAAAAACATTAGATACATTCTGCATCCTTTTTGACGAGTTCACAATTTAATTAAACAGATTTACAGAACAATTTTACTCGTCAACTTCATATATAATTATTAACTGGTTGCTCTGAAGTAATTATTACATTACAAAGATAGGACATTACATCAAATTAAATAAAGCTTTTTTCCTCTTTCAGCGATGAAAAAAAGAACACTGATATGCTAATTATGAACATATCAGAAAGAATACTTGTCCAAAATAAAAAAATAAGAAACAAAATATACAAAATTTCATTTTATGAAATACCCAATGCTATAATCTTACACAGAAAACAAAAAATAATAGATATCTTATTTCGCTTAAACAAACATATCCTTGTATTTAGGAAATACAAGGATATGTTTGTAAATATAAAAACAATGTCTTAAACCACAGTACTCTCTTTAGAATTAAGAGGGGACTCTCTTTCCGGAATACTAAATTCATTGTTTGCAAACAAATCAGCCAATCCGGAAATCTGTTTCAAACGTAGCAATTCATCCCTATCCATTCCAATATTCTTCATAATCCATTGATCAGACATACCAGCTTTATCCAACTCAGCAACAATGTGACACATCAATTCGATATTATGGGCACCACGGGCACGATTATGACGGATCGTAGAACTCATTCGATTGGATAAATCTTTGTCGATAACTACAATCGGCAACAAACCGTTTTCACGTTGGTAAATACGTTTGGATGTTTTCAGAACAGAATATCTATGAAAGCCATCTACCAGAATATACATATCTTTTTCTTTATCATAATAACACACACATGGCATAGTGAAACCATCTTCCCAAATAGATAATTCTAATAACTTCATTTCCGGCGGAGCAACTATATTGGGATTATAATCATTAGCAACCACTTTATCTACAGGCACAGCTCTCACATCATACACAGGACTCTTTTTACAACTCATTGCAGAATATTTTTATATTGTTCCATTATTTGACTTCTCTTACTAATCTCCTCTTTTGTTGGCGAAAATCCCATATACTTACAGGCATGGTCATTTTTCAGAATACAGATACACATACGTTTATACGTAGGAATTTCTCTGAACTCTGCGATATTGATATCATCCTGATATTCCATCCGAACAGGTTTCTTTACTGTTTTATAATTACTATTATCCATCACAATAATAGGGACTTTCGCAGCAATCAGTTTTTGTATGGTTTCATCATTTAAACATCCCCCTTTGGTACGCCAGAAATTGACACTGACCGATAATTTCCTCAGGTATCCCTTACGCGCGCGCTCTGGTAATGTAGACAAAAGAAAATACATAAATTCTCTCCATGTATAGCCTTCCGGAAGTTTTATGGATTGCCATCCCATAGCATGAGTACCTCCATACATTCCAGTAAAGTTGACCCCATTCACACGTCCTACCATTTTTCCCCAGGTATTAGGATCAATAACCCGATAGAGAGACAGACTCTCTATAGCCTCACCGATAAAAGGACTGGCTACCCGCTGACGCTCTATATTCACTCCGGCACGATAATACAAATCATACAAAATATTGTAATCCCAATGGAATTTTCCATTAGCAGTCCATACATCTGTTGTCTTCCAATCGAAAATAGGATATGCATTATAAACATCATTTGCCACTTTAGAAGTCCAGCGATAAGTATGATACATCTGATACTTACGATTCAGATAAATGCACCTCCAACGATTGAAACTTTCCTGAGTACGTATACCAATAAGACAACAAGTACGCACTGCATCTTTTTTATCATGTATCCATTTAGCAAAACGCATCTGAAATTCATAATCCCACATCTGAGTATTATAAAAAGGAAAGTCCTTCTCAGTCATTGCATCTTTCGGCATGGGACGTACCCACAGTTTCTTCTTTCCTTTTTCCCATGGACGCCAGAAAGACTGATACATCGATGTACAGGTTGCCACACGGAAAGGAACGCAAACGCGATATACATCAATAATATCTTTATTAGCCTCGATCATACGATCCACATAGTCAATAGTCATCTTATACTGTATTTCATAATCCATATGAAATACACCGATGCGCACATTCAAATTGTTACGACGTATGTAATCAATACATAAGCTCAAAAGTACACCACTGTCTTTTCCTCCCGAAAAGGAGATATACACATTATCAAACTCTTTAAAAATCATGCGCAAACGTTCCTGCGCCAATTCATATACATTTTTCTTTACCTCTACTTCTTTTTTCTTCATTCATCCCTCCGCATTTTTACATATAGTTTCCAGGCTTTTTCTACTGTGAATCCATGTTTTTCAAAAGTAGCCTGATGCTCTATTTGAACTACAGCAACCAACGTTTTGTCTGCATCAAAAGCTGCTATAGCATCCACCAATAAAAGAGCAAGAGCCTCTTCCTGGTCTTTCTCTATATAATAATTATTAATAATAGCTTCTTTCCCTCTTCGCTCTACCGGAAGAAATCCAACCACATGTTTCCCACTTGCGGCAATAAACCAGATAAACTTATCAGTAGTTTTAAAAGGGTAATTGTGATTCATCTTCAGCACTTCAGGATCCATAACCAATGGAGCCACCATTTTATAAAGTTGTTTGTCTGTTCCGTGCAGTTGTATCGTTTGTATCATAATAACGTTTTTATTCTTTTACTATTTCATACACAGCTTTCGCCATCATCTCTGCACCTTTTTCATTTGGATGAACTTTATCAGGGAAAAGTTCGGGCATCCCATTCATTACAGTATGCAAATCTATCACCGATAACTTATTCTTTTTAGCCAACTTTTTTATCACCGGAATAATTTCATTCACAATTGTCTTATCACTGATTCCATAATTATCATATGATTTAGACGGATAACACAAATATATCTTCGGATGAGTAGCAAGTTTTCCAAATGCATCAATCATAGTCTGCATATCTTTTGCGAACTCATCTTTGTGAACCCAATTATGGGGTTTGCTATCATTGGTTCCTAATTTAATAACAACAATGTTCGGATTAAATGCCAGCGCATCTTTATATTTTTGCTCCTTCATATATGGATGATCACCTTTATTCAGCATAGTACGTGATCCTATTCCAAAGTTTTTCACCCAATATCCATCACCCAGCATACGCCCCAGAACAGCCGGATATGCATTTTTTTCCGGATTTTTCAAACGTGACCCATAAGTAATACTATTACCGATACATGCCACACGAATAACATCTTTACGAGGCGCTTTAAATGATCGTAGCCAGGCAGAAAGCTCATCCAACATCAGATTTTTATATATAAAATCTTCACGAATTCCCCATCCATGACCACCGGAAGGATATACATGCAAAGTAGCCGGAACCCCTTTCTTGTTTAAAGCCAGATAATAGTTCACACCGTTCGCAGGAGGAACCGTTTTATCATCATCACTATATACAATGAAAGCACGGGGAGTGTCTTTGGTCACTTGTTTTTCATTAGAATATTGTTCTTCCAACTCAGCCGAAGCATCTTTACCCAAAAGGTTATCATGCGATCCCATGTGAGTATAACTCTTATCCATTGTTATAACCGGATAAAACAATATCTGAAAATTAGGGCGTAAATCAGGTGAAGTATGTGTAGCAATGGTAGAAGCCAGATGTCCACCGGCAGAGGACCCCATAATACCAACATCATTCGGGTTTATATTCCATATATCTGCACTATCTCTCACCATCTTCAAAACCTCTTCCGCATCTGAAAAAGGAACCTCTTTATGTCCTCCTTTTGGCATGCGATACTTCAATACAACCAAAGCAATTCCTTGTTTATTAAAGAAAGGCGCCCAATCATAACCTTCATGATTATAAGCAAGATGTGAGTAACTGCCCCCCGGACAAGCAATAATTACCCGGCCAGTGGCCAGTTCAGATGCGGGAAGAAAAACACGAATTGAAGGTTTGAAATTACCTTTCGATTCATCAAAAGGAGCACTATCCATACCGTTTGTATTAGGCATACCTTGTTGCCACAAATCGATATCAAAAGGTTTCTGTGCATTTTGTGCCTGCACACTTCCTTCCATTAATAAAAGTAGTAAGAAGAATAAGGAAAAACGTAGCTTCTTTTTCATAGTTTATCCAAATAATAGTTTAAAATGTTACAATGTTTAATCAAGACACGCAAAAGTAGTCAAAAAGTGTCATAAAAAAAAGGAAAAAGAAAGTATATACTTTTGCATAATAAAAATACGCATTCAAAGACAGAATATCACAAAAAAATCCCTTATCTCTAAATTGAGATAAGGGAATGCACTTCGTAAACAATGCTAAAAGAGATAAATTATTCATTTATACCGGCCACATATACGTCTCTATTAGCAGTTGCCAATGTTTTAGGAGCATCCGGAAGTGGATTAGAAAACATTAATAATTTTAGTTCCGGACGGGCATTTTCTATCCAATAACAACGGGAAAGCGAAAAAGGGGTAACAATCTCTGCTTCTTTCTTCACACTACGTCCTCCATCATTGGTAACAAAAGTAACTGCTCCCCTACCCATAGTAGCATAAATACGAAATGACTCGGGACCTAATTTCTCAATACCTCTGGGTTCACCTTTAGCCTTAAAAGTAAGATGTTTCCATTCTCCGGCATCCCAGGTAGATAATCGGGCTGCGTTTTCTTCCGGATATTGATAATGTACAACAGGATATGAGTTATCACGATAGTGAACAGATACCTGTAACCCGGCAGAGTGTCCACGTTCCGGAATGGGAGTTTCTAGCACTTGGCAATATTTATCCGACTCCTCATTATCAATAGTAGTTCCCAGATCTATTCCTTCTACATTATACATATGGTCATTAGAAGGATCAAGATAAGCATAATATACATTTCTCCCATAAGTAGCATGGGCATGTTTACCCAGTTTCTCGCCACAAATTGTCCATGCTATATGAATGCGCTCCTTTTGTCCATTTTCGGCGGGTTGATAAGTAACCTGCCCATTATAGACCTCCATCATATTATCTGTAACACGGGGAAAAGGATCAATAACCATTTGACGTGTCCAAGTATTTCCTCCATCTATAGATTTCACAAACTGATAAGGTCTGTCATCCGAATATTTATTTGTTTGACGTGTATCCCGATAAAATACATAAAATGTTCCACCTCTTGTTAGTATCGGAGCCGGATAAGATGCACGTTCTGCTTCATTTATAAAACAATCTTTCCATTCTCCTTCAATACTTCCGGGGTTAGGAGAAACAGCCATCTTTAATGTAGAATTATGACAACCATAGAACAAAAAAATTCGTCCGTCAGTACCACGTAACATTCCCGGATAATTATGCTTATCAACAAACGGAGAGTGTGCCACAATTTTTGTTTCACTCCACTTATCGGTAGCATGATCATAAGCCTTGACAACCGGATGGCTATCTGTGGACATCCAACACACAAACGTTTGATCAGCTTGCTCATCATAATATCCCACTGGGATAGGACGGCGATCAGAACGCATATTTGAACGTTCGGCTATAACTCTCACATCTGTAAAAACCTGCTGTGCCTGCATTATTGAACCCAATGAAGCAACAGCAATTATTCCTATCATTTTTTTTATCATACCATTTATTATTTAGATTTAAAACGGACTATATACCCTCCTCCATTACGCATATACCCTGTAAGAGAATCACTATTCCTGCAAAAAGCACGTTCTATTTTTATTCCTCCTGCATCAGTAGGTCTGTCATTTAAAATTGTAGCTTCATACCAACCTTCACCCAAGAACGAGAGAGGGAATTGAATTGTCTGCGCTTCTTTTCCATTCACCACGGCAAGAAACCAAGTATCACCACTACGCCGGGCGAAAGCAGCAATTTTCCCAATCTCGCTACAAGGTAATACAATTGTCTCATCCCAAACAGCTGGTATATCTTTTATTATATCCACTGCCGGATTATCAAGTATAGTCTGAGGATGTGCACCGAAAAAGATAACAGAAGAATTGAATATTAATGCTGTTGCTATCTGATGTACCCAAGATGTATCTAATTTCCTTTCACCAAATATCATTGGAGTATAATCACCCGCTCCGGCAACCAACCGGGTAAAAGGCAACGTAGTATTATGTGTAGCCCATTCGTATTGATTCTTACCATACTCCAAACCACGAATTCCTTCACGAGACATTTCATTCGGCCACGAACGTACCTCTCCTGTTGGTTTATCACTACCATGGATATTCAACATTAGCTTATGTTCTGCTGCCTCCTTCAAACACGCCTGATAAAGATCAATAAACTCTTTGGATTCGTGAGAAAAAGCATCCAACTTAACCCCAACAATTCCTAACCGCTGGCAACGATCAAAGAATTCTTTCCGCTTTTGAGGATCACGTAGATCACGCCCATGCCTCCATAGCCATATTTTAACACCAAACTGAGCGGAGTAATCAACCAGTTCCTTAATTTGCGTATCCGTCCACCGATACCAAAATGCATCAACCGTATTATATTCAAATCCTAATTCCCCGGCAAGTTTTGAAAATTCTTTCATGCCTTCCAAAGTACGTTGACCACCATCCAACCAACACCAGACAGAACGCCCCGGTTTGATCCATTCCGTATTCACTCCTTCAGGAAACAATCGTTTATCCGGAGTAGGCGACAAATTAGTTATCAGGTCAGTATTCACCAGTCCATTCAAATCAGAAGTTATAATCACGGTTCGCCAGGGGGTTACAATATTGCCTGCAATAACAGCTGGTTCAGATAAACGTTTGGCCTCTTCCAAACTATAATCATGCGCAAACGGATATCCAGCCGGTTGTTCATGTCCCAGTCTGACAACAAGACCACATTCTCCGTCAGCCTGTAAAGACATACCCGGATAATTTCTGAGAGCAGATTCTGTGATACATGCATATCCTTGCTTTTGCGGTAACTCAATAGTTACAGGAGGTGCTGCCCATTCTCCTTTACTAATACAATCTATTTCCTGCTTTTTATGAATACCCTCATAATGTGCATACATATCATGATAATAGATCTGGCTTCCCAAAGGTAACTTGAAAATAGTACTCTCTCTCGGAATATATTTATCCGCCTGAGTTCCCTTTACCAAAAAGCGAAAAGCGATGCCATCATCATAAGCACGGGCATCAACCGTATATAAAGTATTATTTTTTTTATCCGCGATTTTCACTTTCATTCCATTTGCCTTATTTACCGCAAGCGAATGAATCCCCCGGATAGGATACGTTTCATCTACTTTATAATATTCAGGAGAATATAAATGTATTGCCGAGAATTTCTTGTCACCGGAAGAAAAGACCATAGGCGAATCTTCCAATACAGTAGTCTCCCCTCTTTTTACATTAAAAAGAAGTTGCCCGTTATCGGATTTTATATTCAAAACAATCTTATTATCGGGACTTTTAATTGAAACCATTTGAGCTGTTAGCTGCTGTACTCCAAACAGTAAACAAATACTATAACATAAAATATATTTCATGTATCTGACATTATATATGAAAAGTTATCAAATAAAAAAATGGGAACTATTTTTAAATATAGCTCCCATCTCAAACCAACTTATATCTTTCTAATCGTGGGCAGCAGGGTTCGGATTTGTATCTTTTTCATAAATTACAAAATCAGCTAAATCAATAGTTTCATCTTTAATGTTATTGGTAATCTGACCTCCGCTACCTCCGTAACTACGGTAAATACCAAATTTATTACGAATATTAATTGCCCCTTTCCGCCATGTATCAATATCATTCTGTGTATTGTCTATCAAAACTTTACCATCTCTGATACGAGTTATCACCAGACGATACTTGCCATGATGATCATATTTCACTTCTTCACTTACTTGTACCCATTCATCTTCAAACTCTTCTATTTTCACATTATCTACAAAAGTTCCTAAACTTTTGGTTCCTGCACTATGATCAGACCCCAAAGAATGAATTACCTGTACTCTGCGATTGGTTCCATCATTGTTTCCACGAAGAGAAATAGTAATAACAGGAGCTCCATTGTCACCCTCTTGTGCCTTGAGCTGATGAATGTGGCAAAAACTTGTACTGGGTCGATACCCTTTAGGTATCTTAAATTTCCATTGTAATATCTGAGACTCTCCCCAGTTACCGTTCAATTTATACCAAGCTGCACTTGTTTGTGTCTTCATCTCATTACGCATACGGTCATTCATCGAACCCCGATCGCCATCAAGAGCACTACTTGCGTGACTAATAAATCTAAATATATACTGATTAATAGTAGCATCAAACACTGTTTCAATATGGTCTACTTCATTATGGTCCTTAGTAGATGAATTTGGATGTTCTGAATAGTCCCAACCAAACTTTCTCATATAGGTATGTACATCCGCATACCCCTTACCAACCAAATCCGCACTTCCCTTCATACTTCCTTGTAGAGTGTATCCCATTTGAATCGGATCATTGGGATCAAAATTCTCAGGTTTCAACTGAATTATTTTAACGTTAAAATTGGATGCCTTTTTGTTTTTGTCTTTAAAGACAATATAACAGCCGCGTTGGGATCCTGTATTAGCCTCAAAAGACAGTGTGAGTGATTTATCAGCTTTCGATTTTTCTTTTATCCAGCTCTGTTGTTCTCCAGGAATTTCATATTCCCAATCTACTCCGGCAGAGCTCTCAACTGTAAAAGTATACTCTTTACCTTCAGCCGGTATATCAACCACTTCCATTGGAGTTACCACCAAAGAGGCATTAGCAGCAGCTTGGGAAATCTTTATCGGTTTTGTCAAATCAGTGTTATCCAATTTTACAATAACACTTGTCGAACGCGGTTCAAGAGTAGTGTTTGCAACTATAGTAAGTACTAATTTACCGGTCTGTATATCCGATGACTTAACTTTAACCCAGTCTACCTTATCATCAATTACTGTAGTCCAGGTAGAAGTAGCTTTCACTGTAATATTTACTTCCTCACCACTTGCCTTAACATTCACATCTGTGGGAGTAGTACTCAGACTCGGAGTAATTATTTCTTCCTCCTTGTCATCCGAAGAACACGAAGTAAACATCGACACAGATACAAAAGTCAGGATAACATATAAGAAATACTTTTTTAATCTCATCTTTCTCTATTTTTTAAAGAAGCAGGGTTCTTTGACAAACCATATTCACCAAAGAACCCTGATAATTATTAAACTTATGGTATCAGTACTTTAGCAACAGAAGTACCAGCTTCATTCATAAAACGAACAATGTAAATACCCGACTCAAGATTAATAGGAGCACTACCATTAATAGTAAGCTCTGTTATCTTAGCACCAAGCGTATTGAATATGCGGCACTCGCCGGATTCTGCAATAACCAGACGTCCTTTTTCCACACTATAGTTAAATTTAGCATCGGCTGTTGCAGTCTGAATACCTACAGGCTCAATTCCACCCAGTTCGAAAGCACCCATACAAGGTTTAGCAGCGCGAGTATAACCACGTTGGTCTACTGTAGGAATATCAAAACCTGCTACAGTAGCAGTTCCTGCTTTAGCAGCCATACTTTGTGTAGCATGTAAAGCAACTGTAAGTGTATTACCACCGTTATCTTTCAATTCAGGAGCTGCATCATTTTCAAACACTTTCATTACCTCAGGAATTACAGTAATATTATTGTTTCCTTCAAATGTAAAACCAACTGCAGCTGCACCTTCTGATTCATTAGCAGAGCCTACAAGACAATTATGTATCTCAAAACTACCATTATTTCTTCTGACATCTTCACCAGCAATATCTGTTCCTGTAGAAACATTCTTATAAAATATAGAATTAATAAGAACCATCGGTTGATTGTTATGTGCATAAAATCCACCACCTATTTCACCAGAATTTCCCGCAATTGTACAATTAATCAACGTAGCCGCATATCCTGTAAAAATAGCTCCTCCTCTTCCTACATTTATTTTATTACCTGAAAAAGTAGAGTTAGTTATAAAGAATGAACCATTATTATTTCCAGTAGTACCAATTACAGCTCCTCCTTGAGCTAATTTAGTACCAAGCAAAGCCTCTGGATAAATAATTTCATTATTCGCAAACACACATTTGTCTATAATAACATTAACTCCTCTACTATTGAAGATTGCACATCCGGAAGCTTTACCATCTGCAGGTGCATTTATTAAACAATCGCTCACTTCACAATTGATTAATCTAAGATTCGCATAATTCTCAGTATCACCCTCAGATGCAGTTTTAGAGTTTCCTACTGCAAATGCCGCTCCATTTCCTCCATTTATGAATCCTTTGACTATTATATTGCGAAACGTAATATCCATTCGAGAAGCAGTAGCTCCATCCAAACCCTTGAAAAAGATAAAAGAATCACCTGTACTTGTAAAAGTAATCTTATTACCTGTAGCTTTATTAATACCATCAATAACATATACATTACCAACTGCTTTAGGACACCCGGTTTGTCCTTCCAATACAATCTCATCACCTTCAGGTATATTGAATGTCACAATATCACCATTTTCCAATGAGTTCATCACCTGACGGAAGCTACCCTCTGTGTCAGCATCTCCTGCAAGAGAGGTTACCACTCTTTCTTCTGCAGATAAATTAGCAGTAAATAAAGCTGCCAATAAAATTAAAGTACTTTTTTTCATGATACTTGGTTTTAAATTAATAATTATAAAAAATAAAAAGGTTACATATTACTATTTCAGAGTAACAGCAATCACTCCATTGGCACCTTTGGCACCATACATATTACTATCCTTACTTATCTCTACCTTCTTTATATCATTGATATTCACATTATCCAGTCTTTCGACTTGTGTCCCATCCAGCAGATAAAGAGGAGAAGTATCCAAGCTAATAGAAGTAGACCCACGTAATTGTGCAGAGATATCTCCGTTATCCTTCATTACCACTGTAAACCCAGGGACTTTACCTGCTAAAGCATTAAAGAGATTACTTTCACCTGTAGCAACCAGTTCTTCACCTGTCACCACAATAGTGCTCGATACCGAACGAGAACGCCGCAGACTACGTAACATTAGTTTCATGATTTCACCTTTATCTTCCGTCACTGAAATTTCTGGCCCCAAAACAATATTCGGATAGGCTATGCCATTTACCGAAACCTGCACTTCTTTTTCTGTTTTGGGCAAAATAACTGTCAGTATATCTTGCAGAGTAACATTATTCAGCTGAAAAATACCATAACGATCAGTCTCGGTCTTTACGTCTTTAACAGATACCAAAGCTTTACGAATTGCTTTCCCTTTAGCATCAACCAAACGTCCTACAATAGTATCATTAGAATTCTGAGCAACAACGGGCCAGGAAAAAGCCAGAACAAAAATGAAAAGTAACAAATTTTTCATTAGCATATTGATTTATGATTTATACTTACCGGAGGAGGCCAATAAATCTCCTCCCCCGGTTTCATAACCTTTTTAACAATCAATTACCTCCAAATATATCGTCACTATAGAAGAATACATTATCCAGATAAACTTGTGTCAATGGAGGATATACATATTTAAATTCCTTTATCTGGAAAACAGCATTGTCATGAGTAGCTCTCCACTGCTTCATCACATCACTTGTAGCAAGAGTTGTTGTTCCTACCATTGCTTTTATAGTATAGTCTTCACTGATTGCCAAACCAACTGTTTTGCTTTCTTCCACGTCATATTTCAACAGATTATTCTGTATTTTTACCGGTACTGCCACCCAACCTGTTTGAACTGTAGGACGCCCGTTTTCTCTGTCAGCTTTCAGTGTCCACTGGAAACGTATAATAGCATCAAATTCATCGGCATTAAAACTTACCGGATTACCATTTACATCCGTATAGACGTTAGTTCCCCATGGTACTGCTGCCAGAATATGGTTCTTAGGCCACCACTCAAAACGGACTTCACTGATAAAATAAGTAGTTGTTATATCTACAGAGGGCGTATTACCTGATACAGCAACTGCACATGCATTCTCACCATATACAAACTTAACAGGATCTACCGGATATTTAGGATTATTGGTGTTGGTTGCTCCTCCTACAATACCACAATCAAATCGAGTGGACATTGGTGGATAAAAATCCTTTTGATTCAAATTATAACGTACTTCACCATAATTTCGAGTAGTAGCATTAGGTGTTGTAACATTCAACTGATAGCGCCCGTCACGAATCTGAGTAGCAGAATTTGAATTAGACCATCCTGTTGCCGTTGTCCCTCCAAAACGGTCAAAGAACAAACCATTCACCCAAATCTCAGCTTGTCGGGTTTCTTTAGCTCCACCACAAGTTACAGTACATTTAATCGTATATCTGCCCGACTGTCTCGGTGCTTTCCACTGATTCATTGTATATCCCTGACGCTGTAACAAAGTTCCCCCGTTACATTCCCAATAATAATCGGCTTTGTCCGGATCACTCATTCTCACTGACATACCGACATTAACAGTTTCTCCGGCAAAAAATTCTTCACCAAACACCTGCAAAGAGTCTATTTCAACATAATCATCATCGCAAGATGCCATTAAAGCCACAAAGGCTACCATCAATAAATATTTTATTCTTTTCATAATCATTTTGCTCCATAAATAGGAATAGATACTAATTCTTTATCTGTAGGATACTGCATATATTTATCCATCACGTGAATATATGATCCGTTAGGACTTTGCAGATTACTGGTACGAGGTTTTATTTTCAGCTGAAAATGATCTTCGTAGTTATTGAAATAAATACTAAGAGCACCTTCTTTCAACATTTCAACAGCCATGTACCCATATGGAGAATCATATTCTGTAGGAAAGAATGTAATAACTCCTTTTGTCAAATCAGTCAGTTCATAATACGAAAGAGCTTTCTTTATAATATGATACATAATCATATTTTTCACTACGGTTTTATCCAATTCTTCCCAGCTGGTAGGAATAATTAACTGCTCCGGATTAAACTCATCCGGATAAGCATTCTCATTCCAAAAGCTCCTGTCACTGCTATTGGATGAGGTCAACGCCGTATTTGTCAACAACAGATAGGTTCTATCAGGCTGTTTGAATAATTCCGGATCAACTCCCGAATATTTAATTGCTTCTATCAGAGACGAAAACAAATCGGTACGCGAATTCATGAAATCCCATGCATTCATAGTAATCTGATTATCATAGGTTCCTTTCTCTGAATCATAATCATAAGGAGTTTGCACATCCAGGCCAAATAACTCACAACTTGTAAATGTGAATATTGGAATTACCAATAAGGCTATATTTAATATTATCTTTTTCATTTTATACGCTATTAATTGTCATTATTCTGAATAAGGAGGATTCTGATGTCCTACCAGAGTTGGATTGGACGTAAAGACAGACTTAGCTATCGGGAAACGAACCCGTCTTAAATCAGTGCCAAAACCTACAGGTTCTTCACCACGCATTGCTTGAATATAAGATAGATGTGGATCCAGTATTTCGTTCACATATCCGGTACGTATAATGTCAAACCAACGCTTAGGTTCACCATAAAATTCAATCTGACGTTCATCCAATACCAGTTTTTCCAATGAAGACTGCGTCATACCAGTTCTTACCGGATAATCTTCTACCTTCGCAACAATCGTATTACCACAACGACTACGCACCTGATTGACTATGTCAATAATATCCTGAGCCGGTTTATTTTCATGAATCATTGCTTCTGCACGCAATAACATAACATCAGCAAAACGATAAATAGGTATTTCAAAAACACAACCGGAAGTAGCAGGAATATCAAATTCAACAGCAGGATCTGTAGACTTCACCGGGAAGAACTTACACAACTTATTAGCCAATGCACCGGTACTTCCATAGATAATCTGAGAATTTCCCGGAGTCAAAGTTTGCTTATCCAGTCCGTTATATATACTCAACGTATCTACAACTCCCCAAAAACGAATATCCTTTTTGTCCTGGAGCATTCTTTGAAACAGCGAATTAGACAACTGGTAATGAGCATTACCACCACCAACACCAATCGGACCACCATAACCATTATTGTTATTTTTCTCAAAATCCCATTCTATAGTGAAAATAGCCTCTTTGCTATTGGTAGGATCTGTAAATATTTTCTTCCAATCGGTAGTATTACCTACCATTTCATACCTTTTCAAAGCCAGCAGGTTATCCGACGCTTTCAATGCTCCGGCGTAATCCTTCCGCCACATCAAATACTCTGTTTGCAATGCATAAGCAGCTCCCTGATTAAAATAGTAAACTCCCTCGTTGCCCAATGATGAAATGGCAATTTTCAAATCGTCCTCTATCACTTCATAGATAGATTCCAAAGAAGCCCGTGAGTTATATTTAGTATTCAAATCGCCATCCCATGACTGAGTAATCAATGGCACTTCACCCCAAACACGTATTGCATAGAAATACATCAAAGCTCTTAAGCCATGGAATTGCCCCAGATATGATCCGGTCACGTCTTCGGGAAGCCCCATTGCAGGGATATTTTCGATAGCCAGGTTACACCGGTTTATGACCTGGTATAATTTTTCCCAGTCACAATAACTTCCGTTTGAATCCAAAGAGTTAAGTTGTAAAGCAGCATTGGCATACAGAGTTATATAATAATCATCTGAACGTAATTCGCCCCAAGCCAACAAAGTACTTGATACAATTTTCTGTACTCCATTATATGTACCGGCTCTCCATGCTTTCAGATCCGACTCACTGGTCCAGTAAGCTTTATTGCTCAAATCAGCTATCGGAGTTTTAGTCAGGAAGTCTTCACAAGAAGAGAAGAGGGACATTCCCGCCAATAAAACTGAACATGATAATATTTTAAAATTTTTCATTTTCATTATAGTTTTAATCATTTAGAAACTTACATTTACACCAAAACCAAATTCACGTTTTTTCGGATACTTCTGTGAATCATTACCCGGGTTCAATACACCTCCGGTAGTAATTTCAGGATCGTAGCCACGATAGTTAGTCCAGGTCAACAAGTTAGAACCATAGATATAAATTTGTGCAGATTGCAGGTATGCTTTCTTAGCATATACCGAAGGCAACTGATAGCTTAAACGTACATTCTGCAGACGAATAAATGAAGCATCCTCCAGATAGTTACTACTTAGGGTACGATTATTCTCGGTAGTACGTGCATTCTGTCCCGGAGTAAACCAGTTAGTGATATGTCCCTGATATCTCCATCCCTGAAGAACTCCACAAGGAGCCGGATTGGAAGTATTATCACCATAACTTGTCAAATCGCGTAGAAGTGAATTGTAAATCATACCGCCATGACTCATATAGAATGAGAAGTTCAAAGTAAAATCTTTATATTTCAATGTATTATTCCATCCGGCATACCACTTAGGCTGCGCATTTCCTAATATTTGTTTGTCACCGGCATCAATATTACCACTATGGTCTTTATCCTCCCAGATTACATCACCCCCTTTACATACTACTCCCGAGGCCTTCATCTGATAAATTTCTCCTTCATACTTAGTACCATCAGCATAAGTATAGCCAAGTACTTCGGGACCTCCAACTTTATTTATTACTACGTTATTGTATTGGTCACGCTTAAATACCGGAATCAATCGATTCTTATAGCCTTCATCATAAGCATTGTCTGCATCATAAGCATATACTCCCAAGTGTCTGTAACCATAAAAATTACCTGCAGCCATTCCCGGTTCAATCCACCAGTTAGTTTCAAAATCACGTGGTTCACCTACAATACTTAAAATTGTATTTTTGTTTTTAGACCAGTTAAAAGAGGTATACCATGAGAAATTACGTATACGAACGGGGGTTGCCGAAATATTAAATTCAAAACCTTCATTCTTCACTGAACCTGCATTCACACGCATACTATTAAATCCGATTTCAGTAGGAATAGCATCGTTATTAAACAAACCAGTTGTTTTTTTCACATAATAGTCACCTGTAAATGAAAGTCTCCCATCAAAGAAAGTCAAGTCAAGACCGATATTCGTCTGCTTAGTTTCCTCCCATTTCAAATAAGCATTACCTACCGATGACTTAGGAATAACACCTGTTACCCCATTATAACTATAGTCCGGATCTACGGCATACAGCGTATAAGTATCATAATCACTTACACGGTCGTTACCATTAATACCCCAGCTGGCACGAATTTTACCATCGGTAAGTACTGTTCTCGACCAATCCATGAAAAACTCATCAGAGAACCGCCAAGCAGCAGATGCGGCCGGAAATACACCATAACGATTTTCAGAACCGAATCTGGACGAACCATCCCGACGAACAGAACCTTCTACAATATATCTTCCATAATAGTCATAATTTACACGACCAAACATAGACACCATGCTGTTTCCATTTCCTGTTATAGAATAGCCGGTCAATGTACTGGCTTGCGGTACAAGCATGTTCTTATTCAAATATTTCTCACTTTCCATGAGAGTTGTACGAGACATCTTATCTTCTATACTACCACCAATCATCACATGTACATTATGTGCCTGTTTGAAAGTCTGGGCATAATCAAGATAGCCATCTATCAAATAATTCTTTTTCCAAATAGTACGGTCAGAACCCTTATCCCATCCGGCTTCTACTTCTTCTTTCTTCGTTTTGTTTACATTAGCACTTGCATATTGCTTGCGGTCTGCATGACTTAACGAAACCGTTGCCCTTCCTACAAATTTGAAGTGTTTAAGGAATGAAAGTTCCATGATCTCCGATAATTGTCCCTCATACGTAGTAGTTTCATCCGTACGCTCCAATAATTCCTGAATTGGATTCCGTTTACCTGACGGGCTTGATCCATAAGCCGGTACCAACGTTCCATCCGGATAGTAAAGAATAGACTCTGTGGGTCGTCTTATCGCATTATAAAACACACTACCTTCACTGATATTATTTCCCTTACGATAGGTAAAATTAATATTAGTAGTAAATTTCAAAAATTTATAAGGTTCATAATCCACTTTAGTACGACCTGTAAAACGTTTTGCATAACTGGTCAGAATAATACCTTTATCATCAAGATATCCAATGCTGGTCATGGTACGTACCTTATCGCTACCTCCACTGATACTCACATTCACATCATGGCGAACAGCGGTTTGTGAAATCACATCCTGATAATTGTTACTGGTAGTACCCTGAATATTCACCGAGTCATTATTAGACTTGAACATAGCAAATGGATTTTTACCGGCTACAGACTGAATTGTATTTGCAAATATTTCGCGTTCAGCACGATTCAGCTGTGGAAGTGTATTAGAAAGAATACCATAAGAATTAAGATAACGAACATCTATACGAGGTTTACCACTTTCACCGGATTTAGTTGTGATAATGATCACACCATTGGCAGCACGAGCACCATAGATAGATGTTGAAGAAGCATCTTTCAAAATATCCAAAGATTTAATATCATTGGCATTGATATGATCTATACTTTCAACAATTACTCCGTCTACTACATACAAAGGTTCGGTACCTCCTGCTTCAAAGGTCGAAACACCACGGATACGAATGCTTGATCCGGCACCCGGAGCACCGGAAACAGCAGTAATCTGCACACCGGGAACCTCTCCTTGTAATGCATCCATTACATTTACCGGCTGTTTCTGCTCAATCTTGGCGGCATCTACATTAACTGCAGCTCCCGATAGATTTGCTTTCTTTGCTGTACCATAACCTACTACTACTACTTCATCCAATGCTTTGGCATCTTCGTGCATCACAATTTTTAAAGTAGATTGTCCCTTCCATTTGATATCTTGTGTGATATACCCCATGTAAGAAAACACAAGTGTCTGCCCTTGCTGTACACTTAATTTGAAATGTCCATCCATATCAGAAATAGTACCATGAGATGCGCCTTTCACTTTTACAGAGACTCCAATCATAGGTTCTCCTTCGGCATCAACAATAGAACCAGTCACCTGGCTTTGTTGTGCATATAATTGAGATGTACCTCCCAACAATAAGCCAACAAATAACATAAATTTCCATAGCATACTGGCTAACGGAGATTCTTTTCTCACTTTTTCATTCATTTGTAGAATAATATTAGATTAAACATTAATAATTTAGAATAGAAATAACGACTGCCCACCATCATGGTGGATAAAATTGTGTTCTTCTTGTTTTCATTAGTAGTATAAATTTTAAGTTAGACTTAAATTAACAGCAGGTATTTTATCCTTTTTAAGTTTTTTGATAGCACAAACATAAGCACATTCTTGGTAACGAATTTTAAGAAACATCTCAATTGCTTTAGAATTTGTATCAACACTATCAATATTACAAAACACCACTGAATATCAACAATTTAAATACAAAATTTATATTTGTGTGCGGACACACAGATATTGATACATTGCATTTTACAAATACAAAAATAAGCGATGTATGCTAAAAAGGCTTTCTAATTTGTATCAATGACTTGTAAAAATGAATCAACCATCCTAAAAACCTGAATAAAAGTGCCCTATTTATATATTACCTTAATTATAACCATCTGCTCATAAAATAGAACTCCACCCAGAAAGAACAGATTATGTACTTCTGGGTGGAGAAAAGAAGATTAATAAAAAGGATTGTAACCTAAGCGGTAAATCGTATTTCTCAATGTATAATAGTTGTCCCATCCATTTTCCCGGATGAAACAGAAAAGCGAATCTCTTTTTTATTAATTACAGCTATTGCTTCCGGCTGTTGATGTGTTGGATCAGCATAGGCAACCCTATAGTTCTTACCAGAAGGCATAATCATGTAAATTCCCGGTGTAACAGCTTCAAAAGAAAGCCCGGAAGCCAATTTTACTTTTATAGGTTGGTAGGCAGCTATATAATAATTGCCTGCAGCAAAAACAACCTGGGTACTTTCATCATTACGTATTACTTTAACAGAAGAAAGATCAAACGCTTCCGTCTGGTCACTACTAACAGACGGAAGAAGAATATATTGATAAGTAACCTTCTGCGGATGCACTCCATGATCAATATGCAAAGATACAACTTCTCCTTCTACCGGTTGCGGACGATACATCTGCATAAAATCACGCCATTGCCCCGTACGTTTCTCCGAATAGGCTATACTTTTTACAGAAGAATTCCCGAAAAGAATATATCCGGTATTTCCATGAAAGAAGCGCTGTTCTTTTCCATCAAATTCCTGCATACCTTCTATCGTTTTCCATTGTTTTTTTTGCAGCACGAGCAGATTATCCCGTTTCAAACGCTGATCAATAGAAGTGGTAACGGCAAGTGTTGAGTCAGACTGTATACCTGCCCCCAGGCAAAGTACAAAATTGTCTGTCATCACCCACGCCTTACGAGCCTGTATACCATCCCGGTTGAAGTCCATAACGGTCATTCCCTGTTTTCCGTCAGATACACCTCCTACAAAAGATACATCATTAACAGCTTGTTTTCCCCTTTTCCATCGCACAGGTTCAATACTTTCGTAGGATGTTATGCCAGGAATTTTTCTCCAATCCCAAAAAGGAAATACATTCAAATAATCATTGGTATCTTCATAAATATAAGTGGCTCCGTCACCCATGTAATATCCCAATAAATTATCTTCATTTACCTGTTCGGAACCAATCACCCGCTCAGAAGACATCTTCACTGAAGCCATCCATGACGGACGACGGTGAATAGTATAGTCCGATTGCCAAAAATGTTTATGTCCGGTAAATGTGCTTCCCGATTTACGAGGAGGAAAATTATCAGCAACAAACTCTTTGTTTCCCAATGTCAAGGCCACAAATCCCACACTCAGTGCTTTGTGAATAGGTGCATTGTGGAATAATTGCCGGTCAAGAGAATTTATATCCATCTCTCCCCGCCAGATAATCCAACGATATCCGTCGGCAAGCAACGTATTCAATATCTCCATTTGTTTATCATCAAATGCAAATGAAGTACCGGAAAATAACCCGGCAAAGAAACTCATACCCGATAAAAATGATAATCCGTAATTACCAAATTGCTGTTGAGCACCATGTTGATGAAAACTCCAATCTTCTTTAATTCCTTCTTTTCCACCGGTCACTATTTCAGAAGCAATAATATCCCGGGCTTCTTTCACCAAAGGATAATCATTTTGCAACAAAGCACGCATCAGCACATTACCTGCCAACCAAACTTTATTCTGTCCGGTCATACCAAATTTGGCATGTTCCAATACCTCAATAGCCGATTGTTTTTCTGCCGTAGACAGTTCATCTTCCAAAAGAATAAAAGCAGCACCCATCGTTTTGGGGATACCTATCTGGTTGTACCACCAGTTCAAACAAACAGGTTTTGCGGCAAACCAATAATTCAATGCGGCGTGGATTACTTTTGATACCTCTGATGAACCCTTATATTCCGTCTTGTCCGAACGATAAAGTTTGGCAAGTTCCAATATGCGCTCGGCATGCATCTTGGGTTCCCATCCCGAACGTTTCTTATCATCATAATTAATATCAGGCCAGGTTCCATCCGCTTTCTGAGAAGAGAGATATCTCTGTATTTTTTTTAAATCAAAAGGATAAAGCTGATGCAGCTCCATTACTACCTGATCAGACATCTCACTTTCCGGAGAGATCTGCTGCAAATAGCGAACTAAGTCTTCCTGTTCGCCTCCTGAAGGAGGAAGTAAAGAGCGAACATAATTTTGCCGGATACGCATAAGTTCATCCGCATCAGCTGCGTGCACAACCGATATGACAAACATAAGCAGGCTTAAACAAAATACAATTTTCTTCATGGTGTTTTATTTCAAATGTTTATACTGATTCCTCCGAATACGGTAGCTCCCGGCATAGGAAAGCCTGAATTAATCTCATAATTCTGTCCCAGAAGATTCTCTCCTTTCACAAAAATCTCCAATACTTTAATGGGAGAATAGGCTGCGCGGACGTTCCACAACAAGTAGTTTTCAGTGGTTGTACTACTTATGGCTGTATACAGACCATTGATATATTGCAATCCTGTAGTTACACTCCAATTACTCCGGGCATAGCGTCCACCCAGGTATAACTGATGTTCCGGAGCAGCCGGAACAGGATACTTCATATGCAAATAACTATAGTTCATATTCAATCCCAGATAACTGTTCAATTGCCAGACTGTAGCCAGTTCCATACCATAATTCTTCACCTTATTTATATTACGGTTCACAGGTGAACCAGTGCTTGTGTCCGTAAAGATAATATCTTTTCCATTTATATAAAACAGATTGAGGTCAAAACGCAAAGCATTATCCCAAAAACTCTGACCTACAGATACTTCGTAATTCATTAAACTCTCCGGTTTCAGATTTGGATTTTGAGGTTTGAACATATACATTTCTCTAATCGTAGGATTACGAAAACCTTTGCTTACAATGGCTTTTAATACTGTGCCAGGAGTAGCAATATAACTTAGACCCACTTGAGGGATCAACTCCTTGCCCGACTTATCATTGTAATCCAGCCGAAGACCAGCGTTCAATGTCAATCTCTCTGCCAGTATCTGACGAAAATTAATATATCCGGCTACATCATTTATATAAGTAGAAGATAATATATCACTGTTTTTACCACCTTCTGCCAAAGGAGTATTCCAGGCATGACCACCGTAACGGGCATAGTCAATCCCTACTGTTATATCATTGCCGGTGAAGAAGGAATAGGACTGATAAAGAGAAAGCCCCAACATATTATCAGTAGAGTGATACAGTTCTTTCTGGGGATTACCGCCTGCGGTATATCCGTCATTAATCTGATGATTTCCCCAGTTATAGAAAAACTTCAAAGCACCGGATGTACGGGCATACGAATTGGATAGTGCAAAAGAAGTCATGCCACGGGTTATCTCTGCATCATTATCAATCATAGGAGCCGATACTAATCCGGGATTGGCAGCATTATAGTGAGTGGCATTCACATCTGCAAACACATTCCAATGAGAAGAAAATTCATACCCTAACTTAACATATCCCCCATACTGGTCAAATTCGGAATTCTCACGATGTCCGTCTGTACGATTATAATTCAATGAAACAAAAGAACTGAAACCCTTTCGCCGAAAGGCGTTGTGAGCTTCAGCATGAAAGGTATTGTATGAACCATACATTGCACGACCATAGGTATGCACCCCATCTTGTTGCTGTTTTCTTGTAACAATATTGACAACCCCTGCCATCGCATTGGAACCATAAAGTACAGAAGCCGGGCCGCGTACCACTTCTATTTTTTCAGCCATAGCCGATTCATAGGCATCGGGCAACGGATGCCCCATCATACCCATATACTGGGGATGTCCGTCAATCAAAACCAACACCTGCGTATTAGGGCTACCACCTATACCACGAATACTCATTCCACCGGCTGCACCATTAGCAACCCCATACCCTATCACACCACGCCCGGTAACAAACATTCCGGGGACCTGCTCTGAAAGTGCAGTCAGAACAGAGCTGGTATAGCGTCCTTGTAACTCCTGCTTATCCAAAGAAGTGACAGTCATCGGTAAAAACTTCCGGTTCACTTCCGTCATAGTCCCGGTCACCACTATTTCATCCAAACGAACGGTATCATTTACCATTTGATTCACTTCACCGGCAACTCCCACAAGGGCAGTAGTCAGAAAAGAAATTGTCAATATCTGTTTCTTATTCATTATTTATCATTAATTTATCCGATTCCATTATTACAGCCGCCCATAGCACTCCTGCCACGGCTTCCTTTGCATTGAGTATCTTGGGTACAGTCACATATTCTGTGAAATTCTTCTTAATAACCACTCCATCACAAGCTCCTATTACATCGAGCAATCCCTGTTCGTTAACTTGTATAAAAGGGCGCAGGCTCTCGTATCCTTTAGTGACAACAGGCATATACTCCTTTAGTTTCAGTAAGCCCAAATTAATGCCCCTCCGAAGGGAGTAAACAAACATTGCAGTACCCGAAGGATCAATAAAATTCAATGGATTGTCACCCTTATCTACGACCATAAACCAACCACCGGTAGACTTGTCCTGCACAGACTTTAATCCCTGACACATCTTCATATATATGTCGAGTATTCTCTCGTAATCCGGATGAGTTTTCGGCAACACGGCAAGCAACTCCGGAACCACCAATGTGTACCACCCCATACCTTCGCTCCATACTTCGGGCGACAAACCTGTTTGTTTATCAGCCCAGACAGCCTTCTCCGGTTCTGTAGTCCATGCATGTAGCACCAGTCCGTCCGGGCGTTGAAGATGCCGGGCAGCAGCGATAATATTACGGCAAGCCGTATTATAACAATAATCAGCCTCTCCCACATATTGTCCGCAACGGATGAGGAACATCTGCATCATAAAAACACCATCAATCCACATATTCGGGCTCCGGTTTCCATGCCAGAATTGTCCGTCGGAACTGGGATAGTCGTCCACAGCTTTTAATATCTGTAAAGCAGCTTTCTTATATTTTTCATTGCCTGTGCGAGCGTATAGTGTACAAAAAGCAGAGCCTGTCATGAAGTTATCGAGATTGGTCAGTCCCCCACCCTTATAATTTCCATCATCATCTACGAAATAATCTATATATCTCCGGATATATTCAAGATAATCCGGATTACCGGTTAACTGTCCCAACCGGTCCATTGCCTCAAACATATATCCCTGTACATACGTATAGTCTTTCCAGTATGCCAACCGATAGTCAGGATAACGTGCCATCACCGTTTCGGCAAGTGGCAATGCCAGATTCATAGGTGTTTCACCGGGCGTATAGCCCAGCTTTGCATCAGGTACCCCTTGTGAGGTTGTTCGCCGGTAACGGATAGTGGTTTCCTGAGTAACCATCATTGTTACTCCATTCTCTACAGTCGTACCGGTAGTACGTGTAGTAGTCACACGATTGGTTTGCGCCATCATTGGCTGCAACAATATATTTCCTAAAAATAGCAAAACGAAAATAGTTTGTGTTTTCATATGTAACATTTTTATAACCAGATAATAGGATTGCGTATAGGCAAATTGCGTACCACCTCATTATTTGTCGGAAAGTGCTCCAGTTTAAGCCAGGTATCAAAAATGGCTTCATCTTTCAACTGCACAGAACCAAAAAGCAGAAACGGATGTGCAACAGGCCACTCTTCCCAACACATCACATCCGGTGCCAATGTCCATTTACTCTTATCCGCTACGAAAGGATAAAGATAAGAAATACCCAGAATAATATTTCGTCCGTCCACCGTTGTATATTCCCAGAGATTATCATCGTTTGTAGATAAGATCTGGCATATCATAGTCATAGCATCAAGATTGAAAAGCGAATAGGCGTATGGTTTGGTACGCTCCTGTTCTAACGGAAAACTACCGTCCTCCGCCATTTGTCCGGGAAGCAATACTTCCTTGTATCGGTCCGAACAGAATTTCATCATCTTTTCATCTCCGGTATATTTGGCAAACATTGCTGCCTGCATCACCCAGCAAGTACCATGATTATTCTTCGCCTTCATCTCATCGATACCATACGGATGTGTTGCCATCCAGTTCAGATAAGATGCAAACCATTCTTTGGTAGCCTCAGTATCTTCAGCAGAAAGTACGCCTGCCTGCTGAAGACGTAAAAGTGATTGAACTACTTCGATAAGATGAACCGTATCAATAATCCCGATTCCACGCCCGGTAGCAATCCCTTTTATAGCCTGTGCATACAACAGATTCGGATTCATTCGCGTCTCTTTGTTCACAAACCAGGCACGTATATGCTGAAGGGCTGCATCAGCATATTTCTTATCCTGTGTAATAAGATAGGCAGAAGTTAAATTACCGGTAATCACACTAAAACGCACCATCGCATGCCGATGGGCTACAAAGTTATCCGGATTGGTTTCTCCGTCACGACGTACATACGGCCCGTCGGGATTCAATGAATCAGGCCACCAATAATCTCCTTCAGAAAAGAAATCATGCGATCCACCCATACTACGTTCAGCAATAAAGGAAGTCACTGTTACTGGTTTCTCTGCCAGATTCTGTTCTGCACGTTTCAATATCTCCTGTCTTAATGCTTTCACTACCGGGTCGGGTCCCGACGCCGCACATGAGAACAGAAAACAAGTCAAAAGCAAATAATAAAAGCATTTCATAAACTACTCAATTTGTTATAAGGTGTATAATAAAGGATCTCTTAGCAGTGCGCAAAAATAAAAGTTTAGTTTCTTTTCAGCTTTTAGAATTATCCCATAAGCTTAAACTATTATTCCATTTGTCAATGAAAACACCCTTTACCGGGAATATACACCGAAGAAAGCGTTTGTATAGAATCGTGTAGTCCAAATGTGCAAAGAATATTTTTCTGTCTGTCCACAAGAAACATATGAGGGGCTTTATCCTTCACTCCATGTCCCTGCCAGTTAGTAAACAGCAATCCTACTCCCGGCAAGTATTGCATACCACTGAGAAACTTCAACGGCTTTCCTTTCAGATCTCTGTTCGACAATTCCCAGACCACTATCCCTGCTTTATCAAACTCCATAATGCGGGGATTCTTGTCTGCATCTGCCACCGCAACAAGTGTATTGCCATTGTCCAACCGGATAACAGAATGTGCTCCACCGGAAACTTCTACTTCCCAGCACGATTTGCCATTCTCGTCATACTCCACTACCCGTTTACCACCATAATGTGCCACCAGGTAATGTCCGTTGTCCAACCTGCGGGCATTACGGATAAACGACTTCTTACCATCCGTTACACCCGGAGGCAGAATACATACTTCCTTTACAACTTCTCCTTTCGGATTCACCTCCAGCAAACGACCGGAATTACATTCACCTATAAATGTATCTCCGTTCTTCAATCTCTGGCAGGCAAAGATATGACTTTTAGATGTATAATGAAAAACAATATCTTTATTCCGGTCTACTTCAAGCACTCCCTGTCCGGTAGTGAAAAGTATATTTCCATTCTCCAATACCCACAAATCATTGGAAAGCGGTGCATCGTGTTCCCAGACAATTCTCCCGTTCTCAAAGATAAAAGCCTTCCCTTGCGAATAATCCGTACAAGCGAATGTTTTGCAATATTCCAGATACGGATATTGATTACTATTCTCTACAATCCAGGTTGCCCAGAGGAAAGAAGAAATCACTTCCTGCCCATTCATTTTCTTCGGACGGGTCACATAAGTCTGATAGTCTTTTTGAATACCCAATCCGTTATTGGCATCTTGCAAATCAATCAATCCGTCTACAGAACTTATTTTTGCTTTAGAAAGCAATCCCATATATCCTTTTCCCACACAATTCTTGTATTCTCCGGCAGGAATGATTCCCAGTTCTATGGCACGTTGCAAAGCATATACAAACATCCCACTACCGGAAGTTTCCTGCCAATTACCGGGTTGATCACCTTTATCTACCACCTGATACCATAGTCCGGTGACCGGATCCTGACAATTCTTTAGTCCTTGCATCAGTTCTTGTGTAATAGCGACCAGTTTCTTATATTGTGAATGAGTCTTTGGAAATATCTCCAAGGTCTCTACCATAATTAAAGCATACCAGCCAAGCCCTTCGCTCCATACCTCCGGCGCCATACCCGTCACCGGATCCGCCCACCGGGCATCTTTATCTTCATCCCAGCCATGATAAAGCAAACCGGACTCTCCCTTTCTCAGATGCGTATACATCCCTATTAGCTGACGGGAAGCTTCATCGAAGCAATAATCCGTATCGCCAATGTAGTGTCCGTATTTTGTAAGGAACATCTGTCCCATGAAAACACCATCCACCCATATCTGCCCAACGGTTCCCCGTCCGTGCCAAAACACTCCGTCGGACGTTCGCGGATAGTCGTCATAACTCTTCCGAATTATATCGGCAGCCTTCCTGAACTTCTCTTCTTTTGTTTGCTGATAAGCCCAGACGACAACAGAACCAGCCATCATATCGTCCATACTTCGTCCTTTGAAATAAACGAGGCTTCCATCCGGACGCACTACTTCATTGGCCCAGTTCATCATGTAATCATAATACTTTCTGTCTCCGGTAGAGCGCCACAGCTTATCCAGTCCCATAAGAAAATAGCCTTGCGGATAACACCATGGTTTGAAAGGAATAGTCAGTGCCGAAGGATAACGCGTCATTACTGTATGAGCTATTTCTTTGGCCCAGGAAGAAGGTACTTTCCCGGGAACTTGTGCCGTTGCCTGTATAAAGGCAAGAGATACTAAAACGGTAATTAAAAAGCTTTTCATTCGTGTTTCTTTTAAAGTTAGCGCTAAGATAGCTGCTTTGTCTTTACCGGACTTTCAGACTTGTATCAATGATTATAAATTCTATCTCAAAGGAAAATAAAAAGCAAAAAGAAGTAAGTTTGGATATTCGCAGGACATTTAAGCGCAATAATTTACAAAAAACATACACAGAAGAAAATTATCCGATTCATTCTGTAATAGAAAAATCCGTTTATATTATAGGCAAAATATCAACATCGATTCTCTATCAGACAAGAGTGTACATTCTTGTCATGCCAAAGTGTACATTCTTGCTATACATCTCTGTACACTCTTGTATGATAAAATTGTACACTTTTATAACCACTGATTATAAGATACTTACATAGATCACCATCTCAATCCGACACATGTCTGCTCTCAAACAATATCGAATTAATTAATCCCGGGAAAGACGTACAGAAAGTATCTTGCTACTTCCGTGCTACAAAAACATATTACAAAAAAAACTCTGATAAAACTATAAAAATCACACTTTTAACCTTTTGTATATTTACATTATAAAAGTACGTACTTTATTAGTACAAACTATGCATTTTAAGTATGCCTTAAATAGGTAATTAACACACATTTAAATACGTACTTTTATAAGTAAGAAAATCCAGCTTTAAACTAATACAATTATTTCTTTAGACATTTATAAATTCACATTGAAACTCTCTACTTTCCCAGATATTTTCGCACATAGTGTTTTACTTCCATTGCAACAGACCCTTCCAACTTATATTCACCTACAAGAATCTTCTCACCCAACTCTTTTGCTTTTTCATCATTCCCGGTTTCTACATAAAACCGAAAAAGATAATAATGTGGAAGTATATGTCCCGGAACCATATATATAGCCGTTAATATTACTTTTTCCGCTTCCGTATATCTTTCCAGATACATAAGGCAATTTCCTAAATCGATATAAAGATCGGGACTTGGCAGCAATTCAGCCCCCCGTTGTAAAAAGGGTAAGGCCTCTGTGTATTGCTCATTCTTATATAAATAATGGGCATTATTTAAAATATAACTTCTATTATATTGTTTGGCAAAAACATATCCGGACAGAACTCTCTGATACCGCCAACATGCCCAGACAGCCATCAAACATGCAAAGGAAATCATACCGGTTCGAAGAAAATTCCTGTATCTACATGCACAACCTTTTATTTTCTTCTTTCCACTTCCGGATGTAACTCCCCAAAGAAATGCAACCATTATCAATAAAGAAGAAACTTCCCCTACATAAGAAAAACAGGAAAAAATACATAAATACAAAAGTATAGTACGAATATAACAATCAGACCGGGAAATAAACAGAGTAACAAAAAATACAAGAAAAATTAACAGTCCGATGATACCATATTCACAACAGATACGCAAAGGCTCGTTAAAAGCATGAATGTTGGATGTAGCACGATTCGTATGTTCTGAATTTGGGTTTTCCTTAAAATAAGAAGCTTGCGCCAACATATATCCGGCAGGAAAAGAATCGGCTCCTTTTCCTGTTAATGGAGCTTCATTTATCAATTCACTACTAACCCTCCAAATAAAAAGACGACCGTCTGCCGAATCTTTCTTCAAATTATAAAGAGGAACAGCTAACAACGTAACGACCAACAAGGAACATAAAAAAAATCGAAAACGTATTTTCCTTCTCTTGCAGAAATAATAGAAACCTATAAAAGACAGAAATAAAGCCACCCAGGATGCGCGAGATTGTATAATTATAAATAACATTATAACAGGTAATACAGCTAAAAGCAAACCTCCCAATAATGACCATCGTTTTTGGTTATAAACAGCCTTTATTAAAAAGAAAAAAGCCCATATTGCAAGCCCGGTATATGCCCCTAAATGTGCAGGATTAAAGAAACTACCTGTTACTGAAAAATAAAGATGATTGGAAGGCAGCCATTCTATATATTGCAACCAGCCATATATGGATTGTATAAAACCACCCAAAGCAATTACTACATATATCCATATACGTTGCGAGGATGATCCGTAAATACGTCCACTGATATAAAAAACACCGGCAACAATCCACAAAACAATATTTTCATCCGAAACTCTCCGTTCATTCCAAAGAAAAGTAGTCATAAGTATCCATCCTCCAAATAGTAAGACAAGTATATCTGTCATGCTCAACGGTATCCACTCGGCTCGGTTTATGCTCAAAGTTGCACACAATAGAATGAAGCAGCCCCCCAATAACATTACATAATGATTTTCTTCTATCAGGTGTCTGAAAGAGGTAAAAAAAGGTAAAAGCAAAAAAATAATACCTGCCAGTAGCCACTTTATATCTACAAATTTGATAACCATTTTCTGTAGTTAAAAATAAAACGATCAATTATCAAAATAGCATATTACATATTCTTCAACAGAAGGACAAAGCATTAATGTGCTCCACAGAATAATCCAAAAAATACGCCAAATATACCATAGCTTCCAGGTTGAGTCTCTAAACCATACAAAAAACGATAGGTTTATTGCCATAAATATAAAAGAGAATCCAGGATAGAAATATAAGTGAGAAACTCTTGAAACTTCTCTTACATGAGCATGAAATCCTAACAACAAGAAGAAAAACATTTGTGATAAAACGGTATTGTAATTTATACTCTTTATAACTTCTCGTAAATAATTATTCATCATCGAAACAAATTTAAATTAACCATCAAAACAAGATAATGCCTCCCTCTATAATCGGTTGATGGGAATGGGTTTTGTTTCTGCCATAATGACGGATTACCTCATACCCACCGGACAAGAACAAAGACAGTTTGCTCCTAATCTTACACTCCAAATTTAAACGTGTCTGCAAAGCATACAAACTTCCCGGAAGGGATTCATTACGATTCTTCCCGGCCATCAAATGTTGATACCCTATATCACCACTTATGTCTAAGAATTTGGTAATTGGTAGCCAAAGACCGCTACGATAGGATAAATTCCATGAGAACTTATTATTCAAATGGAAAGAATAAGCACCTACGCCAACCATATTATAAAATAACTTTCCACGGAAACGAACACTCACATTCATCAAGGAACTATTCCCACCGAAAATCATCGGTTGTATCTTTGTAGAACGATTGAGATTGATGAGACCTAACTGGAAAATATTGACCTCCTTACCCAACCAACAATTTACCAGACCAATTTGTACCCCTTTGCAATCACCACAAAAATTAAGTGGGGCAATCTGTACTCCTCGTAAAACATCGGTTATACCCATTAATCCACTAACTTGTATCCCGAATATATTATCAGAGCTATTGATTAATCCAGCCACTTGTAACCCTTTAGTACCATCAGGAGACATGTTCATAATTCCCCCTAAACAAATGCCATTATATTCACCTGAATAATGGTTAATGTTCCCAAAACCAGCAATAGAAACTCCTTTGATACAATCAGCACGTAGAGTTAATAAATTAAAAGCTAATCCATATAGTTTATCAGCTTTAGAATTCACGCCAATATTCAAATAAGTAGTTTGCCCTTTTATAAACTTGATGGAATCGCGTCGTATATTCTCCAAATCCAAGGATCTCATTGGCTGCGTACAAACCTTAGAACCTAAAGACAAATTAACACCGAAACATCTATTCTGAGAGAATAATCCTACCGCAGCACTCAATAATAAGAGTAATATCAAAGCTTTTCTCATATGCATCGTTTATAATAAAATAATAGAAATAGTTTTTATAACTTACGAAAAAGTAATTGAAGTGAGTAAATTCGACAACCATTCCCAACAATCTAAAGTGAACCTATTAATGTTAATCAAACCAATCTGAAATGTATACGTTTCTGAGTAGTTAAATAAGCCGATCTGTATTCCTTTAAACTCTCCCGAAGTAACATTGACCGGTGCTATCATTCCACCAGCTCCGTCACCTGCAGAATTAATCAAACCGGAAAACTGTATTCCACGCAATGTTTCAGCCAAATTGAACACTCCCGATACTTGTGTTCCATAAATTTCTCCAAGACTATTCATGATCCCAGCTATCTGTATCCCATGCAATACACCTGCCGTAAAATTTATTCCTCCGGAAAGAAACAAACCATTATAATCATGCGCGGTATGATTAAAAATGTATAACCCGGAAACAGCTACTCCTTTTGCCTCATACACCATACTACCCAACACATTGACAGCCAATCCATTCAAACAATACATATCCGAAGAAAAACCAAGGTTTAAATAACAGGTTTGTTTGGTTTCCATAGGCAAAGTACATACATCTGAATTCAGGGAAAGATTAATTCCTATATGCTCATTCCGGGAAATAAGCATAAATAGACTTAACACAATAGCAACAGTTAATATAAATCTCTTTTTCATTTTAACAAATCTAAATTAGCCATCAAAACAAGATAATACCTCCTTATATATAATTGGTTGATACATCAAAACCTTTCGTTTATAACAAAGATAATGAAAGAATATCTGAAGCGCTTTTAAATGCGCTTCAGATAAAAAACAGACCTAATAACGATCTACTTCTTTCCAACTACGAGGATCGTTTTCTACCAAACGAATTTCCAGATCTTTTACCACCTGATCTTTAAATAAGGAACGATAAAGATTAGGTATTGACTTCCTGATAGAATAATGAATATCTTCCCCATTTTTCAAATAAGGTCTTTCAAATTCTACATAAATAAAATAAAGAGGACGTTTGTCCCTCCAGTAGTAATAATCTTCCATAACATAAGTCATGCTTGCCCCCCAATATTTAGATTTATCAGGGAGGCGACCATTAAAGGGGCTTTGCAAATAAATGTCAAGCTCAAATTCATCTGTAAACATTGAGAAAGGCTGATTAATATACCGATCTTTATGGGTAATAAAATTCACCTCCATGTACTTCAAAGTATCATTGTTACACTCTTTTAAAGAAACATAACCAGATTGGGAAAAAGATTCTACTACTAAAGATGTAGTAAAAAACAGGATTAAAAATAATTGCTTCATATTCTACTTCTATCAATGATTAAAACAAGATAATACCCCCTTCTATAATCGGCTGATGGGAATGGGTTTTGTTTCTGCCATAATGACGGATTACCTCATACCCACCGGACAAGAACAAAGACAGTTTGCTCCTAATCTTACACTCCAAATTTAAACGTGCCTGCAAAGCATACAGACTTCCCGGAAGGGATTCATTACGATTTTTCCCGGTCATCAAATGTTGATACCCTATATCACCACTTATGTCTAAATATTTATTAATTGGTAGCCAAAGACCACTACGATAGGATAAATTCCATGAGAACTTATTATTCAAATGGAAAGAATAAGTACCCATACCCACCATATTATAAAACAATTTTCCTCGAAAACGAATGCCCACATTCATTAGTGAACTATTCCCACCAAAGATCATCGCTTGTATCTTTGTGGAACGATTGAGATTAATTAGACCCAACTGGAAAATAGTAGACTTTTCTTCCGAAGAACAATAATTTACAATTCCTATTTGTCCCCCTTTACAGTCGCCACAAAAATTAAATGGAGCAATTTGCACTCCTCTCAAGGCATCAGTTATACCTATTAATCCGCTAACTTGTACTCCGAAAACATTATCAACGCTATTGTCTCTCTTTCCTATCTTTGTGAAACGATTGAAGTTGATTAAACCTAATTGGAAAAGAGTCGCTTTCTCGCCAAGCCAACAATTAGCTATACCGATCTGTGCCCCTTTACAATCACCGCAAATATTGAACGGAGCGATTTGCATCCCTCGTAACTCATCGGTAAACCCCAATAAGCCACTAATTTGTATTCCAGCGATATTATCAGCACTATTAAGCACACCAGCTATCTGTAATCCTTTTACACCGCTGGGAGACATATTCATAATCCCTCCGATACAAACGCCATCATATTCGCCACACAAATGATTAAGATGTCCAAAACCGGCTACAGATACTCCCTTAATACAATTTGACCGTAAAGCAAATAAATTAGAAGCCAATCCATATAAATGATCCACCTTAGAATCTATACCAATATTCAAATAAGTAATTTGTTCCTCAATTGAAGGTGTATCCTGATCAAAAGGCTGTGTACAGATTTTAGATGTTAATGATAAATTAACACCTGTAAGTTTATTCTGAGAGAACAATCCTATTGTGTTAGTCAATAATAACAATAGGAATAATATCAAGACTTTTCTCATATATTAAGTACTATTTTCATTTTATAAATAGCAACAATCAGATGTATTTAGTTATCAAAAATAAAAAAACTTCAAATGAAAGGCTTATTATACATTTCTATTTTAAAATCTGATATAGGTATTCTAAACTCCTATATCAGATCCCCATCAAATATTATTTAAAAATATCAGGATATTCTATCTTAAATTGTTTTAACCAATCTTCAAAAATCAAAGCTGCATCTTCTCCTTTTTCTATTTTTATATATAAATCTCGAACTGCTTCAATTGCTCTGGCTGCATCATCTGGATAGTATTTTGTACTTTCCTTAAGATGAGGAAGATATTCCCATATTTTTCCATCCCATGTCTTAAATTGATGGGGAGGACTATATGTATCCATTACACAATGTAAAGACATTCCCAAACACTCATAATCATAATAATCTCTAAATAAATTAATTCCTTCCATAAAAAATGTTTTCATCGCAGAAACCGCTTCATCAACAGACTGATTTACTCCTCTCATTGCATGCATATGAGCCTGATCACGAGATTGACAATGGTCGTCAAGATATTGACCTCCCTTATTTAGCTCTTGTATCTGGCTATCACTAAGCCCCAAACCTTTTAAAGCATTATCTATAATATTAGAATGTCCACCTTTCCACCAATCACAACTGCATACACCACAAATAGAACGCGTTTGTGTACCATCTATAACATTATTACATTTAGGACATTTAAGTCCTGGACAATCTTGCGGTGGAGCCACAGGCGTACAAGAACATGGATATTCATGACAAACCCCACAACAAATACATGGATCATATCCACAATTAGGACAATCTTTCGAATCATTACAAGTACATGGATAATCCTTGCAAATTTTACAACATTGACAAGGATACTCTCCACAGACATAGCAACATTGACATGGATATTGATTGCAATTATAGCAGCACCGACATGGATAATCTCCACAATTATAACAACATTCACATGGGTATTGTCCACAAGAATAACAACATTCGCAATCGTCTACAGGTTGATTACAGTTTCTGCAATATTCTATAATATAATCACACTGTCCATCATCATCCATTTCATGTTCGTTTCCACAAACAGGACAGTAATACTCCCAGCCTAAGGAATATGAAGAGGCATTTACAGCCATATCAAATAAACCCATTTGCAAATATGTGACATTCTCCGGAACTGCTTTGTTACGAAAAACACGGCCACTAAATATCTTATGTGTTATTTTACCATCGGTATAACCATATCCTTGCTTTATATGTCCATTTAAATCTGATTTATAAACATAACCAGTAAATTTACCATCATTGGGTTTGTGGCGGAGTCCTTTCACCTTTTCTTTATTCTTTTTCAAATACTCTTTTGTACCTATCAGTGTTACTATATAAGAATTTACTTGCTCCGTACCATGCTTTTGTTCAAAAACAAACATACATTCTACCTTACTCCGCTCATTTTGCGTCTTCTTTTCATTTTTCTGCTTCCATTTCTTTAATGCATATAATTTCCCACCCACATTCAATGAAACCTCTACATATTTAGCCTTGTTATCCGACCACTCACGCGCATTATCCCATTCCAAACGAATATTACTCTTTTTTAATTCCGGCAAGTCCGAACGTGCCTTATACCTCATTTGCTTGTTTGAGGAATCATTATGCATACATCCATATAAATTGTGTATGCAACTATCATTTTTGCACGAGTCAGAATGAATTTCAACCTCAGAATGAGCATGTTGCTTACAATCCGAATCATTACATTCTTCCTTTTCAGCCCAAGAGGGCAACTCAACTATATTGTTCATTATCTCAAATAGAGACTTAGCTGACTCGGCATCTAATTGAGCCACCGATAAACGCCCTTTTCCTACATCCTGACTCATAGGGTCAACTACCTCCAAATCTTCCTGACAAGAATAGCCCACAATGAGTGCTATCAAAGACAATGCGATTATGATTTTTTTCTTCATAATTCTTTCTTTTTCAGTTAATACTTATAATTAATATACATCTGCAGATGCTTTTTTTATTTTACTCTTACCAGAAACGTACTTTGCCTTCCTCCATCGTAAATATCCGATGTTCCTTACCACGACTTTTATCAATCAAAAGGTATAATCCATTAGAGGGGATGTTATGAAAATTCAGGAAGGGATACATTGCTTTCTGTTCGCCTAATGATTGAAACACATGATCATTGTAATAAAACAGCTCGTAGGTATCACCTGCCATCACGTGATTACTATCTGTACGTGGGAGATATTTTACCTTGGTCACATGAGTATTCTTCCCCAAATCAATACCGATCCAATCTGAAATGGCGATATAGTCATTAATTGACTTATTATAAAGATCATACGCCTGAGGCAACAAATGAGTATCCGCAGGAGGACAAAAGAGTTTTCCATATAGGCAGGTGATTGTATCTGCTCCATATACCTCTAATTCTGACAGTTCCATTTTAGCATTTCCATTGTGCTTGATACGTAGATAACGGCGAGGTATGGAAACACCCGAAGCATATACAGAATCATACTGTGTATTGGCATCGTGGGTAATGGTACATAATGTATCTACTTTCCGAAAATCCTTATAATCTGATGATTCTATGGTAGCCCCTATGATATGACGGCTGTAATTGGCAAAACGGTGAAAAAGAGGGTATTTCCTATGTAGAGTTAATGATGTTCGTTCTGTCCCGGAAGGAGAAATAGATTGAATAGTGCCATCTAAACGAACGTGAAAAGGAAAAGAAGCGGGTTGTAATTCGTCATCTTGAAAATACCCTGCTATAAACATGGTTGCGGGACCAACATCTGTAAACGTTACTTTAAGTCCATCCCGCTTACCGTAATGTACCGGTATCCAATGTGAGTTGTTGAATACACAAAGATAGGCATATTCCTGATTGTCATCCGGTTCATAATCCAATGAAATAGTAATATCATGGCAAGTCATATACTCGGAAGTGACATCCTGTAAAAAACGGTTTTCAAAGAAGATGGGGATAGATTCGTCGCCGGTATGATCTATCAACGCCCGTGCATTACGTTGATAAGTATGACGATACACTTTATTCATTTTGTAATCCTGATTCAGACCACGAGGACGTGATTCAAATCCGGTGAAAGGATAATGTAAGCCTGTGAAATGGTACACAGCATTCCAACAGTGCTTCCCCCCACGGGAGGACCATTGCTCAATGGATTCCATTGAAACAGGAATACCTAAAGAACGCATCACCAATACAGTAACAGGAACAAATTCGGGACAGCCTAAAGAGAAAATATCTTTCTCTCCGATCAATGGATGAGAAAAGCGGACGGAATCTTTCCGGGCAAAGCCCATCTCTTCAATCATTTTACTATTGACATACAGACATGCCTGATAGGGAGACTCATTAATTTCGTCTATCCCTGCAAAACGTCCGGGCATATCGCCATACATACCTTTCAGAGAATCACGCCAATTAGTAATGGGTTCGTTACCTACACGATAAGGAAGCAGATATTCACAAAAATCATCAAAATCAAGATGATGTGCCCAGGGATATTGCCAGGCTTCAAAAGCACAATCTATGTTGCGTATAAGATAAGAGGCGGTGATACACTCCACGTCTTCTATACGGCGTGCACCACTCACTTTATGAATGGACTGATAAGGATAGAGATGAAAGATCTGCCGGATATGCCAGGGAAGCCTACACATGGTAGCCGAACGGTTTACACTATCACGATATTCATCTAACGATGCGCCATAATAAGAATAGTGTCCGGGCATATTTTCAATGAGGAAGATAGCAGCCCGTAATTTTAAGCTATCGGCATCTTTCTGTGAATAATGCGTCAATACCTTTTCTAATTCAGAACGATTATTACCACTTTTCTCTAATGCCTGCTCTAACAAAGAAGAAGGTGGTGGCAAATGAGAATGGCAGGCCAGCAAAGCAAAAAAAAGTGCTACCCAAAAGGGGATTAAAAAAAGTGTGTTTCTCATAGCTTGTGTGTTTTGGACAAAGCTATGAGAATTTACACACTTGTATTATAAATATTGTATCATTTGGTTGAAATAATCAATCAACACGCCTGTAATAACAAGCTTATTCCGGATTCAGATCATCATTTAGTGATATCTTACCACCTTCACGATGTTTCATCACAAACTCCGATGGTGAATACCCATACACCAGTTTGAAACTGTTTGAGAAATAAGCATGGCTATTAAAGCCGGTAAGTACGGAAATCTCCGATACGGTATAGTCTGATTCCACCAACAACTTAGCAGCTATTTCCAGCCGCTTGTTACGAATCAATTCGGTTGGAGAAAGTTCTGTAATAGCTTTTAGCTTCCTATACAGATTGGCGCGGCTCAACCCGATCTCTTTACTCAGCAAGTCTATATTCAGATTGGGATTAGCAATGTTTTTCTCTATAATCTCAAAGAACTTTTGTGTGAAACGATCATCGGTAGAGACTATCTCGATGCCCAATGCTTCGGGAGAGAATTTTTTACCATAGAGTTTCTTTAGTTTCTCACGCGCTTCAAGCAGATTATTGATGCGGCAGAGCAAAACATCCATATTAAATGGTTTGACAATATAATCATCGGCGCCTACAGAGAAACCTTCCTTTATATGTACAACCATCGATTTGGCAGTCATCAGTACAACCGGAATATGACCGACACGCAGGTCTTTCTTCACCAGTGTACAAAGTTCAAGACCATCCATACGGGGCATCATAATATCACTGAGAATGAGGTCGGGATATTTGTCCACACAGATGTTAAAGGCATCTTCACCATTGTCTGCCTCAAGCACATAATAATAAGGTTCGAGACACTCCTTTACATAATTACGCACTTCATTGTTATCTTCTACCAGCAGGATAGTCCATTTCTTCCCGGCATTCATCAGAGGAAGTTTAGCCGTAGGTGGAATTACATCTTCCACAATACGTTCTTCTTCCTCCGTCACAAAACAAGATTCATCATATACGGCTTTGCTAACCGGAATGATTACTTCAAATATAGTTCCGTGAGGTTCATTGGAGGCTACCTCAATAATGCCATGGTGCAAACTGACAATAGATTGCGTCAAGCTAAGCCCAATACCGGTTCCTACATTATTTTCTTTATTTACTCCCACCTGATAGAAAGGAGTGAATATGTTCCTTATCTCATCCGCAGGGATTCCTTTACCGGTATCTGTCACCAGCAGACGTATCATATTTGTATCAGCAGGAAGCTCTCCCAGCTTCTCTTGCTGTCGGAATGACAGCTCACCATAGGGTATTGCCCTCAAATCAAGTGAAACCTCTCCCCCGCTATTGGTAAATTTAAAGGCATTGGAAAGAAGATTGAAAACGACCTTCTCAAACAGAGATTTATCAAACCAGACACTCAGACGCTCTTCATTCTTATCAAATAAAAAGTTGATATTCTTATTAATAGCTATCTGATTGAAAGCACAACAAATTTCCAGTATAAAAGACCGGATATTACTCTTGGTAAGCCGAAGCTGCATCTTGCCATCCTGATTCTTCCGAAGATCCATAAGCTGATTGACTAACAATAACAATCGTTGTGCATTACTGAATATCAGACTAAGTTTATTTTTCACCCCTGCACTGAAATCCGCCATTTGCATCAACTCCTGCAGAGGGGCTATAATCAATGTTAACGGGGTACGCAATTCGTGAGAGAAGTTGGTAAACAAGCGTAGCTTGGTTTGATGAAACTCTTCAAGTTGAAGCTTTTCTTTCTGCTTAAATACCAATTCCCGTTCCAACTTCTGCTTATTGAGAATATAATACATGATAATCGTAAACATAGACAAGAAGAGAACAACGTAAAACAGATAAGCATACCACGTTTTCCATAAAGGAGGGGTAATGATGATACAAAGTTTCTTTACAGATTCATTCCATATTCCGTCATTATTGGCTCCTTTTACTTCAAAGATATAAGTTCCCGGACTCAGATTGGTATAATAAGCTTCTTTACGGTTACCAATATAATTCCACTCTTTATCATGCCCGTCAAGGAAAATGGCATATTGGTTCTGTTCCGGAAAGATATAATTGAGTGCACAGTAGCTGATGGATATATTATTCTGGTTGTATTTCAACCTGATTTCTTCAGTATCATCGAGAATGGAAGTAAGTATGCCGCTTTCTCCCGGTTTCACCTCTTCATTATTGACCACCAATCCGGTAAGTACAAGTGGCGGGATATAAGAATTTTGCTGTAATTCACTGGGTGTAAATGTAACGAAACCATTATTCCCGCTAAAACAAATATCTCCGTTAGGAAGCATGGTGCCGCTATGAGGAGTAAACTCTTGTATGGCAACTCCATTGAATATGTTATAGTTGGCACACTCTTTCGTTTTGATATTATAGCGTGAAATTCCGTTACTGGTACTGATCCAGAGATTGTGTTTATCATCGGGAACAATGGCACAAACATCATTCTCGGCTAGTCCCGATTTCTGAGTAACCGTACTGATGATTCCTTTCTTCTCGTCATAAAGTGCAAGTCCTCCCCCAAACATTCCAATCCAGATATTCCCCGAAGCATCGCGAACAATACTGGTGATATAGTTATTCTGCAAACGTTGGTTTCCGGACTCCCCATCCATACTATAATAAGTCATTTCCTGCTTCACCTCATCATATTTCACCAACCCATCATTGCGGGTTCCAACAAGCAGGACTCCTGGTCTCAATTCCATCAAACAACGTACACTCCTCACTCTTTGAGGGGGAAGAGTATCATTGGCCAACTTAAAACTATTCTGTACGCTCTTGTCTTTTCCCAGCTTAATCAACCCCACATCCGGACTGGCAGCTCCCAACCAAAGATCACCGTTTGATGCCCTTAAAATAGAATAAATAGACATTACCTCCTTAAACTGATAATAAAGCGAGTACTTCTTTGTGCGGATATTAAACTGATAAATACCACCACGATTGGTTCCACACCACAAAATATCCCCCTCCAACATCAGGCCCTTCACTATATTCTGGCTATGTTGCAACTGAACGGAATCTTTGATCGGGTAATACTGATACCTGCGTGTAGGCAAATTATAATCGAGTATTCCCCGTCCTTCTGTTGCCATATACAGACAACCTGTAGGCATACAAACCATCGTACCATAAATGCCGAACATGGCATCAAAGACAGTTGTAGGATCATGAAAAACAAAACGATTGTTATACTTACTACTATAATTAATACCTCCGGCATAAGTGCCTACCCATACAATATTGCTTCTGTCCACAAAAAGCGAATAGATGGAGAAATGGCTGAGATTGCCTTGTTCCAAAGAAGCATTAGAGTGCAACAACTTGGAGTTATTGTGCAGGTCAATAGTATAAAGCCCGTCAAAAGTACCGACAAGCAGAGTGCCTTGAAGTTCAGCGATGCAACGGATACTATTGTTGGAAAGTGCGCTGTTGTCTTTGGTATAAGTCACGATGGTCTCGCTATCTATATCAAGTTTGAATAATCCGTTGTAAGTAGCTCCGCCCCAAATCTGTCCTTTGGAATCTTCAAAAATTGTAGCAACGTTGTTACTGGGCAGAATCCCCAGCCTGTCTTTACTATTGGCCGTAAAATGCTTTAGTGTCTTCATGTTCATGTCGCAGACAAAGACCCCTTTGTTCTTCGTACCAATCAGTATTTGTCCTCTGCTGGTTTCGTAGATATCGGCTATCAGTTCTTTCTTAATCTGACCGTTCAGTTCAATCACCTGGAACATATCCATATCATTAATATACAGGAACATTCCTTCGGCTGTACCCACCCATAAGCGATTGCGCGAGTCGACCAGTAAAGCACGAATTGAACTATTGTAAAGCAACGGATAAGCTTTAGTATTGAAAGACTTTATCTTATTGGTTTTTAAATCGAGACGGTTTAGCCCTTTACTTGTTCCGATCCATAAATTGCCCGACTTATCTTCGGCCAACGTAGTTATATGATTATCGCTCAAACTAAGCGAATCGGTATTGCTATGTTTATACGCCACAAAACGGTTACCATCATAGCGATTCAGCCCATTACGGGTAGCACACCAAATGAACCCTTTAGAATCTTGCATAATCTTCAAAACCGAGATTTGGGAAAGACCATCTTTCAGATTCAGATTAGAGAAATAAAAATTCTCAGCTTCTTTAGCTACAAGCGCAGGTAAGATGAAAAAGCAAACTAAAAACAACAACAATCGTTTTTTCATTAGAATATCAATGTGTAATTCATACTATCATTTATCTATGCAAAGATATAATATGTTACTTATGACGCAATAGATAACAGAAAAAAAACAAAGCCTTCCTCTATTACCAAAGAAAGGCTGTACAATCTTTTAAAGATCATTTTTCAAGCAATGCAACTGCACACCACAACAAAGGAGCGTGTGCATGCAAATCGCCCGTGATTTGCTTACGGTTCATGTAATGATTCTTATCATTCCTGATATTTGTCCCTTCGCAAACATTGGTTATCTCGTCATCTTCATTGATGTAGGTCACCAATGCAAGCCAGCCTTTACGGGCAGCAGCACCATACTCTTTCTTATCAAGCCAGCCATGTTTCACTCCCACAATCATAGCATAGGTAAACATTGCTGTACCGGAAGTCTCTTTGTAGGAAGCCGGTTCGTCAATCAATTGGTGCCACATGCCATCCGGATCCTGATTTTGTCTGAGCGTATCCATCATCTTCTTATAAGCCTCCATTATAGTAGCACGGTCCGAATTATCTTTCGGAAGAATAGATAATAACTGAGCCATACCGGCAGCCATCCAACCGTTACCACGTGCCCAGAAGAAAGGAGCTTCGGGCGAGTGATAAAACAGTCCGTTGGGACGCTGAATCTCTTTGAGATACATCGCCATCTCACGGGCAGCACGATCAATATACTTCCGGTCACCCGTAGCACGATAGGCCTGTGACTGAATGGTAGTAATCATAAACATGTCATCAATCCAGATGCGCGTCTGCCAGGAATAGCCTTTATCGGCATACGCTTTTTGCTCGGGAGTAGCATCGGCAGGAACTTCCCACTGTGTATCGGCATATCGCATACCAAGATCATAATAGCGCTGACCGCCCTTTTTCTGAATATAGATTTCGAGAGGAACAGCTCCTACCACATTATGATCTACATGATTCATGCGGGGAAGCAACTTCTGCTCTGTAGAGAAAAGAGGTTCAAAACGATCTTTAAGTTTATCAAGTAAAGGTTCGTTTTTGGTAACTTTACCAAACCAGAGAGCACCCAACCATGCACAAGCATCGGGATATGTTATGTAATTGGGGGCTTTCTCCGCTCTCGGATTTCCGAAACGAGTATGCGGGGTGACAATAAACTTATTAGCAATCCGATTACCTGCTTCAAGAGGAGTAGAACCTTTCGGAAATTTAGTAAGATTGTACTCTTGTGCCTGTAAAGGGAAAGTCATCAGGCAAGTGCCTGCCAAAAGGAAAAGAATTTGTTTGTATTTCATAATATAAGTATTTTGTATTATTGTGACAAATGTAAGGGATAATCGTTCAAACGGCTTGAACTATTGTATCAATCGTTATCAATATTATCCCGAAGCGTGTCAACCTGAAATAACGGAAAGAATAAAGAGATATATTTGCATCATTAATTATCTTATATGAATAGAATATTATGAAGAAGCAATCACTTATTTATCCACTTGTGGCAGCATGTATGTACTTTACTCCCAGCCTATCCTGCCATGCCGGAAAGGTTTTCAATAACTCCGTTCCGGAAAAGGATTCCATCGTTTATACTTTACAAGGAAGTATGCAAGCCGATAAGGACCTTATTGGCAAAGATTACAATGCCATTCATCAATATATGCGTCGGTTAGGATGGGATTACAGCGAACATCCCAACTCTTCACCCAAAGACCATCACACAGGAATACATGCCGAGGTTGTATATGACGATATACTGAAACAATATGTTTTCAAATTTACCAACCACGCAGGAGAATTCCTCGACGGTGACCGCGGATCACTGAAAGACCGCCAACGCAATGAAATGAAAAGCCAGACTTCGCCCGCATGGCAAAAACTAAACGGTAACTGGGATGAATGGCAACAGCTGAAATGGAAATTCAAAATACCGAAAGGATTCCGTCCTTCAACTTCATTCTGCCATATCCACCAGCTCAAAGCACAAGAAGGTAATAACGGGGCACCTCTTATCACCATCACACCGCGTTGCGATGCAGACGGTAGTAACCGCCGGATACAGGTCATTCATACAGGTGACACAAGGGCAAGCTCCAAAGGAATCCTTATTGACAATATCTCTCTCAAAGAGTTTGAAGATGAATGGGTACAGGTAGAGACTGAAATGCACTATACAGACCACGGTTCCTTTCGTATAAAAATTACCCGTATCAGTGACGGAAAAGTACTGATAAATCAATTTTTTGATGATGTCGATCTCTGGCGTAGCGGAGCAACCAATATCCGCAATAAGTTTGGTATCTACCGTAGTCTGGGAGGCAAAATGGAAAGTTCTGATGACCGACCTAAAAACGGTATCAAGGACGAACATCTCTACTTGGGTGACTTTCAGGTATACGAACGTTTGCCGTACGGAAAAACACGTAAGTAGCAAAAGCAGAAAGAAAAGAATAATAGTAATTACCACTTTTCAAAAGCAAAAGGATAAAAATATCAAAGATCGGCTAACAAGCCTTTCTGCATAAAACAGCCATCTGAGAAAATTTTACAAGAAAAAATCGCATAAATATTCATATAAATAAACTTTTCCGGTAAGGTATGCACATTTTCTTACCGAAAAAGTTTGTTTTTGTCGGTAGGATACGATGCATTTGCTACAGGGAAACGATGTGTTCGACACCGAGGAATGACATGTTCGGCTCCGGGGAATGACATGTTCGGCTCCGGGGAATGACATGTTCAGCTCCGGGGAAGCTTTTGAATGCTATTATAGATCTATCAGGGTACCGAAAAGAGACAAAAAGAAAGTAGCAGAACAAACCCAGTATCAACTATCTACAATCATAAAGATAGTTACAAAAAAGAAAGCATTTCATTCTAACACCGAAATAATCCAAGTACAAACTTTATGCGTTCTCACAACGCATCTACAATGCCTTCAATTCTGTAAACCAGAGTTCTGCTCTGCTACAACGTTATAAAAAGGGTATAGAAAATACATTTTGTCAGTTTGTCAATTCTCCCGTTGCTTCTGTTGGAATGTTTATTGGATAGTAAATGCTGTTTCACCACAGAGTACACAAAAACACAGAGAATTCCATATTCAATTGTAAAAGCAATACACTGTAACCCCTGTATACTATGTGGTAAGTTTTTATTTAGTCAATATCCATAAGTCTGCTTCCTTCTGTCTTGCCATAAGCTGAGCCACATACAAAGAGCGAGGGAAAATATTAATCTCATTCTGCCCTTCCCAGATACCTTCCGGACGGTCTTTGAAATGTCCGGGCACTTTCTCTCCCTTCGTTCCGATACTATAATTGTTTCCGGAAACCCAGGGATTCTGTATAGCAGCACGGCGTACCCGGCAGTTCCATAAGACTTGTGTGACGCCGGCCCAACCATGTCCGCTTCCCATCTGTCCCCGGTCCTGAACATTAATTTCTCCATCGGTGATAATATTGTCATAAAGAGTACCCACCGCCCAACGGTGATGCGGACCTATATCTGCAAATGTCTGGGAAGCGGAACAATTATAGAACACATTCGGACCGCAAACACGCGCCCCGGTCACATAGTCATGACGCCCTTCGGAACTCTGACAATTCATGAAAAGATTCTGCTGCCCCCAATTATTAAAACCATAACGGAAACCACCCGTAATAAGTGATTTTGCTTCAAGACAACGGCTGTTAGAAACCGTTACATTCTTAGCCATCGCCTCACAACTAACAGCTGCATATCCCAGATACCGACAAGTAATATCACGCGCCCAGCAGTTTTCTACTTTATCAAACTCCACACCGATCCAACCATGCTGATTATCCTCATAGTTTTCAAACTCAGACTCAAGACAAAGATTGCTGACTCCTACCTCACTGATACGTCCCTCAAATGTATACTTATAAATCTCACCACCACCATATTTGACATCCATCTGCATCACAACAGGATTATCAATATAAATACGGTCGCCTTCTACTTTGGTTATCTCACGTTCAAAAGCAAGATTATACTCTTCGGGAGTCCATTGACGGGTACCTTTACGTTCTACAATCTGATCCATTTTAAGATCGTGTATCCACTGTGAAGTACCGGGGCGATAAAGCATAATGCGATCTCCCGGATGGAAACCTTTACCCGAAGAAACCCGGAAAGAATGGGTACCAACAGGAACGAATGTATCTGTAATCTTGACCCGTGTACCCGGCACTTCTTTCGCTCTTCCCGTACCAGATACTTTTATTAACGAATACCGCTTCTTCCCTGTAGCCAGAAGACGGGTTTCATTTACATTTTCTCCCTCTCCCTGTAATACGACACCACTGGCAGTAATACAAATACTCTCAGAAATTTTATAAACACCACGTTTCAGTAAAACCGTCCCCCGGTGTCCATCCTTATCGGGTTTCATTTGCGAAACTTTATCAATAGCCTTCTGAATAACGTTATGACTATCTCCGTTCGCTACCGGTGAAACGATTATTGTTGCCGGATAAACCGGAATACTCTTATCTCCATGATGATAACCTACACGGCTGAAATCGGGAATTGTATTTCCTTCTTTATCGGGATAATATGTAAGTTCTCCCGCATCGGTTATTTTTACCAGACTAGATTGCCAGGCAGGCGGGAGCTTGGTTTGTGCCAATGCCCCTGTAGCAAAGAGAACAATAAAGGCCCCTCCACAAATTAGGTTCTGCAATTTATTCATGATTGATAGTTATTTTAATATGCAAATTAATAATGTACCAATATGCCAATGTGCTAATCGGCTGCGCTGTAATGCCGCAAGGCAATATACACATTGGCATATTATTTAATTATTCAATTGTTATTATTGCTGTAGGAATACCTTCGGCTTTTACCGCAACAACCGATTTTCCTTTGGGTTGGCGAACGCGGATACCTGCACGCCCGTTGCATGCCTGTACTTTGCGCGATCCCATAGCAGTGCCTTGATTTTGTATCAACTCACCATCACCTGCTATTTCAAAATGAATGAACATGCGGGAATCCAGACAGCGAACTCCATTGGTATCCAATAGTTGTACTGATACTTCAAACAGATCATCTCCACAAGGCGTGGCAGTAAGTTGCATGGTAGCTTCCGTTCCCCACTTCTCCGTCTGATATTCAAAAGATATTTCGTCTGCGATATTTTCCTTACCGATAGAAACAGCCTTAACCATATTCTTCCCGGTATTCAAAGGTACATTCCAGCGTAGTCCGGCAGCAGGAAAATCCTGACTGTTGCGCCTTTTTACTCCCAGGCTCACTCCATTAACGAAAAGTTCTACTGAAGGGCAGTTTGAATAAACCAGTATCTCTTTCTCCTCACCCTCATTTCCCCAACGTACCGGCCAACTGTGACCATAAATATGTATCATAGGTTTCTTTGTCCAATAAGACTGGAATACATAGTAGCTTTCTTTCTTCGTAAAGTCACGCTCTACAACCCCTTTCTGGTTCATATATGGTACCGGATTCTCGGGACGTATCGGAGTAGAGAAATCTTTAAAAGGCCAATATGCCGCTCCTGTCAACCAAGGCATATTCTCCTGTTCTTTCAGGTGCCAGTCAATCAGCTTTACAATATACGTTTCACTCCAATCCCCCTTTTTAAGCACTTGTGCCGAACCATTCAGTGCTGCATCAGCATCGCTTTCACCTGCTTTACGAATGGCTGCCACCACCTCGGCATGACGTCCGGCATGGCTGTCACCTCCCCACTCTACGTGCAGAAAATGTTTCACATTTTCCATCTCAGCAAAAGACATCTCCTGATAATCGGTATAATTTCCCCGATACCAACCCGCCCAGATAGAAGGCGAATAAACATCAACAATATCACTACAGAAGGCACAACGGCGAATGGCTGTCTTACGACTATCATCCAACTGATGTGAAAGAGTGTGAAGCTCACTCATCAACGAGCGAATCTCTCCCTGATTAAATGTTTCAAAATCATTCGGCCAGTCATTCTCGTTTCCGAGTCCCCAGATGATCACGGCAGGATGATTACGGTGTTGTTCTATCATGTCTGTCAACATGTGTTTGGCTTGTGAACGGTACTTTTCTCCACCTACCCCTCCACGGCACCAGGGAATTTCCTCCCATACCAGGATACCCAGACTGTCACAGAGGTTAAGGATTATTTCTGACTGCTGATAATGTCCCAGACGAATAAAATTAACCCCCATCTCTTTCATCATCTGCATCTCTTGTCGCATCTGATCTTCGGTCATGGCAGCAGCTACCCCCGCATGATCTTCATGCCGGTGTGTACCACGTAATAGTAATCGACGTCCATTCAAATGAAACGGACCTTTTTCTATAAATTCAAATGTACGGAAACCAAAATGTTCGGAAGCAGTAACTACCTGTTCATTGGCACGCACAGTAACCTCACACGTATAAAGCTGTGGGTTATCCACATCCCATACCTGAGGCTTTTTTAACGTGGCATCGGCAAGGCAGAACTCGCCGAGAGGAGTGACTTCATCCTGTTTGCCGGATAGTACCACGTTTCCCTGAGAGTCTTTCACGCGCCATTCAACAATAGCTTTTCTTACATCCGAAGGATTATAAAAGAAAGAATTTATTTTCAGTGTTGCCTGCTTCAATTTCTGATCCAAAACCGGCTCTATCTTCAGCGAAGCTATAGAAACCTCCGGAAGATAAACCAGATTGAGATAACGGTAAATACCTCCATAAAGATTAAAATCGGAAAGGTCCGAAGGAATCATTTCGGCATCACGCGTATTGTCACAACGGATACTCAAAGGGACACATCCTCCAAAACGCTCTGCCTCTTTACTGGCAAGGAACGTGTTTACGGCATCTGTTATATCTACATTCCAGCTATCATAGCCACCTGTATGGCACGCCACTTTAGTCATATAGATATAAACTTCAGTCTTTTGTCCCGCTCCTTCAAATTCGAGCAGGATACGGCCGTTTTTATAGGGATTGTCTATCGTGAGTTGTGTCTTATACCAGCCCGGTCCCTGATAGTAATTTACATCCGGATCTACTGCATCTTCTGCATTAAAGCAATGTGGAAGAGTTACTTTTGTCCAAATGGGTGATTCTTCCGGTTGTCCGGCTTTCATGGGTCTAACAAGTTCCCATACACTACCCACATCCTGTCGGAGGAATTCCCAGTTATCCGTTAAACGAAGTTTTTGTGACTGCGTCACGGGAACCTTTGCAACAAGATTCCCGCTCAGCAGCATCAAACTAACTAATAAACCAACAATTGTATTTTTCATATTACACCGCTTTTACAATACAGCGTTTCCTTCTTTTTCCAGTTTAGATTTTCTGAGTAAGGCCTCAAGGAAATAATAGTCTGCATAGACAATGGGAACATCTATCTCCGACTTATGAGGAGCAGAACCTGTACTGTGAAGTAAAAGGAAGCCACGATCACCATTCAATGCTGCACGATAACTCTTGCTCAAGTTACTGACAATCGTATCGGCCCATCTTTTATACTGTACAGCATTATCTTTGTCGTACATAGAAAGCTCATACAGTGCACAAGCTATAACAGCCGCCGCCGAAACGTCTCTCGGTTCGTCAGGAATATTAGGAGCATTGAAATCCCAATAAGGAATCAGATCTTCAGGAAGTGTCTTGCTGGTAAAAATATAGTTGGCAATATGTTTGGCCTGTTCTAAAAATTCCGGAAGATTCGTCTCACGGTAACACATAGTATAGCCATATAATCCCCATGCCTGCCCACGTGCCCAGGCAGATTCATGCGCATATCCCTGATGTGTGTTCTTTTTCAGAACCTCTCCGCTGATTGTATCATAATCAATTACATGATACGAACTATAATCGTCACGGAAATGATTCTTCATCGTCGTACGTGCATGGTTTACAGCGATGTCATAAAATTCTTCCCGGTTGGTTTGTTTGTAAGCCCAAAACAGCAGCTCCAGATTCATCATATTATCAATAATAACAGGACACTGCCATTTATCTTTATTGTGATCCCATGAACGAATACAACCCACATTGGGTTTATACCGGGTAATCAGTGTTTCAGCCGATTCAATGAGTATTCCTTTATAGTCAGAGTTATGCGTCAAACGGTATCCGTTACCAAAACTGCAGAACACTTTAAAACCCATATCATGCGTACGTCCATTAGTCTTTTCACGCTCAATAGGCGCGGTAAATTCTTCAGCTTTCTGTCGCCAATATTCATTGCCGGTATATTCATACATATACCACAATTCTCCCGGAAAAAATCCGCTGCACCAATCCCGCGAAGCTACAAGATGCAATGAACCATCCGGTTCAATATTACGAGGGCTGACTAACATCTTCTCTTTTTGCTCTTCTGTAAATGCTGACTTCACCTGGTCTATTTCCGAAAAGGCGAAATTCAATTGCCCGGAAGCAAAATCGAAGTTATCTTTTAACACATCCACCGGTTGGGTAGTTCGGCTACATGCGCCGCATACTATCATTAATGATAGCAGTCCTGTTTTGATTTTCATGGTTATTTTATAATTTATTTTGTCCAATGCAAAAATAGGCTATTAGCCTGAGTCGGGTTTATATTATTATTCCATAGGTTTGCACTATTATCCCAATCTTGGGTTTGAGACAAAAAAAAACTTATTTTTCAAGCCTGTTCAGCCTATATTCAACGTACACAACATCTCCGACAAAGCCGCCGGGGTCAGTTGTTGTGCAGCATCGGACAAAGCCTCCTGCGGGCAACAATGTGATTCAATAAACAATCCGTCCACTTTCAGAGATAGCGCCTCCTGGCAGATCTGAAGCAATAATTCACGTTTTCCTGCAATATGGCTGGGGTCACAATAAACAGGTACACCAGGAACACGGTTACGAAGTTCTTTCATCTGATCCCACAACGGAGAATTGCGGTAAGGAGCATTGTCTACCAGGCAAAAGCCTCTATGTATGGCACCAATGCGCTTTACCCCGGCATGTTGCAGGCGTTCGATAGCTCCTATCCATAATTCCAGATCGGGAGAAACAGGGTTCTTTACCCATACCGGAATATCTGTTCCATGTAATGCCTCGGCAAGTTCATGCATCATAAACGGATTCACTGTAGTACGCGCCCCGATCCAAAGCATATCCAACCCGGCATTTAAGGCGGCTTCTACATGTGAAGGCAATGCCACTTCAGTCATCACCCGCATACCTAAAGTTTGCTGTATCTCTTTCATCCATGCCAATCCTTTCTCGCCCACTCCCTCAAATGTTCCGTAGTGAGAACGAGGTTTCCACAACCCTGCACGCAATGTCCGGATACCTGCTGCCCGTAGTTGGGTTGCAGTCTGTATCATTTGTTCGCGAGTCTCAGCACTACAAGGACCCGCAATAAGTTCTATTTTATCCATATAATATTCGGTTTTATTTCACCACAGAGTAACACAGAGTTCCACAGAGTTTATTATTGTTAAGAATCATAAGTAGTACTCTGTGGAACTCTGTGTTACTCTGTGATGAACTCTTAGTCTTCTATAATCACACGGAAGCCAACATTATAAACCTTCTGCCAGGGCAGATAAGCTTTCCGGTAATAAGATGTACATGTTTTGGGATGTTCCGTCCATGATCCGCCACGGGCTACCTTTTCTGTACCGGTACCGTCTTGCGCTTTCTCACTATACGGATAAGGCATATAGTCAGAACGGGTCCATTCGGCTACATTACCCTGCATATCATACAATCCCCAGGGGTTAGCCTGATAACTGCCACCTTTTACCATCAGCATATTTCCATCATCCACTCCATTCTCTTTCGGCTGGTATGTATAATACTTATACCAACTGTCATTCGGGCTCATTGGCTGTGGATTCACACCACGTACGGCAGCTTTATTCAACTGCATATCGGCCAGATTCTCAAACTTGGCAAAGTCCGTATTCAAGGAGCCATACCAAAAATCATCATCACTACCAGCCCGGCAAGCCCACTCCCACTGCATCTCTGTAGGCAGGGCCACATTCAATCCGGTCTTTTCACTCAACTTCTTACAGAAGTCCATTGCTTCCTGCCAACTTACACGGATAGCAGGTTGTTCCGGATTATTAGCCGGATAACCTTCGTGTACGTGATCTTTCCAAAGCTGACCAATGAAACGACTGTTGTGGTCAGGGAAGATAGTACGGAATTGTTCATTGCTTACCTCTATCTCACCCATCCAGAAAGCTTTCTTTACAACCTGTTTGCTTACCGGAGAATAATCGGAATGTCCGCGGTTACTACCCATTATGAAGGAACCAGCCGGAACTCGTACAAAATTCATCCGGATACCAGGAGCAAGTTCAATGCTCTTCCGCGTCTCTGTTTCTTTGCTCAACATTGCTTTGGCAGTCGTAGCATCGAACGGCCAGCCTTTCAGCTTCACCTCTTTGTCTTTATATTCTTTACGTTCAGGCTTCACGGCAGCAGGTTTTTCCTGTTTGCTCAAATAGTCGGCATACGAACGGATTTCGGCTTTCCAGTCTACACCCGAACCGGCATATTTCTCTGTCAATTCCGTGCGGCGGCTGATCTGCTCTACCCCTTTGAATACATTGGCTTTAAACTTGCCATGATAAGGTGCATTGAAATCAATCCAGTTGTACAAGGTCTGCCATTCTTTGTCTGTCAGTTCTACACCATGATGTCCTTTCTTCAATAACTTTATAAGCGGACTCACAGAAGCATGATATTCATACGGATTCAGCACTTCTATTTCGGCTTCCGGTCCCTGACGATATACAAACGGATGAAGATTCAGATAGCTTTCACCAAATCCGGTAAACTTATCAATACGTCCTCCGGTAAAATCAACCAATTTACTATCACCATTATGACAAGCTACACAAGCACGGTCAAGTACGGGCTGTACTTCCAGATCAAAAGTAAAGGAACGCTGTCCACCTTCGGGTTTCGTTATAACATGGGGAGCAATCTGTGAGGCTATCACACGTTTAGGAATAGGAATCTGGTTCTGGTCCTCATGACAACCGATACAAGAAACTGTTTCACCCGGCATACCGGTCAACCAGCTACGCATCCACTGAATAGCACGTCCTTCACTGTCCAATGGCTGAAGTGAAATAGGCGTATTGGCAGGTATTTTGAACATGGCAGAACCATCTTCTTCCACCGGAACCGTACCCAGTAGGCGTTTGATATCCCAACCACTCTGTACACCCTGTGCCCAATGATCGGACGGAGTTTTATTGTAAGCATACTCATAAGAAAGTACACGGAATGCCTTCACTGTACCACGAGGCACACCTTGTAAACCTTCACCTTCGTAAATATCCTGAATGAATACTGTAGCTTCCTTATCACCCGGTTTAATCTTTTCCGGAATAACAGGAGGCGTCGGTGTTTTCTTTACAGGTATCGGACAAATTAATCCTTCGCCTTCATATTCGGCTATCAGAGTCAGATTATCGAATACATCTATCAGATAAATACCCCATAATGCATTCTCATTCAGTTTGGCTGCTACCAGGAAGTATTTATCATTCAACGGATAAGGCTTAATAAACTGAGGCCATACACCATCTACCAGACGGTCCTTCACAATCGGTTCAATTTTACGATCTCTGAAAGGAAGTTCCTGTAACATGCCTTTTTCCGATTTGCGGCTCTTAGCCGGATCAAAAATCATCAGACGACCGGAACGGGTTACACCATGGTGACCGGAGATGACACCTACAAACTTAGAGGTATTGCCCGGAAGTGGTTTCGCATCGAAAGTACTGTTCGGGAAATAAGAACCACTACCATAAAGTGATTTCTGCTCAGTACCATCCGGATTCATATGCATCACAAAACGTGAAAAGTAATGCGTCAGATCGGTATACTCCCAACGGGTATACATGACACGCCCATTATTCATCACTGTCGGTGCCCAGTTGGCATCCTGGTCAAAAGTAAGACGACGCAAAGAGTTATCTTTCGGATCATACAGACACATATTACCAACTTCATCATTACCATTTACACAAGGCACACCATTGTACCCTATATTAGAGACTGCAATCATCTTACCGGAAGGCAGATAAGTAGCGTCAAAAAATTCAAGATCAGGTTCCAAGTCTGGAATCATCTTTTTCAGTCCTTTACCATCTACACCTACCTCAAACACCTGCCAGCGTTTGTCGGTATCAACCATAGAGAACAATATACGGTCGGCATCCCAATGCAATTTAAGATCAGGAAGAGACGAACCGTTAGTTGGTTTAAAAATCGTTCTCGACTTAATATCGCCACGAAGATTTGACAACTCAGCAATCTCAGCATCAAAACCTCCACGGGAAGCAGAAGTCTGATTAGACCAGTTGTTATTTTGGGTTCCCAATGCACGAGGTGTAGCCTGACGGGCGGTAGTACCTATTTTATAACGACCTACAATCAATTTGTCAACATCCAGTTCTGGATTAGCCAGCAAGATATCCCGTTTCAGTTTCAGCGCTTTATTGGCAGTCTCCAATGAAGCGGGCTGATTGGTATAAATATCGTTGAATCCCCTTCCGATAAGCATTTTCAGTTCTGCCAACCGGGTTTGGTTAGTTGTCTGATCAAAACCTTTATACTGTTTCATATCATTTACAGCTTCCTCAATAGCGCGGATATTGATCCATGCCAGAGCCTCCTGCAATTGATAAACATTCATTGCATCCTGAGCCAAATTCAAATAGCCAATAACCTGTTCGTCCAATGCAGGTTTTTGAGATATCTGTTGCAACAAAGCATTAAAATGTTTCGGTTCATCCAAAAGCCTGATGACAGATTCTGCAACGTGTTTCTCAATACTTGTATCATACGTAGTCACCAACGCTTTCATATCTCCCCCTGCAAAAGGTAGAAACAAAGCAGCTTCCGCAGGATAGTCGTTCACTATCTTACCGGCTGCTTCACTACCCGTAATACCTTGTACGCGGAAAATAACCGAACCATTTGAAGAACGGTTCTCCAATCCTATTTCTGCTTCAAAACGCACATACTTCTTGTCCAACGGAACAATAATCTGTGCATTCCCACCTGTCATAATAGTGCGGTCATAAGTTTTTCCCTGCATCGTAACAGCAGCATTCTTAGCGTTTACATTGTAACGCAAGCCACCACTGGTACCTTTTTTAAAGGTGTTTTTCAGTTCATTTAACCATACAGAAGAACCATCGGCAGCAATCAGCCGGGCATTTGCCCATACCGGCTGATCGTCAGAAGTACCGTCCACCGTACTCCAGGTGTAAAGCACCATTTCGTCCAGTCCGCTGATATCAGCAGAGAAAGGCTCTGCTGCCGCTTTCGACTTAATCACTTTAGAAGCGACTGGACGAAGCGTTTTTTGCATCTGTACATCAGCCTGACTCTTTGCCCGGGCGATACTTTCTGCCCAGGTAGCAGGTTCAGCTACCTTTGTCCTTTTTTTCTGTGCAAAAACAGAAAGGGACAATGCCATGCAAACGGACATTATTACTATTTTCTTATTCATATCAGTTATGTATTAGTTTGAGGATTACTCTACTACATTTATCTTAAATTTGGGATTACTTACCAGACAAGCTGCCGAAACTTTACCGATATTTTCTTTATCATTCAAGCTCCATAATACTTTCCCGTTTGCATCCACTTCAATGAGTTGAGGTTCATCTACTGTAGCATCTTTCGTGTGTCCATACCAGTTACAGATCAGCAAATTTCCCTTACCTGCATCCAATATCTGTCCCACAAAAAGCAGTGAAGCACCTTGTACATCTTCAGACGCTACCCGTCTGAGTTCCTTCCCTGTTTTACGGTCAATAACCTGAAAAAAGTGTCCGTCGCCACAAGGAAGCAGTATATTCCCGTCTTTCAATTCGAGTGAAGAAAAAGCTCGGCCCCCTGTGGGAAACTCTGCCACTACAACACCTTTCCGGTTTATTTCCATCACTTTCTGTTTTCCCATGACAGGAAGCAGATAATTCTTGTTACGCAACTGGAAAACCTGTCGAAACTGGCCATGTGGCTTTTCTATCTGCAGGTCAATCTCCACACGATTACGTTCCTTTCCGTTTTTGTCCAGTTCGATAAGCCGGGCCGGATTGCCACAGATACCAAGCAGAAATCCACCATCATTCAAGAGAGTTGCTGATTGAAGTTCCGTTCCCTCCGGGGTTTTATAATCCCAGATCACACGGTGATCTGTCCCTATCAACTTTGCTCCTTTTTTATAAGAATAGAGAATATTGCCCTGTCGGGTAACAGCTACAGTATTACATTCCTCTCCTTTTTCTAATGCGTGTTTCCATTCTACAGTTCCCGATTGCTTGTCTACTATCATTACCGCAGGATTTCCTGAACCGGCAAGTACAAGCTTTTCTTGTGCAGACAATTGCAACGAACAACCGAGAAATAACAGAGCTAATAAACGCAGACGTATCATCACTATTTAGCTTTTAATTCATTAAACAGTTCAAAAGCCTGATCCACACTATAGCTCTGATGTACTACTGCATAAACTGCCTGAATCATTGCTGCAGGAGCTTCTGACTGGAATACATTACGTCCCATATCCACTCCGGAAGCACCGTCATTGATAGCCATATAACAAAGTTCAAGTGCTTCCCTTTCCGGCAGTTTCTTACCACCGGCAATCACTACTGGAACCGGACAGGCAGCTGCCACCTTCTCAAAACCGTCACAATAGTACGTTTTTACAATATTAGCACCATTTTCGGCTGCAATACGCGAAGCTAAACCAAAATAACGTGCATCGCGAACCATCTCCTTACCAACAGCCGTAACTCCCATTACAGGAATACCATAACGTGTACCTTTGTCCACCGCTTTGTAAAGATTGGCCACCGTCTTGGCTTCATGTTCCTTATCGCCGATAGCCAACATCACTGCCATCGCCGAAACATTCATGCGTACTGCATCTTCAACATCAATCAATACATTGTCATTCAATTCCGTCAAGATGGAAGTTCCGGCATCCGAACGCAAGCAAACAGGTTTGTTTGTTATAGGTGGAATAACAGACTGTAAAATACCCCGAGTACACATCAGACAGTCTGCATACTCAATAAGTGGCACAATGTTCAGGTCGATACGCTCCAGCCCAGAAGTAGGTCCCATTATAAAACCATGGTCACAAGCCAGCATTACTGTACGTCCTGTTGCAGGATTAAAGATACGTGATAACCGATCTTTCATTCCCCAGGGAAGATTTCCTGCGCCTTTTACGTGAAAAGTCTGATTTGCCACAGCCTGGTCCAGCCCAAAGTTGCAGCCATCTCTTAAATCATCTAAATCTGCCATTTTCTCTTATTCTGTTTTTTATATATCTTTAAAGTAGTGCTTTTGCAAAAGCATCAAACATACACGACCAGGAGCTTGCTCCGGAATCGGCATATCCGATAGAGCGTTCGCCATAATTACGGGCACGCCCAAAGTTGGCTTTCATATCTACAGTTTCCGCTGCCCCCTTCAATGCAGCTTCCGCTCCCGCTGCCATCAACATTTTTATATCAGACGAATTTGTGGTCTGCATAGCTTCTACAGCAGGTATCAAAGCGTCCATCATCGTCTTATCTCCGCGTTGGGCTTTAGTCTGCTTCTTCACACCGGCAAGTCCACCGGCAAACATATTTTTTACACCTTCAGCATCCAGCTCAGTTACCCCGTCTGCCAGTGCATCGCTCATTCCGAGGAAAAATCCTCCAAGTAGCGTACTGGTAGAACCACTGATCTGCAACATTACATCAAAGCCCATATCTCCAAGCATTTTCTTGAATTCCGTACCTTTATCAGCCGATTGTACAATGGCCGACATAGCCTGTACGATAGCTGTACCGTGATCACCGTCACCCAATACAGCATCCAGTTTAGAGAATTCATCAGAACGCTCTGTTATATTTTCCAGAGCGTTCTGAATCATTTTCTTAAAGTCATTTACTGTTAGTTTATCCATTCTTATCTTCCTAAAGTAGTCCAGTAAGGTGCATTGGACATATGGTTTTTCAGATAATCTACATGATCATTGTCCAACAATGCCAGAATCATTTGAAAACCTGCTTGTTCCTGCACTGTCAGTAATTCACCAATACGCCCGGCCACCACTTCAATACCGTTGTTTTCTAATATAAAATGAGCCTTACGGTAAACAATGCTCATCTCCATATGAGTAGTTGCCCCCACACCATTAATGATAAGCAACGCCTTATCTCCGGATTTAGGCTGTAATTTTTTCATCAACAAACCTACCATTTCCTCGGCAGTATCATCAGCAGAAACCAATGGTTTACGTCCACCACCACCTTCGCCATGTTGTCCCATACCAATCTCCATAATACCGTCCGGAAGGTCGGAAATGTTCATACCATTTTGAGGATGCGTACATGCTTTCATTGCTACCGCAAGCGTAGCTATCTTCGCATTCATACGTTCGCCTATTTCAAGAATCTCGTCCAGAGATTTACCTTCTTCGGCAGCAGCACCCACCACTTTAATCAAAGGCACACAACCTGCCAATCCGCGACGATCTTCATCGGGAGCATCCAGTCCGGCACTAATATCATCATGTGTAATAATGCTCTTCACTTTTATACCAACCCGCTCGGCCAACTGACAAGCCATGTTTGCACTCATAATATCACCGGAATGATTGAGTACTACCAACAAAATCCCCGCTTTGCGTTTGAACATTTGTAAAGCCTGAAAGACGCGTTGTGCACCCGGAGCTGCAAAAATATCTCCAACCACAGAGCAATCAAGCATACCTTCTCCTACAAAACCACTCAATGCAGGTTCATGCCCTGAACCTCCAAGTGTGATAATAGCGACCTTGTCTTCCGGTTTAGCATTCGCACGCACAATAATATTCTCACCTCCAATAGCTACCTGATCACTGTAAGCCATCACATAGCCTTCCAATAACTCTTCTGTGAGATTATCAGGGTTATTTATAAACTTATGCATATTCTTATTCTTTAATTTAAGAGTTACTTTTCAAAATACATCAGTTCGAGTGCTATACCTTCTTCTTCAATAAAGGCAATGGTAAGATTCTCACCACCCGGCATCGGTTCAACAAGCACTTTGGCACCTTTTAATTCTTCTTCCAGATTATCTACTTCATAGGCAATATGAGCCGTTTTCTGAATTAGTTCCGGCATCCAGCTTCCTTCTTCAAAACGAAGAAATTCTATTTTATTAGGGCTTTCGTTAAAGTTAGTCAGCCACACTTTTAAACCTTCCGCATAGGATTCACCCGGTTGCGGCGTCTGAGTAGGTATTCCAATATGATTTATTTTTCTCATGGTATCTTAGGTATTAATTATAAAGCCGCTTTTTTATTTGTAAAACGCAAACCATCATTATCATGGTAACAAGCCCACTCTTCAACAATGGCTCCTTCAGGACCGGCCATCATAAAATGGAAAGTCTCAGGTTCTTTCAAACGAAGAACATCACCTACCTGCTGTACTACAAAGTTTTTGCTCTTAACCGGACCGTGACCGGCAGGAATAGCAGGCGGATTAGGAGTTTCGTCTCCTACCTCAGAAAAATTATACACCCATCCATGATTTACCATCCATGATTCATGTTTGGCAGGAAATGAAGTTTTTACGTGAGCATGTTCCGGAATCATCTGCCCCGGCAATAAATAAATACTATGAGCAAAATAGCCATGTTCGGCATCATTAATCCAGAAGATACCACCCATACCTGTATTCTCAAAGTCACCCAGTCCGAAATCTGTAAACCAGATATCTTTTTCCATCAATGCAGTGAAAGGTACATCATAAAACTCAAACATATCCAGGAATGCTTTCTTAGCAGCTTCCTGATCAAACTTTCCATCTTTGTAGAAGTCAGCATTTGTGAACTTCTTCTGATACGTTGTCTTTTCTTGTGTCATAACTGGTTCTGTCTTTTTAGATTCTGTAGAGCAAGAGGTCATCCCTAACCCACAGCAGGCAATAAATGCCACAATTAATACTTTTGTTGTTTTCATCGTTTTTATATATTATTGATTTTTAGTTTCTAATGTCCAATGCCAGCATTTTAATTCTTAATCTTCAATTTTCAATTAATAACCCCCATCCCCTCAATCTCAATCAGAAGTTCAGAACGGCAGACATCCGTAAGGGTATATACTGCCGGAAGATCGGGATACTGACGGGTGATGACTTCACAAGCTTTCGCCATATCCTCCCATCTTTTAACGTAAACGCGAAAGCATATGTATGATGCACCCTCCGTAACCGGAATACCTGATTGTCGAAGATTTTCGGCTGAAACAAGATATTTAATATTCTCCAGGGTTGCTATTGTCTGTTCTTCAATCCCCACTCCTTCCAGACTCTGTTCACCTCGAATAGCAGCAGTACCGGAGATATAAACAAATCCATGGTCTTTCTTCCATATAGCCTTGGCACGTTCAAACTTCGGAGTAGTCTTCTTATCAAGCTTCTCGTCCTTTTCGCCCAGCAACACATTTTGTGAATAAGCATGAGCAGAGACCTGCAACGGATTATCTACCGGTTTCACACAGAGCGTTTCATCCCGGCAAAGCAAAGCATCAATATCAATCATTACCCCTCCCCACTGAGTGCCAATACCAGTAGCCGCCGGATAACCTTCTACCCACCGTACGGACTGATAAAACAAAGAACGGGCATCATTGAAGTCCTGATAATGCTGATGTCCCGTGACATCACAATCTGTTATTTTCTCAATGTAATTCCACTGACGTACAATAGAAGAAACCGGCATCTGCTCGATAACCATTATATGAGAAATTGTTCTGAACACATCATCCGCCTGTCTACGGATAGCAGTTTGAAGTACATCACCAATAATCCCACTCATAAACAGACGCTTGCATCCTTTACGTTCAATCGTAATATAAGGCACATGATCCAGTGTTTTATAACAGATACAATCGGCATCCGTCAATACCACTTCATGTACTTCCATCACAAGCCCTTGCGGACATGGCGGTTGGGCAACATAACTCACAGTAGGAACCGTATTTCCAAATCGTTCAGCAATAACACTGCGAATCTGACTGAAACGTTCGCAGTATTCTTCATTATTTTGTGGTGCACCGAATACGACAATACGCACCGGTGTATAGATTGCCTCATACAAAGCCATCAACCGAAGAAGCATCTCCTCAAAAGATCCTTTTCCCGTTTGATAAAGCCTATGGACGATTTCTATATTTGTTTCCAATATCATATTTTTCATATTTAGAGAGAATTCACATATTCTACGAGTTCATCTATTTCCTTATCAGATACTTTTTTATCAATACCGTGTTTATGAACCGCAAAAACATCTTTCATCGTAGCAGCCCTTCCATCAAATAAGTAAGGAGCCGTACGCCACACTTCCCGAAGGGTCGGTGTATCCCATCCATTTTCAAATTCAACGTCTTCTCCAATACGATGCATTTTCATATCGGTATAATATGGTCCCGAATGACACTCATCACACTTCAGTTTTTCATAAACCTTGCGGCCCCGTTGTGCTTTCTCCGAAAGCTCACCATTCACCAGATACGGACTGGGGACTGGCTTAAGATCCATCAGGTATTCATCCACACAATTTGCAAAATCTTCCGGAAGATCAGTAAACTGAATCAATTTATATCCGGCACGCACAGCTACATTGGCAGAAGCACGGATACCCGAGATCATATTAGGAGGCGTGACATGCGAGAAAAGTAAACTTTTACAGTTCTTCGGATTACCGATACCATCATTCATCAAATCCCAGTTCATACCATCTGTACGGGCATCTCCAGGATGACATCCATTACACGACTGCCAGTTCTGGAAACAGTGATCCGCATCATTAAAGTATTTCTCACCACGTTGTATGCGGCTCTCTACCCGGTTCTGCACTAAAGGAACAGCATCTACCTGATACGTATTCAAATCAACAATATTCAAAGTATCCGAAAAATAAGTGGGAACAATTGCCTTCCCATCTTTCAGTATCAAATTACGTGGTCCATTTCCTGCCAACGCTACCCGATCTCGAAGCCCATACAAAAAACGAAGATCATATGCCAATGCATCCTTTTGTGGATAAGCCTCAAACTTCTGAATAAAACCGGGATAATCAATCACGCTAATATCATGTGTACCGGAATGACTGATAACGATTCTATTGTCCGCACACTTCACATCCCATATACCAGCTGCACCACGTTCGGGTTCATCCAATAATACCGCTCCCTCAAATTCAAGATTTTCCAGATTGACAATGCTGATAGCACTTGTATTCATCCAACCTTGTTGTAGTTGTGAAGTAGGAACCTGAAAGCGTCCCAGGTTATGTGTTATCAATAAGTAACGGCCATCGGGAGAAAGCGTCATGCCACGCAGGGCATTACTTCCGTTAGCCAACTGAATATCGCGTACCTTATGAAAACTATTCAAATCAATGACCGAAACACATGCTGCCACCGTATCTATATCAGCCCGTTGTTGGGGGAGATAATTGGTGACGAACAAGTACTGTCCATTCGGATCGAGTATAGATGATTTAGGTTCACGAAGTACTTTTACTTCACGTGTCACTTTATTACTCTCTAAATCAATCTCGGAAACTGTTGTTGAGAATTGATTACAAACGTATAATTTATTCGTTTTCTCATCTGCCAGAGGAAAACAAGCTCCCGAACCGGTCGGTACATATTCCTTTGAATCTCCCGATGCGGAAAGGATATATACTCCATTCTTATCTCCGGTGACAGTAGTATATATTTTATCCCCCACTACAGTTACTCCACTGGGCACTGCATCCAAATCCCACTTTTGCAAAATCTCCTCCCAGTCAGACGAATAAAGGACTAACTGCTTTGTCCCTTTTTGTGATGTAATAACACCTGCCTTATATGGAGTTAACCCAGTTATAAACAAAGGATCACTTTCAGATTGAACCGCCTGGCGAAAAGTAAAACCCAGCAAAATAGCAGAAGCCAACAGTGCCAAAAGAGACTTTATTCCGATATGTGTATACTTTCTCATGGTCGATTATTTTTATTCCCCCACAAAGTTAGTCGTTAATAGCTATCACCATTATCACTATAATCTCATAGACTTATAATAGCGTATCAACTATCATAGAAAATATTTATATAACAGGATATGAGACGGGGCTAACAGCTATATTTCCAGGACGAGAAAGGGAGCTACACGGTACTTATTTCTTGAGAAGCAATAACTATAATATGATAAAACACAGATCAACTATTTACGATTAGACGATGTACGATGTACGATTGAAGTTACTCTTTTAAAAACCTGTTTCAGTGTTGTTAGAAACAGAGTAATCCCAATCGTACATCGTAAATCGTCTAATCGTAAATAGATTCATTATTGATCTGTTTTCTGTATTCACCTATCCAGCCCTCTGATTTACCAACCAAAATGCAGTCCATTTGAAATTTTATCTCATTTTACTGTCAATAACGTCCCAAAAACGATTCAGAGACAAATAAAGCAGCATTTGAAACAATACATAAAAACATCTTTTCACGATTTGATACCTTTGCAGAACCAAGTGTTAACGCACACATCGATAACATTTGTGAAATTATACTTTTTATTAATTAAAATCTAATTAAAGAAGATGAAAAACAATTTTCCTTTTCTAACCAAAAGGTGTAGCGCAATGCTACTATTGTTGGGCATGTTAGGTTCCTTTCCAAATTATGGAGTAACCGCTTTTGCCACCTCTCCATCTGTTCCGGGCATCACACAATCCCGAAACATCACATTGAAAGGTACCATTATTGACGAAACCGGAGAAACTGTTCCGGGAGCTGCTATCCAGGTAGTAGGTACACCGAGAGGAGTAACTACAGATATGGATGGCACATTCTCAATTGACGTACCCAAAGGAGCCAAACTCGAAATTACGTATTTGGGTATGGAACCCCAAACAATCACAGTAGGTGATAAGAATAACCTTAGAATCATACTGAAACAAAAAGTAGACGAACTGGATGAGGTTACAGTTGTTGCTTTTGCCAAGCAGAAGAAAGAAAGTGTGCTTGCCTCTGTATCAACTATTAAACCGGCAGAACTGAAAGCACCTACAAGTAACCTTACCACAGCACTCGCCGGACGTGTAGCAGGTCTTATCTCCTATCAGCGTAGTGGTGAACCGGGTGCAGACAATGCAGACTTCTTCGTACGTGGTGTAACAACCTTCGGATACGCAAAGTCTCCACTTATCCTGGTAGATGATGTAGAAATGGAGTCAGAAGACTTAGCCCGTCTGCAAGTAGATGACATCGCCAGTTTCTCTATCATGAAAGATGCTACGGCAACTGCTCTTTATGGTGCACGTGGTGCTAATGGCGTTATTCTGGTGACTACAAAGCAAGGTGTTGAAGGACCAAGTAAGATTTCAGCCCGTTTTGAGACTTCTATTTCTGCTCCGACAAAAGAAGTTAAATGGACGGATCCTATCACTTATATGAATATGTATAACGAGGCTATCACTACACGCGATCCGTCGTCTCCTGCCCGTTATAGCCAACAGAAGATAGACAATACAATAGCCGGTCTGAACCCTAATGTGTTCCCTGCTGTAGACTGGTATGATATGTTGCTGAAGAACCACACAACCAACTTGCGTGGTAACCTGAATCTAAGCGGTGGTGGTAAAGTAGCCAGATACTACGTGGCCGGATCATTGTCACACGACGCCGGTATCTTTAAAAATGCCAAAGCAAACGGATTTGACAATAACATCAGTCTATTCAAGTATTTGCTTCGTAGTAATGTAGATATCAATGTTAGTAAATCAACATTGGTAAGAGTACGTTTGCAAGCTACAATGGACGATTATACCGGTCCGGTACATTCAGGAAGTGACCTATACAAAATGATTTCTCAGTCGAGCCCGGTAGAATATCCGGCTTATTACCAACCAGACAAAGCCAACGAAACGACTCCATACATCCTATACGGTGGTAGTGAAAATACGTTTATCAACCCCTATGCTGAATTAATGAAAGGTTATCAGGACAGACAGAACTCTACAATTTTTGCCCAAATGGAATTGGAACAGGATTTAGGTTTCATATTGAAAGGACTGAAACTGAGAGGTATGTTCAATACCAATCGCAAGACTAATTATAGTATTGACCGTACGTATAAACCCTACTATTTTACTGCAGGAGGTTTCAATCCAGCTCAGAATACTTACTTCCTGACTTGTCTTAATCCCTCTGCCGGTACAGACTATCTGGCTGTTGGAAATGAGAACAAGGAAGTTATCAACTCCACTTATTTCCAAGGAACATTGACTTATAATCATACCTTCAATAAGAAACATGCTGTAAGCGGTTTGCTGGTATATTATTTGCGTGATGAAAAGAACTCTCAGAAAACCAGTACCATACAGTTATCACTTCCCTATCGTAATATGGGACTCTCGGGACGTGTTACATATGCTTATGACGACCGTTATTTCTTCGAAGGTAACTTCGGTTACAACGGTTCCGAACGTTTCTCTGAGAAAGAACGCTATGGATTCTTCCCATCAGCCGGTTTAGGATACATCATCAGTAATGAGCCGTTCTATCCGGAATCACTGAAAAAAGTACTTAGTAAACTAAAACTGAAAGCAACCTTTGGTTTGGTAGGAAATGACCAGATCGGTGCGAAGGAAGACCGTTTCTATTACCGCTCAGAAGTAAACTTGAACAATGGTAGCTATGGATATACATGGGGAAATGACTATACCGGTCTTCATTCTGTAAGTGGTGTTAGTATCAATCGTTATGCCAATGATGATATCACTTGGGAAACTTCACGAAAAACCAACTTAGGTGTGGAAATAGGTCTTTTCAATGACCTCGAATTACAGGTGGATGTTTATCGTGACTACCGCTATAATATCCTGATGTCTCGTGCTTCTCTTCCGGGTTCTATGGGATTGCAGGCAAGTATTAAATCAAATTTGGGTGAAGCAATTAGCCAAGGTATCGATATCTCTTTAGATTACAATCATGCATTCAAGAATGGCTCCTTCATACAAGCACGTGGTAACCTAACTTGGGCAGGTGGTAAATACAAAGTATACGAAGAACCTGATTACAGCAAAACACCGTGGTTATCACGTATCGATCAAAAACTGAAACAAACTTGGGGATATGTGGCCGAACGTCTCTTCATCGACGATAATGAGGTTTACAACAGCCCGACTCAATTCGGAGAATGCCGTGGCGGTGATATCAAATACGTAGATATTAACGGTGACGGACAAATTACCGCTCTTGATAAAGTACCTCTGGGATATCCTGATGAAAGCCCTGAAATTGTTTATGGTTTTGGTTTGACATATGGCTGGAAAGGTATTGATATCTCTTGCTTCTTCCAAGGTTCTGCTCGTGAATCATTCTGGATGGACTATAACGTAATGCATCCGTTCACCGGAAGCGGTAGTGGAACACAAGTTATGCAAGCAATTGCCGACAGCTACTGGAGCGAACGTAATCAGGATGTATATGCTTTCTGGCCTCGTCTGTCTTCTACCGTATCCTCAAATAACTCTCAGACCAGTACCTGGTTCATGCGCGACGGTTCTTTCCTTCGTCTGAAATCAGTGGAAATTGGATATACATTACCTAAAAGAGTATTGAAGAAGTTACACATGAACAGTATCCGTATCTATTATAGTGGTACAAACCTGTTGTGCTTCAGCAAATTTGATACATGGGATCCTGAAATGACAAGTATGGATAAAGGATTCAAATATCCACTCCAACGCGTAAATAATATTGGTGTTAACTTCTCATTCTAATCATACAATAAACAGATCAAAATGAAAAAGAAATATTTATCTATATTGGCCCTCTCAATGGTGCTGACTACAAGTTGTAATTTTCTTGATGTCATGCCCGATAAATTGGGAACCATTGAATATGCATTCCGTGATCAGGTGAGTGCAGAAAAATATCTGGCCACATGCTACTCATACATACCAAGTCAGTTTGCTACAAATGATGTCTATATGTATGGTAACGAAATTACTGCTTACAACAATGTTCAGACCAACGGTATGAAATTGTTGCTCAACGGAAATAGTGTTACTTCTGTCAGTATGGGGTCATGGAATAATTTCTACCAGGCTATACGCCATTGTAACATCTTCCTTGAGAACGTTGATCAGGTACGTGATCTTGAAGAATACGATAAAGTTCGTTGGGTACTCGAAGTAAAATTCCTGAAAGCATATTACCACTGGATGCTGGTACAGAAGTATGGTCCTATCGTCGTAGTACGTGACAACCTTCCTATCACCAGTCAACCGGAAGAAGTACGTCTGCCGAGAGAACCACTGGACGACTGTATAGAATATATCATCGGTTTACTTGACGAATGTATCGGTAGCGGTCTTGACGAAGAAGAAGATTCGGGAGTTCATCTGCCCGATAAGATAGAAATGGCTATGACCGAATACGGCCGTATCACCCGTCCTATCGCTGCTGCATTAAAAGCAAAAATCCTGGTACACATGGCCAGTCCGTTCTTTAATGGTAATAGTAATAATTATGCCGGATTTAAAGATAAAAATGGAAATGAATTATGGCCTACAACTTACAACCCTGAGAAATGGACCCGTGCAGCACAAGCATGTAAAGAAGCAATCAAATATTGCGATATGGGAAATCATGAACTTTACCATTATACCAATCTGGGGACGCTGAAAATTTCGGAAGATACACGTAAAATCTTAACTTTCAGTCAGCTTATCACAGATCATGCCAACAATCAGGGAGAATATATCTGGTCAAACAGAATCAATCTGAATACAAAAGATTATCAGTTCAACATGATGCCTGCACTCAATGCATATTGCCGTACAGCACGTTTGAATTCACATTGGAATCCAACATTGGAATTTATTGAAAATTTCTATTCTTCCAACGGTGTACCTATCGAAGAAGATAAGACATGGAATGATAACGGTTGGTACAAATCACGTTATGAAGTAACACGCGGTGACGCTGCACAAAAGTTATACATCGAACAGAATTACCAGACAGCCCGCCTGAATACTTATCGTGAACCACGCTTCTATGGTGATGTTGCTTTCGACGGTTCGGTATGGTTCGGAGCCGGTAGAACAGATGAATCTAAATCCCAAACAGTTAAGGTGCTTGCCGGTGATCCGACAAACTATCCTGCCGGACGTAATGGTAACCAATACTATTCGACAACCGGTTACTTCATTCGTAAGTTGACGCCTTACACGACCTATGTTACGGAAGATACAAAGACAGAGTTTAAACAGACAAACTATGCTTTCCCTATCATCCGTCTGGCAGATCTTTATCTGCTCTATGCTGAAGCATTGAATGAGTCATTAAGCGCTCCTAATGACGAGGTATACAAATACATCAACCTGGTACGTGAACGTGCCTTCCTTCCACCCGTTGAAGAAGCATGGGCAAATCATTCCATCAACCCGGACAAATACCTGACCAAAGATGGTATGCGTGATATTATTCAGCAAGAACGTATCCTCGAACTTGCATTTGAAGGTCATTACTTCTATGATCTGCGCCGATGGGCTAACGGTACAAAGAAAAGTAAATTTGATATTTTCGAACAGTTCAATAAAAAGATTCGCGGTTGGAATGTAGAAGGAGAAACTGTAGAAGAGTTCAATAAAATAAAAATTTACTATTCACCGAAGTTCACCCAGAGAGATATGTTATGGCCTATTGCTGAAAGTGAAATGATGATTAACACCAATTTGGTACAAAATCCGGGCTGGTAATTAACCTATATCTTTTACAATATTAAAACAAAATGTAATCATGAAAAAAATATTCTTATTACTGCTCGCCGCAGGAGCTCTATTTTCCTGCCAGGAAGAATTCATCGGACAATATCCGGTGGATAGCATCCCCCCCAAACCAATAACCAATGTGGAACAGGTGGAACAAGTATCGGGAGGTGCCATATTGAGTTATGTACTGCCCGATGATCGCGATCTACTATATGTACAAGCCGAATATACACTGGATACCGGCGAAAAAATGATAGTAAAATCGTCTATGTACGGAACACAGATCAAAATAGACGGTTTTGCAAAAGCCGAACCACGCCAAGTAACATTGTATGCTGTAGACCGCAGCCATAATTTCTCTACTCCGGTAGAGTTTACTGTCAATCCGGCACAATCTGCCATTTATGACGTAGAAAACTCCATGGAGTTGATACCGACTTTCGGTGGAATGCAAGTTAGCTGGGAAAACCCGACAGGAGGAAACATCGTGATAATGGTATCGGAAAATATCATGGAAGGTTCGGATGTACAACAAAATGTGGGCAATTATTACTCAAGCGCCAAAGAAGGTGCAGCATACATACGTGGCTATGAGGCTGTGCCACATACTTTCTATGTACAGATAAGAGACCGTTGGGGTAATAAAACCGATGTAAAATCAGTTACTCTTGTACCTCTTTATGAAGAATTTATCAAACCGAAAGATGAAACACAGCAGTATTTCAAAAAATGGAATGATGACCCGGATATACCTTACAGACAATACAGCGGCTCCTATCCTATCGAAAAATTGTGGGATGGTATAACAATGTATGGTACCAGCAGCAGTAACTTCTTCCACACCCCTGCCGGATATCCATTCCCCGTATGTTTCACATTCGACATGGGACGTACATTCCGTCTAAGCCGTTTCAAACTCTATCAGCGCGGTACTGCAGACTGGGTTTACAATCACGGTAATCCGAGAATATTCAAAGTATATGGTTCACCCGATGACAAAGCACGTGTGAATCCGGTTAACGAAGACGAACACCCGTGGACTCTTTTAGGCGAATATGAATCGATTAAACCATCAGGATTGCCTGTAGGTAAAAAGAGTTGTACAGATGAAGATATCGAAAAAGGTGCCGGAGGTGAAGACTACGACTTTACTTATGGTTCTGCATACGAAGTACGCTATATTATGTTCGAAATTGATAAAACCTGGGGAGGTACTGAAATGATTCATATTTCTGAATTACAATTCTGGGGACAAGACCCGAATAAAGAATCTGTACCAGAACCGGAAACTCCTGCCGAGTAAATAAGGAAAGAAAAAAGTAACTATTAAACGATTAAAAGAATGAAAAAGATAAATTATATACTGATCGCTGCTGTATCCGCTTTGTGCGCTTGCTCAGATATGAACTCTTTGCATGATAAATACCTGGCGGATGGTGAAACGATCTATCTGGCCCGCTTCGATTCTCTAAAGATCTATCCCGGACGGGAAAGAGTACAGGTATTTTACTGGCTTTCAGACCCGAAGGTATCAACAACTACCGCTATGTGGAATATGGACAGGGAAAGCGGTGAATACGAGGTACACAAAACAACCCCTGACAATCCGGGTAGTTTCATAATCACAGGCCTGGATGAAGGAAGTTACAGTTTTAACTTTTATAACAATAATGCAGAACATGATCTTCGCTCTATCAAATATAGTATAACAGCTATCAGCTACGGAGATTCTTATCAGAATGCGATTATTAATACCAGTCCTACTGAATTTACCTATCATCAAACACCTGATAAGTATAGCTTTAAGATAAAGACAAAGTATGAAAATGCCGTAGCTTATGACGTCTGTTATACAAAAGACGATGGCACTCAAGTAACGGATCTGCGATATACCGTTGCAAGCTTATCAGACAAAGATGGTAATATGATCTATCCGATAGTACTTGAAGGAGGAAACGCTACAATGGATATCCAGCTTCGTACAGTATACCATCCGGAACCCAACTGCATTGATGAGTTCGTAACCAGTTATGAGACGTATACACTATCAGATCCGACGTTAGTTTTAGAATAGAAATAGTCAATCTCACTATTTATTTAGTGAATAATGTAGAATAAGAGGGTACTTGTTACAGGTACCCTCTTTGTATAATATTCCTCTTATATTACTGAATGACAACCCATTATCAAGACCTATTCTTTATGTTACAAAAGTACGTATTTAAGTATGTGTTAAATACGTACTCTTATACCCTGAAAGTACGTACTTTAATACCTCAAAAGTACATACTTTTATATCCATAAAAATAGATATTGAAGTAGTCTGTTAAATATGTTAAGAAAAGAACCAATATTTATCTGCTATATATTCTGATTTCTTTGTTCATATATAAAACCATTTTAGCAGTTTATATTTGAAATACCTCTTTGATACAATGGATTTTGCTGCGGCTAATCTGGCAACAGTTTCTTTTCCGTATTTTTCTTTATCCTTCTTTACAAGTTTCAAAGCTGTACGCAACAAACAATAACTACATTTCAAATTTGAATGAGAAAGCTTTTTCCAGTCTTTTTCAGACTCTATTTCCCAAAAGTAAACCTTCAAAAAATCATATATATTTTCGGATTTTTCCATATCCGTCTCCATTAGGCAGGGACAAGGAGAATTAGTCTCGGAACCTCGCTGTCTATCAGATAAATAAAACCTGTACCTCATACGCTCACGCCCTTTTATTATTTTATAATCAGAGTAAGGTACAAAAAAACGCACCCAATTCAATATATAAGTTTTTCGGAGGTGCAGCGAACAACCCAGACACATCTATATACTGACAGGGTGCGTATATCGTTGATTAACAACATACGATTCCCTATTCAGCTTAGATGTGTCTTTTGAAATTTTCGCTGCTTTCCGAAAACACTTAAACTGATTACTCTAAAAAATGATACTTCGAGAAGTATCTCTGCAAATATAGAGAAAAGAAAATGTACTGCAATAAAAAAAAGTATTTATATAGTGCTTATGAATATATTTTATCCTATAGTAATATAAATTTAATACAGAGCACGCCATTTGTCACAGAGAAATATATCTTTCATCTATAGCAAATAAACAAAAGAGCCATAAGATATTACAAAGAGTTACAGTGCAAAAAAAAACTTATAAGAGCATAGCATAATGAAAATCGACATCCTCTATTCCTGTAAACTTCCGGATAGTTGATTACCAGAGCTATCTGTTACATTTACAAACCAACGAACGACCTTTTGAGGTAACTCAACTTTCCACTCTTTACCCGAAGGAACAGCTTCTGCAAAATACCACTCACACTTCTCCTGTTCTTCATTTGTATCTGTAGTATAATAGAGAACTACTTTCCGGACAGGCGATGATGAAACAACTTTCACAAAAAGCATGTTATCCCGTAACCGACACGACTTTATTTTCGGCAATGCAGGGCCATTACACAAATAGTGATCTATAAAAGTACCTATTTCCTGGTTGTTCCAGCCATGCCCGTGCCCATGCCTTAACTTATACTTTATCAATACCTGCCCCTTGGAAACCAATGCAGCACTCTGTGCCATACTCGGCAGATAGAAATGCACATCATTCGTACCATTCAGAAAAAGGACGGGACATTTGGCACGCGACAGGTAGACAGAAGGATCATATTGCTTTATCCACGTTTCACGTTCCAATAAAGGAAGCTTATCCAACTGCTGTTTCATCCGTCCGCTTTCGGCAAGAAAACCACATCCATAGACTGGAACTGCCGCACGAAAACGATGATCTAATGAAGTAGCAACACTGGTCAGAACTCCTCCCCAACTGATACCGGTAAGTGCCGTGCGCTTCTTATCTACTTCAGGAAAACTGAGTAATAAAGAATGAGATAGTATCACGTCTCCCACAGCCTGATACATCCACTGTTCCTTCAACGGCAATGTAACATCAAAATAAGGGGTATCTTTTCCATCTTCTTCAAAACCGTTCTCAATATGCTCCTTATTCGCTCCATTACCACGGGTATCAATAGCTATGGCAGCATATCCACGACGTGCCCATAGTAATACCCATTCGCGAAAAGCTCTCCCACCTCCGCCATGTACCAGCACAATGCCGGGAAGCTTTTTATCAATGGAACGATCACCTTTCAACATTCCGGGAGTAGCATAAAAACCAAAAACCTGCTTTACATGGCCTTTGTATGGCAGTCCCTCAAATTGGATGGCCTGAATAGAATCTTCCGCAACCACCCGGTAGGCAGGTATCCGCCGAATCTCATCACCTTCCCACGGAGTACCTTTTACATCTATTTTTTGTGCCAATGCACTGGTTGCCAGCAAGCAAATACCTGCCAGCAACCCTGCTATCTTCATTTTATTACTCATATCCTTATTATTTTTTATCTGCTACCACCTGCAGATTTATTTTCTTCACCGGAAGTCCTTCAGATTCTACTGTCAATACAGCTTTCCCTGTTTTACCGGGTACCGAACGAAGAATAACCAAGCAAAGTCCATTGTAAGCCTCACGTTCGTGTGACTGGAAAGGAACAAAACTGGTAGCATCACCATCATCGGTCGCCACAATCTCAACCGGGCCACTGACCGAAAACTTCAACAGATTTTTTGTACGAGGTACAGTTAACCCTTTTTTATCCACAATGTCAACGCGTACAAAAGACAAGTCTGTACCATCGTTCCGAAGCATCTTCTTCTCCGGTTCAACCGATAGTCCGGCAGGCTGTCCGGTAGTCTTTACCAACTGTTCTGCCCATCGCTTATCCTCTTTGTAGGCAACCGCCTTCAGCTCTCCCGGCTCATAACGAACATCATCCCAGGTAAGGCGGTCATAAGAATGTTCTTTTTTCCGTTTTCCCTGCGACTTTCCATTTAAGAAGAGTTCTACTTCGTCTCCTGAAGTATAAATATGTACGGGTGTAACCTCTCCCACCCGTTCCGGCCAATTCCAATGAGGGAGGATATGAACCAACGGAAGATCTTTTCGCCAGTAACTCTGATAATTATAATATCTGTCTTTAGGGAAGCCGCATAAATCGACAATTCCGAAATAAGAACTACGGGACGGAGTCTTTATTTTACCCAGCTCTTCCAACTCCTTTTTAGCAGCTTCCAACTCTGCAGGATCAGAGAAGTTCAATAGATTGGTCAGATCTTTATTATAAGGAGTAGGTTCTCCTAAATAATCGAATCCTGTCCATACAAATTCTCCGCTCATAAAAGGATATGCCTCGTTCATTTTGAATTGTTCTTCAGGCGAACATCCCCAACCGATAGTTGTCATATCATACGAAGAGAGTTGAAAACCGGAACGGCTGTCGTTCACATTCTTCGTCACCGGGAAGAAATATTCTCCGCGGGAACTGGTAGCCGAAGAAGTTTCACTGGCATGATAACGGCGCGTAGGATTTTGCTCTTTAAATAAAGGATATGTCTTATGATAATAATTCAGTCCGAAAATATCAACCTGATTGACGATATCACGATAAATTGCATCCCGCTTATTACATCCCAGCGAAGTAGGACGTGTAGGGTCTTCGTCATGACTATAAGCAGTAAGGTTACGGGCTATCTCTATACCCAGATCGGTCACCTGATCGTGTACCTCATTACCGATACTCCACATGATTACCGACGGATGATTCCGGTAGTGACGTACCAACGAACGCATATCCGCCTCACTCCAGTCATCGAAGAGGATATTATAATCGTTCTTCCGCTTTCCTTTATGCCAGCTATCCACAAATTCCAACTGCATCATCAATCCCATGCGGTCACAAAGTGCTACCAATTCCGGAGCCGGCGGATTATGTGACGTACGGATCGCATTGGCTCCCATTTCCTTCATAATACGCAACTGGCGCTCGGCGGCTACTTCATTGAAAGCTGCTCCCAAAGCACCGAGATCATGATGCATACAAACTCCTTTGATAGGCACTTTACGTCCATTCAACATAAATCCCTGATCATGGGTAAATTCAATTTCACGTATGCCAAAAGGAGTCTGATAACGTTCTACTTCACGACCCTCTACTTCAATACGGGTCACTGCCACATAACAAGCAGGAGACTCTATTTCCCACAATTTAGGATTAGGCACAACAAAACCGGATTGTAATTCTGTAGTATTCTGTCCTATGCTTACTTTTATGGCAGGACAAGAAGCTACTTTGGAACCTTTGGGATTTCCTGCCTCGTCTTGTTCATAAATATCCGTATTTATACTTGCCTGTACACTCTTACCTGTATGATTCTCCAACCGGAGAGTCATATCCATAGCCGCTTTATCGGAGGATATCTCTTTGTTACGTATAAAGGTTCCCCACTGTGCCACATGGACAGGAGAAGTTTTCACCAACCATACATTCCGGTAAATTCCTGATCCCGGATACCAACGGGAAGCATCATCCGGATTGTCCAAACGGATAGCCAGCGTATTCTTTTCTCCTGCTTTAATATGGGGAGTCAGATTGAGCCGATAGGAAGCATAACCATAGGGCCAACCGCCCACAAACTGCCCATTACACCAGACAGAAGAGAAAGACATTGCTCCATCTATATCCAGATAGATTTGTTTTCCCGCATCATCGGGATTTAACTCAAAGGATTTACGATACCAGCGTATCCCCCAATAAGGCAATTTACCCGTAGCTCCTACATAATCTATATTGAAAGGACCTTCAATTGCCCAGTCGTGCGGAAGGTTCAGTTGCCGCCAACTGCTATCATCAAAGTCCGGCTTCACATAAGAGACATCACCTCCCGGATTTCCTGCCGGACGCACATGTTGCTGCCCCGATTTAATAAAATCATTGGCACAAGGCAATAGATAGGGTTTCAGTTGCGAATAGCGCAAAACTTCTCCGGTTCCGTCCGGGTCATTCTCCTGATACCGCCAATCTCTATTCAGACTAACACGTTCTTGTGAAACAGCTTTGCCACTCCACGAGAGAAAAAATAAACTCAAAAAAATAAAAATAAATACCTTTCTCATTTTTAATAATATAAATCGTTTCATACTGTTTAAATACATATCACTTTCTTTTACTACTACGCTGTCTACCGACAATCGGGTTTCAGAGAATCAACCACAATACCCTTTACGTGATGCAAACAATTACAAGAAGTAAAAGCTACAACTATAAACACCAATATAGTAACCTTTAGGAATTTCATATTTCTATATTTTTAAGGAAAAGTATATCATTCCAAGTATTACAAGAAAATATCAGTACATACAAGTATTATTTATTCACAAGAAAAATCGAAATAGTACCCTTTTTTGATAGTTACAAATAATACTCCATCCTTCGGTACATTGAGAATACCTTTTTTCTCGGCTTCTGCTTTTGAAATTAGTTTTGTATCTTTCACATTCATAAAATCAAACCGATTTCTAAAACAATCCACTTGTTTCTCTTCTCTAATTATTATGTCATTCAAAACCAATAAAGGATAAACAAAACCGTGATTTACTCCTACCCTTTTCTTAGATTCCTCAATACTCTTATCGCTCGTTAATGGATAAATAAAAAGAGCATCAATAGCTGAAACGACTATACTGTCATCAGAAGCAATCTGAGAATTAGTTTGCAACTTATTATTTTGACATATGCTATTTGCAACACCAATCATTAAAAAGAGTAGAATAAAATAGATCCTTATCATTTGAACATTTTTATTTATTTAATCACCACCAATACATTGGAAAATATCTTAAAAAGAAAGCGCTATTAGATACCGATGATGTTGTGTTATAGTAATAGAAATTAGTCCTGTCAATTAAAAATTGATTCCCTCCAAAATAACTTGCCACTCCAGTCAAATCAGCAGGTGATGGACCACTGGCGGCAGTTATACTATATGGCGCATTTGCTCTACTCACAATATCATCCATAGCATTAACATAATAACTAACTCCACCTTCTGTCCAATGTGTATGATAAGAGGCAACAATTCCACCATCATTATTAGCAGCATTACTCATCCCTCTTGTAAAATTAATACTTAAGCTATGCCTATTTTGAGAAGATGCACGCACAACTCCTCCTTTTTGCGTCAGTAGTCCACCATATTCTTTACGCCAGAAACGAGAACGTTGATAATCCGCCTGCATCGTTTTAAATTGTTTATATGAAATTCTATAATTATTAATACTCAAATTGGCTTGTTTATAGGATAGATATGAAGTTAATTCATAACTTCCATAAGACAAGGCACCGCCTAACAACATAGATATTCCTATTTGTTCTAAATCACCACCATTTAAAGTAGTACTCAAACCAGAACTTGTAATCCCCCCAGCAAAAGCACCCCAACCATCACCAATGGCAGAGCCAATCTCACCACCTACAAAACCCGATAAAGCACCTATGCTTGCTCCTTTCAACATTGCAATTCCATCCCAACCTGTGGCAAGCCCGCTAAACCCAGCCCCACCAACTACGCCAGCGGTGGCACCTGCCCACCAAGCTGCACCTCCTAATACACTAACACCAGCTGCGGCTCCCCCAGAAAGACCGCCAATCGTAGCCCCACCAGCTATATACCGAAACATATCCCAACCTGTGGCTCCTTTTGAATTACCAATCATCGCACCAGAAGTACCTCCAATAACCGCTCCAACAATCGCAGGAATAAGCCAAGGTAATTCTCCTGACGGATCTGTATACTTCAGTGGATTATTCAAGCAATAACTATATCTATTAAAACTTTGTGTAAAGTCTGGTGCTTGCACATATGGATCAGGACTCAGAAAACGTCCTAAAGCAGGATCATATAGACGAGCATTCATATTTACCAATCCAAATTCAGGCAAGTATTCATGACTTCCATAACCACGCCCCAAGAAAAGTTCCGGTTCAGTACCAAACTCGTATGGCTTCAATGTCTTCCAATCACGTAATCGCCCCCATGCATCATAATGATAATCTTCTCCGTTTAGGATAAACATAATATTCCCAGCATAATCACGAGCTATATTATCTACTTCCCAAACAGATTGAGTATTATCTATTGTACAAACTGTTAATGCAGAATATGCATCTCCACCAATATATAAATAATGAGTATCATTGGTATTATTAGTTCTCTTGACCTCATAACAATCTCCTAAAAAAGATCGACTACGAACCGATTCATAATTCGATTTAAAAATACTCGTTTTGATACGTTTTCCTCTATCATCATAAGAAAAGTTAGCAATAAGTCCATTCTCTTGAATCTTTTGAGGACGATAAAATGACGTATAAGTCACAGACTGATCTCTTACCTGTATTGGAGAGTTAACAACGCTATTTAATCCTGTTATTGCATAAGGCTTCGTTGGGTGGGCATACTCCATTGAACCAATACCATCCATAAAAGTGATATTGCCTTTATTATCATAATCTACGGTCGTTGATATTCTATCGTTATTGTTATGATAACTTAAACTATTTGATAACCGATTCAGTCTATCATAAGAAAAAGTATCTACAGTACGTCCAACACTTGTATCCACTATTTCTAATAAATTACCTGTCTGCACATCAAAAGTGTAGTCTAAAACTAGGTCTGTACCGGCCCAAAGTTCTTTTAATACACCAAAACTATCATAAACCGACCAACAATAATCAGTTGTCAAATGGCAATCTATAACATGTCCAAAATCATCTTCTTCCAATGTTAAATAAGCTCGTTCACCATTTAATAGAATTTTTAGTAAATTACCATATGCATATACATGTTCTTCTTCAATTACAGGCATAGCTGACGGATGATATTTTATTTTCGTACAATTACCATTTGCATAAGAATATTCTCTCCGAAGGAAAATATCATTATCCTCTCCCTTCTCATAATCTTCTTTAACACGCCCATAATCATCATAGATATAAGATCTTATAAAATCTGTAGAAATAGCAGAAGCTAACTGTTTTGTAACAGGATCATAACTGTAATTTGTTGTAAACTCCGGACAGGATTTACTCGTAATACGTCCATATTTATCAAAAACAGAAGTTATTGTTTTATTATTGGCATTTGTTTGCGTTATCTTACGTATATTACCAGAATATGATTCCGAATATGTTTGTGTACCCGCACTTGGATCAATGAGTTTTGTTTGCCGTCCATACGAATCATACTCAAATGAAGTGATAATATTATCCGGAGCTATAATTTGCTTCAGTTGACCGTCAGGTCGATATATATAAGAAATACTTCCTCCCGGATCAGTAGCTGCTACCAATTTTCCACTTTCATCATAAGTACGGGTAGTACTGATATTCTCTGAAACAACAGTTATACTCCTACCATTATAACTTGTAGTAGTAGTTTTTCCAGAAGCTTCAACAAGAGATATTGTTCGATCATACTCATCATAAGTATATGTATTCCATAACGTAGGATCATTTCCTTTAAATGGCAACGAAGTACGCTTTAAACGACCATATCTATCATATTCAGTATCTATATAACGCCAAGTTCCATCAAAACGTTGATCTCCATTACGTACCTCTCTATTTAAAGCATCATAAAAAGTTCTTAACTGAGGTTTTCCTGTCACTGTTTGAGTATGAAGATAACTTCCCTTTACATTAGACCACGTATATATATTGCTTTTTGTTACATCATCAGGGTAATTGGTTATTACCGCACGTCCCAAATTATCATAAGTATAATTAGTAGTATGTTGTAAGAAATCCATCACACTCAAAGGATTACCATACTTATCATATGAAAAGGTTGTTGTTGTACGCCCTAATGCATCAGTCACAGTTTTTAAATAACGATTATCCGTATCATACGTATATGTTTTTCCTAAAAACTCAGTAGCAGAATAAGGAGCAGCTTTCTCCGTTAAAATATTACCAAAATCATCATATGTCCAACGTGTTTCTCCTACTTTATTCCCATTTACTTTAATAATTTTCTTTTCTATAAATGGAGTATTCATTTTATAAGTAATTTCTTCTGACTGTTTCCACAACTCATTATTTTTCCGGTTAGTTATCTCTTTTACTAAAGGTAAACCTATAAAATAAATATTATCAAGATCATTTCTTTTATTTAAATAAGTTTGTGTAATCACTTTTTCAATATTATTTGAGTTGAGGCCACCAATATAATGGGTTTCTGAAATGAGATTATTATATTCATCATATCCATACCGCTTTGACAATGTAGTATTTGTTAACAAATCTTCAGTAGTCACAGAAGTAAGATTTATCTTTGTCTTTCGCCAAAAAGTGTTAGGGTTTGTATATACATTATAACTATAATTTATTTCGGAGACTGGAGAAACTTCTTTTATCAAGACTCCTCGCTGAAATGGATCAAACGTACGTGTCGATAGTCTATTACGTAACATATCATAAGAAAGTACTTTAGTAAAGCCACAAAAACCTAATCCTTGACGATGCAAAATGGCATTTTCATATTCATATGACATGGCAGAAAATTCAGTACCATCCAATGTAGAAGTTTGTTTGTAAATAGTCCATAATGGACCCTGAAAGTTCTCATAAGGAAAAGATGCATTAGTACCCTTTTGATAGAATGGAGTTCCGCCTTCCTGGACAGAAAAATCATCATTTAACCGATAATAAGTATTCTTTTGTATAACCCCCAGACTATTGACTACCCCTGTCAGCAAACGTTGTTTAGACTCATTTTTACTAAAATAAAATTTATAAATACTACTACTACAAACACTTAACAAAAAATTATAATAATTAGGTAATGCTACAGACGAAGCGACAAATCGACTGTAAGGTTCGATAAGCATATCTCCACTTGAATTTTGTTCAAAATTCCATCCATCTTTATTAAAATACACTTTCAGTAGATCAAGTTCTGAATCTCTTTCTATAAGATCCACTAATCCATCCGAATTGGCATCTTGTAATATAAAGTCATGACCCTCATAATAATTTATATGTTGCTGTTCCCAAGCAGAAAAACCTTGCCCTGTAGAAGAAAAAATAGTCCATATATTTAAACTATTAGATGAGGATGATTCATATTCCTCCGGAGAAAGTAAAAAATCAACTTTACCATCCCCATTAATATCACCAGGAATAAGTAACCGATTTTCTAACATCTGATAAGTTAAAGTAGCAGAACTAAATTTAGGATTTAAGGAATATACATTATCCTCTTTTGTAAACGAATAAACATCTATCCCGCCATCACGAATATGACAAATATCAGTTTTCCCATCTCCATCCACATCCATGGGAATAATAACACTATTCTGAACATCGAAATTAAACACATGCATATTATACAAAGTCTGACCTGTACTAAGATCAAATAGATAGCATTTAGATTCCTTATCCAACCCCAAGGGCTTATTCATAGAAACAACAAGTAACTCTATTTTTCCGTCCCCATTATAATCTCCGGGATAATACCCCTTAGGCCAAAAACCTTCACCGGCAGCATCGCTATCAAATGTTATAGTAGAAGAAAGAGTTATAGAGATTCCAGGGGCTGATTTATAGGTTCGGATATACAATCGATCAGTACCATTTTCAACATTATTGTTTATTTTCACAACTTCATCTCCCGACATGCCATCCACATCAAACATTGTTAATAACTGGAAACCATCTCCCGCTATTATTTTTTCAACTTCCGGATATTCTTCTGATAAAGATTTATAAAATAACAATTCCTGTTCAGGATGATAAGAAGAAGCATACCTAACAGGACTATTCTTATCTGGTTTATATAAATAACAAGTACTTCTTTGAGGATAAGCTACTAATGCATCATCTTCCATACCATAATTCATTTTCCCTTTTGCCAAAGTCATTGGAAGATAATCAATATAACCGGTCGCCAATTCTGCATAACCTAAGCCAAAATATTCACGCGTATTATCACTATATCCATAATAAAACCGTAATGGATTCAAATTATCACAATCAACCTGTGTCAATAAAGAAACTTTATCTGTCTGATATGTAAATGTATAAGTATGTAACAGAGAAGTACCATTATGACATTCAATCTTATCTAATAAACGCGAAAGCTTTATTTCAACACCTTTTTCATACCCAATAAGAACATCTGTACGAGATTTATAAGAGAATGATATATCAGCAAAATGAGAACTACCAGATATATGTGCCCCGTATTGAATCTTATCTATGTAACATCTATTATTATCCATTTCATAAATAAAATCAATAATATTACCAGCTGCATCTGTTAATTGTGTAAGTGGAAATAAAAAATCTCCATGTTTACGATACATCGCTTTTGTTCCATCCGGATATTCTGCAAAGAAATATGTCAATTGAAAATTTTCTGTTCCAAATAATATGTGCATATTACCTTGCTCTGGTTCGCAGTCATTACCATCTATAAGTAATCTCATACCATCCAATATAAAAGCATCATTATTATCAAGTGCTATGGGTTCTGTTTTCCCATCGTAATATATATTTTTAGGGACACGAGAGATTGCAGATAAACCTCCTATAGACCAACCATACCCAAGTACATCATTGCTGCCTTGACTATTATAGTTAATAGAAATATTAGGTTGAAAACCATTACGTCCGGAAGCCCCAATAATTGGAATACTATATGTTACCCCTCCTGACGAAGAGAGACCCGAGGAAAAAGGTATCTCACCAACATCTTTACTTGTGTCAATGTTGATAGAAGTTGGTATATGTGAAAATGGATCAGTAATAGATGCTGAAGGCTGCATTATTTTTTTTCTTTTACGAGGAGTTTTAGGTACTAAGAGTTCAAGGCAAACAACTGAATCTACAGGCAAGCCTATAGTAGTTGAATCCGAAACAGCCTTCCAGAGTTGGTAACCAGACTTTGTATAATTATATGTCTGAGCACTTATCCTACAACAATACAATGAAAAAATAAAGATAAATGCATAAAATGTCAATAAACAATGTGTTGACAATTCATATTTTTTTGTTTTCATAGATACATAGATTATTTCTTAATAACTTTCCAAACGGATTGCTGTTCTCCAAATATAAGTTTCATAATGTAAACACCTGTTTCGAAACTGTCCATTTGAACAATAGTATATGTCGTTGTTATATTGCCTTTATACATTTGCCGCCCTTCCATATCAAACATAATCAGTTGACCATATCCTGGATCAGGAAGTTCACTTATAAATACAACTAATTCTGTTTGAACAGGATTTGGATAAATATTAACTTTATTACGAGACAGTTTATCATTCCAAGATTCTTCATACTGAAGTTTCTCATTTTCATTTAACTGACTAAATGAACGTATAGGAACCTGTACTACTTGTCTCGCAATACGATTACCTGCGTTATCATATGTATACAGAATTTTGTTTGTTTGTCCATGCGCAACAAATATAAAAGTTCCGATAAAAAGAAAGAAAAGAAAGAAGAAAACCTGTTTCATAATAGTAAATTTTAAGATGGTCAAACTAACGTGAGTTCGATATGATACTTGTGTGTCCTGTCCTTCAACCATGTATTTCTTCTGCTGCAAGATAAATTCTTTGCAGGAATAATCTACCATACAACAAATATATGTTTAAGCATCAGAGAACATAGTGATAATCGTTTAAATATTATAATTCAGCACTATAATTTAATACTTTTATCACTACATTTCTATTATTCAAAGATATATTTATTCCGTTATATCGAACTCACGTTAAACTACTTCCACAATTACCCAATAAGTAAAAGCTATTCTTTCGCAATCTTCACCACACAACCTTGACCATCTATCGTCTCCATCAGTACAACATAGATACCGGCAGGTAAATGAGATACGGAAATATTTTCCTCATAAGGTTGATTTAGCACGATGCGTCCACTAAGATCAGAAATCCGTACTGTTTTCAATTCTTGCTCTGTTACAATGTTTAATACATCCTTTACAGGACCGGAAATAAGAATATTATCTTTCTCTATAGTAGTTGATGGTGTAATGGACGTAGGGTCATATCCTCCATAACGGGTAATGTTGATAGGGTGAGCATCCAGATCATCTGCATAGCCGAAAAGACGGCTCTTCATATATAGGAAATGTCCCATACGACCTACTTCTCCCGTTACATTTCCTCTCATTTTTAAATTATATTCCCAAAATTCCGGATCGAAGTAAGACATTTGTATCCATCCCGGCAATGTATTATCCCGTCTGTCTTTAAGATCTGTCTCTTGACCATGTACGTGATCGGATACTGTACGGGTAGTCTCATCCCACATGATGTACTTTACCGTATTAATAAAAGTCTGCATTTTATCAAGCGTTACATTTTCGAATAAATCACTTTCGTAAGCTTTATAATATTGCAACATAGCATAGGAAGAATGGTCGAAATCTTCTACGTTAGTTCCACTCATATGGTAATACCAAAGATAACAGTTCTTAGTCTCTCCGTTTACCGTCACCTTTACCGGTTTCAATGATTCAGCTTGTCCATCGATAGAAACCTGTACTACCTTCTTATAAAGAGCTTGTTTCTCGGGATTAATGCCCAATACACCATAGCATTCTAATGCCTTATGAAAAGCATTCAAGGCCATCGCTTGTTGATTAACAGGAAATCTGTATCCAATAGCCTGTTTCAGCCAGTTCCATTCCGGACAATCGGGCCAGTTGAGCGTATAGGTATCAGTAACAAAACGAGGTACGTAAAACTCATCCATCACTTCGTCACACATCTGAATGTATTTCATAGCCCGGTCACGATAAGTGATACCAAAATCAATATAGTTCTTCTTATCGCTGACTGGTGCTTTCTGGTCTAATAAATCCGGACTAAGCAAAATCAAATAAGCACAGAAATAAATATGTCCCATTATATCTCCATTCTCAGAAGCGGAATACTGAATTTCTTCTGGCTTCGTCTCGTCATATTTCTTATTAGGCCAGCATTTTTCTATGCGTCCAGTCCAGATTACGCGTTTCTCTCCTCCTTGCTGATCATTGCGACAATAAAGCATATAATCACAATGTTTGATAAATAGATCGAGAATTTCACGGTCACCTGTCGTTTTATACATCCATGCTAACCCTTCCGCACCGATACCCTGAATGCCATATACCAACTGATTACCCACGTTGGTGGTCGGTAATGGAAATTTGTTTGCCTTAGAAACATAAGCCTTGAAATAATCCACCTCTGATTTTGTCAGTGGGCCTCTGGGATCTTCAAAATACATACCTTCTCCTAAAACAGGTTTTGGTACTTCTGCCACCTTATTAAATACACCTATTTCAAAAATACTGGGTTCTGAAACAGCGGAAATGATATAAAGCCGTAAATAACGTTTGTTTTGGGGAGCCAATAACTCTAACACTTCATCTGACTCAATGATTGTTCCCTGAGCAGCAATAAGCCACTTTTCTCCATTATCGGAAACTCGGATCTGGTAACTGGACACACGAGTTCCATATTCTTTTATTACTACCCGGTCAAATTCTACAGAAGTACCAAAATCTACTTGTACCCACTGGTTAGTTGTGAAATCTCTCTCTGCAGACCAACGCGACGCAGCATTTCCGTCAAAAGCATTTTTTGCTTCATAGATACTACTCCATGTGGAACTTGCTGAATATGTTTTATTTAAAGCAAGATTCACCGCCTGCCCCTGCGCCACAAAAACAGTCAACCCTAAAAGGAGAATAAATGAAATTGCAAATCGTTTCATACTATTTATTCTATTTTCAATTATTGTTTGATAATCTTTTTAATGACAACCGTACCATCCATTGCTTCCAACCGAACCAAATAAATACCGGATGATAAATGAGCTACCGATACTTCCGGCTCAAAAGATTGACAGATCAATACCTGACCATCCATACCAATAACCTTCATGGATTTCAATGGTAATCCGGTCTCTATGAACAATCTGTCCTTCACCAGGCCAGATACATAGATATTTTCTGAAGCAGTCTTGACTGATTCTATCCCTGTACCTTTGCCATAATTGGATAAGTCTATCGGAGAAGCCGTAAATCCTTTTACACCAAACATTTTACTTTTAGCATAAAGGAAGTGAGCCATTAGTCCCGGATCGGTTGCCGTATTCCCCGGCATAGTGAGCAGATAATCATATAATTCGGGATCTACAATAGAAAGAAGTACCCAGCCGGCTTTTGCAGCAGAAGGACGATTCTCCGAACTGGGGGTAGTTCCATCCACTTTATAAGATACGGTATGTGTAGCTTTGTCATACATCACATACTTAAAGGTATTTGAAAAGCGAATAAGTTTCGCAGCATCTAAGTTAGTAAACAATTCACTATCCAATAGTTTATAATAAGTTTGCATCGTAAATGCAGCATGTCCGTAATCTTCTACAGTATTGCCGGCCATATGGTAATACCACCGGCAATATTCCTGTGAAACTCCATTCACAGGAATCCTTCGTGTTTCCAGTGTCTCGTGCTGCCAATCAATAGAGTTCTGTATTACCTTCATATATTCTTTTTTCTTCTCCGGATTGATGCCAAGCACTTCGTAACATTCCACAGCTTTTTGGAATCCATTTAAAAGCATCATCTGCTGATTCACCGGAATACCACGTCCATTGCGATCTGCATAGAAAGTTCCCATGGCTCTCCACGCAGGAGTATTGGGATAATACATTCTACCATCCTTTGCAATAAGTTTTTCCACAAATTCCATTCCTTCATCACACATAGCAATAAATTTCTTTGCCCTATCCAGATAAGTAGTACCCCAATCTGTCAGTTTATCACTTGCCGGAGCTTCAAGAGAGTGCAGTTCCGGACTTAATAAAATAAGGTATGCACAGAAGTAGATATGCCCCAGAATATCTCCGTTTTCTGATCCGGAATAGGGTTGATCAAGTTCCCCCATCGCCTTATTAGGCCAACATTTCTCAACGATTCCGGTCCAGATAGTACGTTTATCTCCACCTGGTTGGTCATTTCGGCAATACAGCATATAATCACAGTGGCGAATCAGAATATCAAGAATTTCCCGGTCTCTTGTAGCAGCATACATAAACGCCATACCCTCAGCAGCCAGTCCGATACGACCATACACCAACGGATTTCCAATATTATTAGTGGCCAACGCAAGCCCCTTCAGGTAGGCTTTATAATAAGTCAGTTCCACATCGGTAAGTGGTCCTTTCATATCTTCAAATTTCATAGTTACGCCCAAGTCTGGCAAGGGAGTCTTTTGATAATAAACTCCCATTTCATTGATTGTAGGTTCTCTTGTGGCTAAAACAATAAAAAGACGGACATAACGGCTCGTTACCGGTTCAAAAGAAATGATTCCGCCATCAGGGATAGAATTATCTATTACAGCCACATCCGTCCATAGTGCTGCATCATCAGAAACCTGTACTTTAAAGGAACTGATGCGTTTCTCATTTTTATATTCCGTCACAAGAATACGGTCAAACAGGGTGGCTTCTTGCAAGTCTACCTGTAGCCATTGATCTGTGGCAGCATTCTTTGCTGCGGACCAACGGGAGTTGTCTGTGTTGTCTCCGTCAAAAGCTTTGGATGCCGGAAAACGGCTGTCATATATTGTACTCGCTTCGGATGGTTTATTAAGCGCCAGATTGACAACATTGCTTTGAGCATAAGTTGTAACCGATAATACAAAAAATAGAATGATCGATAGTAGTAAAGGTTTTCTCATGATAGTAATAGATATTAAATAGAAAAGCCAACTTACCGTCTGTAAAAGACTCCTGATAGACTAAAAAGAGCATTTACAGACGATAAGCTGATCATTAAATTATTTCTTTACGATTTTACGGGTAATAAGAGTTCCTTCTGATGTTTCTAACTGAACCAAATAAACTCCTGATGAGAGATTAGCTACAGAAATTGTTGAATTGAAAGGTTGCTCGATAACGGTACGTCCGCTCAAATCGATTACTTTCACTGAATTCACAGCTTGTGCAGTTTTAATCTGAAGTTGCTCGCCATCTACATTCAGCGAAAGAAGTTTATCGGCATCGGTGGATGTAAGGCCTGTACTAAGGCTGGGATCATTGTAGATTTCCACTTCACAGATACTGGGTTCATCAAGTACACCACTTCCTCTAAAAGTGAAAGATTCAATTATCCAAAGACGTACATAGCGTTTAGTTACAGCAGGGAATGTGATTTCCGGCCATGGACTCACTTTACCTTTTATACCTTCAAAAGTTTGCTCTACATCCCCTAAAATTGATTCCCAACTTAAATCATCTGTTGCATCATCTGTTACTTCAATACGATATTTATTAGTCTTATTAGAAAATTCTGTGATAAGTATCTTATTAAACTCAAGGGATTCTCCCAAATCAACTTGTAACCAAGAATTTTCACCTGTATTTATCTCACCGTCACCAGCACCTTTGTGATCTGCTGCACTCCAACGTGTGCTCGTACTCCCATCAAAAGCGTAACTTGCCCCCAAGTTATCCCGAAATTGGGAACTTGCCGTAGCTTCTTTATTCAAAGCCAAATTAGTCAACGGTTCTTCATCTTGTGCCTGAACAGACGTAAATCCAATAAATAAAATACTTGCGAGTAATGTAATCTTTCTCATAATGTTATTTTTTTAATGAAACAATATTATTGTAAGTCTATCTTTCAAATCTCATCAGATACCCACCTGCTGTAACTCCCTCCATTATCAGGTGTGGTTTTACCAAATTATCAGGAGTATAAAAACGAATAACCGCTTTCCCGTCAACATCTGTATTTAATGCCGGGTTCCAATAGATAGTACTTCGAACATCCGACTTTGAGTTATTTATCTGTTCAAGTGTTTCGTACACCGGATGATAGAATTCAACAGCTTTGTTGTATCCTTGTGTAGTAAACACTGCTAAACCCGGTGAAGCTTTTGCTTTTACCTCGGCACCTGTGTTCAACATAATAAGAATAGCACCGGCAGAAGCTTCCGGACCCAGAAAACCGGCAGAAACACTTTTCACTATTTCAATTGATTTGATATCATTGGCATCTAATCCCCGAAGCGATTCTACCGCATCCTCACCTTCAAAACGCATTTCGTCTATCAGGAACAAAGGGGCACGGGTTTGCCCGGACAAAGTAATAAGGTCGCCCGATACGCGTACACCCGGTACACGCATCAATATATCGTATCCGGTAGAACCACCAAATCGCCTCAACTCTTCACCCGTAGCCCGGTAATCTGCCAACCCACCATATACACTGGAAAAAGCACTTGCATCACGTTTTGAGGCAGTAATTGTAACTTCATTCAAACGTACTACCTGCATACCTCCCTCGCTTAAATATGCATTACGAACCATATTATCATATTCCTGAAATTTATGGTCTTCCTCGGCAATAACCGGAAACGGATTATGAGGCGAGAAATAAGGAAGTGAATCTACACGCAGATACACAGTAGATAACCCGGCCTGACTTCGTGCCTGTGCAACGAATGTCACCGTATCCCGATATTCAATTCCATCAAACACAAAGTTTCCCTCTTCATCGGTATAGGAAGTAGCAGAAATACCTTGCGAAGGAGCCATTAATGCAACTGGGCACCCTTTGGCCTTTCCACCGAACATGGTAGTAGCTTTTCCGGTGATCGTTTGTCCGCCTTCCATAAAATAATCAATACGGATGGTAGGCAGCTCTCCTATATTATCGTGATGGAAACGGACCCAGCCATGGGTAAGCATTAATAAGTCGGTATTGTATTCCGTACGGGCATCCCGCTTGAGAAAATAATAACCGGGATTCTCCACATATCCTTTCAAATCAGAAGTAAGCAGAATACCGGAACGAATATTACCAGCCAATGTATCCGGAGTCACCAGACTCTTATCCGTCAGGCTAACAGAGAAGACACCTTGTACAGGCACTCCCTGCGTATCTGTGAAACGAAGTGGAATCTCTACCAAATTACGCCGTTCAGGAAGCTCAGGAAACGGATTCATATCAAGATTTACCAGATCTTCGGGAAGCACAAAAACAAGACGCCGGCTCAATACAGTGCCACTGCCATCCGTCAACAGTAGCTCAGTCAATCCCCCGGATAATTCCGTTTCACGAAAACGACCGGAAGCACGACCGGAAGTAAGAGGGAGGAAAATGGTTAAATGGCCACGCGTATGGCCCACCAGATAAAGTGTATCATTCCACTGTTGCTGTGAGGCTTGCAAAACATCATATTGTATGATTCCTTTCCGGTGAGTCACACTCAGCTGACGTCCATTGGTTTTCACCTCCGGCAAAACAAATTCACGATACGCAATACTATCTAGTGAAGCCATTACCCGATATTTCTGTCCGGCAACCGGAAGAAAGGTAAAAACACCCATTCCGTCATGCTCTGTCCGGATACGGGTAATCGTATCTCCCGCTTCATCCAGTAAGAAACCATGTATTTCACAACTAAGTCCGTCTTTCCGCTGTGCCTTAAAAGCTACCCGTTGGCGGCTTCCATCCAGCAAATCACCTCCTTCGGGAAAGAAACTTAAAGCGAACTCTTTCTTTCTGTCTCCCAATAAAGGTACATAAAATGTTTTATCGTAATTGTAAAGATCATCCTTAAAAGTAATCTCAATGGCCCGTTCACGGTCCTGCTTTTCAGCAAGCGGTATGTCAAAACTGATCTCCCCCTGTGCATTTGTACGACGCGAATAACGTTCGGCCTTTTTACGCATCACCGTAAGCCAACTTTGTACCTGAACACCGGACAGTGGCTTATTTGTCTCATCCGTGAAACGGATAACGACAGTACAATAACCTTCTCTCGAAGAGTCTTCATAACGAATCTCCGACTGAATACTTCTGTCGAGTGCATTACCAATCCGTAAACGGCGATAATAGAAATATTCCTCACCGGCATTCAGCATCCACTGCGTAAATGCTCTCATGTAGTATTCTCCTGCCGGAATATCTGCCGGAAGCAGAATACTGCCATGAAAGCCTCCTTGTTCTCTTCTTACCTTATACTTACTGATAACCTTGTCATCCCGGTCTATTAATTCCACATATATAAAGTTGCTCTTTGTATACGGGATATGAGATACTGCATCTACCAAATAACCCTTCCAGTAAATTCTCTCACCGGCAGCATAATAAGGCTTATCAAGATGTAAATACAACTTCTCCTGCGGATAGGCTGTATGCAACTGAAAGTAATTGCTTACTTTCTCCTTCAAGTCCTGTGCTGCCGTATCTCCACATACTGCCAATAGTGCAATAATGAGGATAAAGAGATTCCGTTTCATGGTTACTGTCCTTTAATAACGCGAACTGAATAAGCTACTATATTCTTTTTATTATAAGAAGTGACTGTATAAGTACGCGGGCTACTAAAATCCGCGAGTATTCCCATTTTCGGACTGATACTTGCTGCCGAGGAAGTATTGGAAAGCGTACCTACCAACTTCAAATTGGTCACATCTGTCTCTGGTTTTACTGTAATCAGAATCTCCGTATTCGAAGGATCTTTGAGATGTTCCTGCTTATTAGCATCGGTTATAAGAACCGGTATATTCGTACTGACAACCACATCATTGCCTTTGGCATCAGTCATTTTCACAGCAGTGAGATAAGCACCGGTATCAATACCGGACACATCAGGGCCTTCCTCCTCAAAATCCACACAGGCGGACAAGAGTAGCAGGGTAGCACAAGCAAATAACTTCAATGTTTTCATAGTTCTTCTTATTGTTTATTTATTAATTAGTATATTCCGGATGACACATTCGTGTCCTTTACTCTTTTCGTTCTTCTCTTTGGAGATACGAACCATCAACTTATGTTCCCGGTCCGGATCTAACTCCGCTTCCAACACATATGCCCAAGGGATGTAAAGGTTTTTACTCCACTCGGTATATGTGTCGAGTTTCTTGTAAGGAGCATTGTCCACACTATACTCCAATGTTCCTGAAAAAGGGCCGCAGACACAAAACAGACCTACGGCCCTGCCCTTAAATAAAAAACTAAAAGTAGAATTTATGGTGTTCGAGTAAAGCATTGGTACATTGACAAATCCCTTACGGGTACGGGTTTCATTATCCGGTTTCCATGATGCAACGTATTTCCATCCTTTGGAAAGCTGTGCCTGGCTGATATCAGCAAAAGAAGCATTATAATAGCTGTTTACATCCAATGGAGGCTCGGGCACAGAATGCGCTTCCACTACATCAGAGGCAGACACACGGCTCCACATTTTATCTAAAAGATGCGCCAGAGAAGCTGCATAAATCTTATGTCCCGGTTCTGCCGGATGAATGCCGCCAAACTGTTTCCAATTAAACTCACCGGCGGCGATACGGTCGGATATCTCATGTGCCAGATGAACAGAAGGAATCAGATAATAATTAGCTACGCGTTCATGGTTCAGAATTACATCCGGTGTACGCCCCTGGGGATACATTTCCAGAAAAAGAGTGTGGATAAAGTGAAGCATAACAATATCCGTAGTCGGATTTGCCAACAAAGCATGACGTACTACCCCTTCCATACCCCGTACCTGATCAATGGCACAAAAATAATTGGTATGGTCATTCACAGCCGCTTCTACAAACAAAAGATCAATATCGCCCTGCCGGAGCACATCTTGCTCCAATCTATACGAATGCGGAGTCGTTCCTGTAGAAGATATACCGGCATCTATAAACTCAAATTCGGTGAAAGGGAAACGTTGTCGGAGATACTCTTTAACCATATCCCGCCAACCACGCATCTCAGTAATAGAACCACCCAGAAAAGCAACCCGCCCTTTGCGTTCTTTCTCAAAGCGAATGAAGGAGTTTTTCAATGTTCCCCGCTCATTCAGATATTGTTTTTTTTGATAACCGGGTTGATTGCGGCAGATAAAATCAACCACAGGTCCGGGATTTTCCAGACTATGAGGATGGTGATCTGCTCCTGGTTTAATAATCAACTCTACAGGAGCACCCAACTGTTGATAGCGGTCACGTATCAACTTCATATTATCCCTGAAAGGCACCACACGATCACTATCACTGCAAACGGCAATGACAGGAACCCGCTGAGCAGCCAAAGGAGCCAGATTATCAAGAGGATTTCCTTTGAAAGTGTCTTTATCCACAGAGGTCATTCCCCATTCTTTAAGAAAATCATTCCAGAGTTTACTCTTCTCACCCGGCCAGCTGAACATATCGCAAACCGGATTGTCAAGATAGAGACAAGCTACTTTGTCCGGATTGGCTATTGCCCAGTTCAAGGCATAATATCCACCACGACTAAAACCTTCAAGAGTTACTTTGGGAGAAAGATGCCAGGCAGCAAGCAGATAATCATAGAACTGCCTCCCCTGCTCCACAGCCTGAGGACTACCATAACGGTGGGTCATATCATAAAATACCACATGAAAACCTTTCTTCAACAATGCTTTGTCTACTGACGGGAAAGCATCAAAAAAAGCAGGACGCCATATCCATGGTTTCTCGTTTATTGCAGAATCGGGACACACAATGGTAGCATGTCTTCCATCAAATGTAAAATCATATCGGATATGCCCATTCCATACAGACTGTTGAACATCTATATTTTCAGCATACAGTACAACTGGCAGGTTTATTAATAAAAAGGATATAAGAATAATTGCCTTGTTTTTCATACAACAGGATTACATTGGTTTGTGTACAAAGAAAACCGATTTAATGCGAACTCAGGATAACTATTATTTCAGATACTATCAGAAACATATCATATATGAGAGTGAGACAATAGTGACAACGAAATGAGACAATAGTGACAGAAAAAGGGAGAAGGGAGAATGGAGAGGGGAAAAGAAAGCAATCAATAGTGCTCTTTACTATTGCACGGTGTTATTCATTGACTAAGTCGAGGAGAAAGATATCCACGGACAGTATGCAGAGTTGTTTTACATGTACATCTAAAGCAGTACGACATGTACATCTCGTGCAGTATGACATGTGCATGTCGTACTGCTTTAGATGTACATGTAAAACAACGAACAGTAGAATGTGCGTACACCTCCCCCTACACTGAAGAACATCTTCTCTCAGAGGGAGATAAACTACACTGCCACCCTGCATAGTACTTCTCCATTCTCCCTTCTTTTCAACTCTCCCTTCAATTCAAATTCCCGCTTGCTTCTTCTGGATAAACTCCGTTGGAGTGTATCCGTAAAAGCTTTTGAAAGAATTAGAGAAATACGAATGACTGTTGAACCCAAGCAATGCTGCAACTTCTGACACACTCATATCCGATTCTTTCAACATCTTTGCAGCTATTTCAAGACGTTTGTTACGGATCAGTTCGGTAGGTGAAAGTTCAGTAATAGACTTCAATTTACGGTATAAATTGGCCCGGCTGATACCAATTTCCTGGCAAAGCATTTCTACTCCCAGATTCTGATCTGAAATATTCTTTTCAATCACCTCAAACAGTTTCTGTGAGAAACGTTCATCAGCAGAAACAACTTCTATCCCCATTTCATCGGGAGAGAAACGCTTGCCGTATAACTTCTTCAGCTGTGCCCTGCTCTCCAATAAGCTACGAATACGCAACCGCAACACATCCATATTGAAAGGCTTGATAATGTAATCATCTGCTCCGGCAGAAAAACCTTCTTTGATATGCATCACCATAGAACGTGCTGTCATCAAGATCACAGGAATATGACCAATACGCACATCGTTCTTTATCATAGAACACAGTTCGAGTCCGTTACGTTTAGGCATCATGATATCACTCAATACCAAATCAGGAAAGTGACTCACTGCTTTCTCATACCCCCTCACTCCATTGGAAGCTTCTATAATATCATAATCATTCTCAAGGGATTTATGAAGGTATTCGCGAACATCTTTATCATCTTCCACCAGCAATATTTTATACTTCTGCCGCGCAAAATCTTCCGGTGCGGAAACACCGGGAGCAGATGCAGGAGGAGCAGCAGGCGCTACCGTTATTGACTCTGACATTTCCGTTCCGCCATTGGCTATATCCAATGAGTCGGCCTGAGAGTCCATAATCCCCTCTTCGCCAATAGAAGTATCTATTTCTTCTTCTTTAAAGGCCATAGAACTGATGGGTAACACCACAACAAAACAAGCTCCCGGATGATCCATATCCTCAATAAAAATACCTCCACGGCATAACTTTACTATTGAATACACCAAGCTCAATCCGATACCTGTACCAGGGACATTAGCGACCGTAGACTCCGGAACCTGATAGAAAGGAATAAATACTTTATCGCGTTCTTCTTTAGAAATTCCCTTACCGAAATCTTCTATTCGTAACATTAAATAACACATTTCGTTACAATCGGCTTTAGAACAAATCTCACTCCGGTAACGTTCATCCAACTTTTCATAAGAGTAACTGCGTACCAACATCTTTATTTGCTTACCGGCAGGAGTATATTTAAAGGCATTGGAAAGTAAGTTGAAAACGAGTTTTTCCAACAAAGATTTATCATACCAGGCATCTATTTCCTCCGGTTGGCAATCAAGACGGAAATCTATCTCATTCGTCTGCGCTACCTGACTGAAAGCATAATAAATCTCCTTTATAAACTCACAGACATTTCCTTTACTGACACGTAGCTGCATATTACCTGTCTGATTCTTCTGTAAATCCATCATCTGATTGACGAGTAATAATAACTTCCGGGCATTCTTATAAATAATCCCCAGACGTTCACGCAGTTCACTGGGTAACCCCACTTGTTTTATCATCTCTTCAAACGGAGTGATGATAAGCAGCAACGGCGTACGAAGTTCATGCGAGAAATTAGTAAACAGGCGGAGCTTGGCCTGATGCAATTCTTCTTGTTGACGTTTCTCAAGCTGTTCTACACGAAGGTTCTCACGCAAACGACGGCGGGCATTCATATAGAACAAAATAATATATATCACGCAAGAAAGTAATAATATGTAGAATACATATGCATACCATGTAGCCCATATAGGCGGATGAACAACGATGTGCAAGGACCGACCTTCGTTATTCCACAGTCCGTCATTGTTGGACGCACGAACATGGAACGTATATTCACCCGGACGCAGATTGGTATAATAAGCCGAAGTACGCCCTCCCGCTTCATTCCAGCCTGTATCATATCCTTCCAGACGATAGGCATATCGATTCATATTATTGAATACAAAGTTCAGTGCCCAATAATCAATAGATATATTATTCTCATTATAAGAAAGGTGTATCTCGGACATATCATCCAACACACCGGGAAGTATACCGGAAGCATCACCCGGAGAAACAGGTTGATTATTAACACTTAACTGCTCCAGTACGATAGGCGGAATATAACTGTTAACCTGCATCCTCAATGGTTGGAAAGTAATAAAACCATTGTTTGCCGTAAAGCAGATTGTACCATCGGGCATAGATGTTCCTCCGTGTAACGTAAACTCACGGACATCAACCCCATTACCTCTCTCGTAATTGTGTACCTTACCTGTCTTAGGATTATAGACAGCCACTCCCTGTGACGTACTCATCCACAAATTGCCATCCCTCCCGATAATGAGTTTACAGACATTATTGTCAAGCAGGCCTTCCTGTTTCGTCACACAAAGATCGGCGCCACGTTCCGGATCAAAACGGAAAATACCACTGCCATAAGTAGAAATCCAGATATCACCCGATTTGGTGCGATCTATGCTGGAGATATAATTGCCCGGTATGAATCCTTTGCTACTGGGAAAAGTATCTTTCCGGTAGTTATCCACTACTCCGGTATTCATATCATAACGATAAATTCCCGTAGAACGGGTACCGATTAACATTACCCCTTCCCGCTCTTCAAAAAGGCAACGGATACCAGGCATACTTACTTTCCGTCCCTGTGCATCTTCAAAAGTGTCTAACACCTTTCCATCCGGCGTAAAGCAAGCCAATGCGGATTCACGCCGGATAGTAGATGCCCAGAGATTGCCCCTGCTATCACGAAGTAACGAGTAAATCACTGCCGATTCAGGATATTTATAGAATAACGAGAATTTACGGGTACGAAGATCAAAGCGATAAATTTCGCCAAAAGCTGTTCCGCACCAGATACAATCATCTTCCGGCAATACAGTCTTTATTATATTCGAATTATGAAGGGAAGGAGCTGTACGATCAAGCAAATAAAACTCTGTGCGCTGAGTTTCAGGGCTATAATTCAACAACCCATGTCCTTCTGTTGCAAGCCATAAACTACCATCCTTGTCGGCACAAGCCGTACTGTAAATACCGGTTTGTATATTCAGCCTGTATCCGGGATCATGACGGACAAAGCGGTTCATAAGTTTTGAAAGCATTGTAATACCACCGGAATATGTACCAATCCACAGTATCTTAGCACTCGAAAGACAAAAGGCATAAACTGAAAAATGTCCCAGCGAATGAGTACTTCCACTATAGTCAGCCACTTTTTCTATATTACGGGTAGTAAGGTTAAGAGCAAAAATACCGTCATAAGTGCCGATAAGCAACTGTCCGTCCCATTCTACAAGACAGCGTATAAAATCATTCTTCAAACCACTGTTTTTACTTGTATAATGAGTAATACGGTTGTTGCGCAAATCAATGCAATTCAGACCATAGAGGTGACAGCCTACCCATATCTGTTTCAAATGATCTTCATAAATACTTGAAACAGCATTATTTGACAAAGCCAGATTAGTCTGTTGTGAATAGTGGCTGATAACCTGCATCTGTTGATCGCAAACATATACACCATCGTCATGTGTACCTATCCAGAACTTACCCGTTGAATCCTCAAATATGACAGATACACTAATTGAACCACCTCCATCTATAATCTCAATCGGAAAGAAACGATCTTCCTGTGGCTTATAAAGAAAAATACCCTTCCGATTGCCTACCCATACACGTCCGGAACGATCTACAAAAACAGATTGTACAGCATCTCTCAGTATACCTTTATCGTCCAGATAACGACGAATACGATTCGTATGCTGACAAAGACGATTAAGTCCATAACCGGTCCCTATCCAAAGCGCGCGACCGGGTTCTTCGGCCAAAGAAAGAATATCGCTATTAGTAAGACTCAATGAGTCAGATGGATTCTCCTGATAGACTGTATACTCTTTCCCATTATAACGATTCAGCCCATTTTTAGTCCCCAACCAGATATACCCCCTGGAGTCCTGATGAATGACCCTGACAGAAAGTTGTGAAAGCCCCTCATTAATATGCGGACTATAATAAAATGAGTTTCTTATATCCTGTGCCAGGGTATAAGACATACCTGTCAGCAACAGATATGTCAACAATAGTGTTTTTCTTAGCATGGTTATAGTTTCGATAGATTAATACATAGCAAATATAATAAAAACCTATAAACAGTAGAACTCTCCTTTTACATATATTCAAAAAGAGAAATGAAATGAGACGATAATTATAGAAAAAGAGACAGAAACTATACCCCTGTTTCCGAAAAAAGAGACAAAGCCATCACTGCTATCTAAAAGAAGTACCGAAAAACAAAAATATCCCGGTAAAAGAAATAGATCTTACCGGGATAAAGAAAAAGTGACTGAACAGAGTTTTATAGTTTCACTGTCATAGTCTGCCCTTCGTTAATGGTTTTCTTTATAGTTTTTTTCCCATTGATAATTGTAACCACCAACTTACTACCAGCACGTTTCACCTGTATATCAAAGTCAGCACCAAAGGCACGCACATGATTCAGATTGGCATATTCCCACTCTTGCGGAAGACGCGGAGTCATTTCAAAACTACGCAAACCTGTGGGGCGAATACCAAAAAGCCCTTCTGTATAGATACGGCAATAAAGCCCACTTTCGGCAGAGAGATGACGCTGATTACCTTCGGGCCAGGCCTCAATAGCATACGGTACATGATCGCCCAACAGACGGCGATGAGAATACTTCTTGAGAAATGCCATACCGCGACCCACTTCTCCTGCAGCAATTGTACCACGAAGTGCATAGAGAGTGGAACGATCCCAGAAGGTTTCCGTACCAGCCTGAGTTAACAGTCCATCGTCTGTCCAGAGGCGAGGTGAGAAAAGAGCATCGATAGTACCTTTTGCACGAGTATAAATACCCACAGTAAGCGGCATGCAGATCCAGGAACGAAGGATATCATTACCTTCATAGTATCGATAACTGGGGAAACCTTCTATTTCGTAACCAAAGTGTGATTCAATGGCCTGTTCCAAATCATCAGCTTGGCGGGTATATGTTTTGATTTGTGCAGAAGAAATACCCAGTTCACGTCCCAAAAGGGCAGCAGAACGTAGCGCGTCATAATAGAGTGAAGAAGTACAAAGATTAGCATCTCCTGCAGGAAAACGATTTTCAAGTTCATCAGAGTTAGAAGCTACCACACCGGCAGGTGTCAGCTTACGGTGACAGTATTCCAGACACCATTCGATAAGAGGCCATAACTCCCGGGCTTCTTCTTTATCACCACGGGCAAGGGCATACCGGGCAGCACCATAAGCAATCATAGCCCCATCTCCCCGGTCTTTGGCTCCATGCCAAGTGCCTACCCCTTCGGAAATGATAGAACTGGGAATAGGACGGTATTCATCATTCATAAAACGAGCAAAATGCCGGAAAGAGTTCAAAGCAGATTCATTACCTATTTCATATCCCAGATAAGGGAAGAAAGGATTGATATACTCTGCCTGGTCATTGGCCCAGATAGCTGCATAATATGCTTCGCCACCGGGACCATGCATCAGACCGCCTTTTGTACGATAGATACTTTCGGCTCCACGAAGCTTGGCAAAAGCAAACATACGATTTAATACAGGGTCGGGAGTGTCAAGTATAAGATTGTTCCACCATTGATTGATCAGTGCCTGACGTCCGGCACGTTCCGATTCAATATTAATGCGGGACAATGCTGCATCACCTGCTTTACGACCGGAAAAAATAGCATAGAACTCGAGTTTACCACCTGGCTCCACCTTAAAAGTTCCGTTTTTTGAAAGAGAGGCTTCAATGGTATAAGCGCCATAAACTCCAGCTTCCCCAGGAGTATTATACATCACTTTCCACTCGGGAACACGCATTGTGACAGGGTGCTCTCCGGCATTGGTAAAAGAATACTCCTCACAATAATAATCATTATTGGGCGAAGGATATAGGGTTCGGGTCAGTTGAATAGCATTCTCTACTTCTTTCCGGCTACGAATATAACCAAAAGAACTACGAATTGTCATGATACCATTAAAGTTAATATCGCTGACACGTTCATTTAGCAAAGTCTGATCGTCAATAGTAACCATAGCCGGGATATTGACCTCAAAACGTTGCTTGAGATTGTTTTGTGTTTTATTGGGTTGCATACGAAGCATGGGGAAGACAAGACTGCGATTGAGGTGAAAAGCCCCGTCAGCATCTACTCCATAACGAAGAACAACAGAGAGACGCTGTCCACTCATTTCAAGATGATCATAATGGGGAATGTCTTCTTTAATCTGCCAACGAATAGAACCTTCGGGAGTGATATCCCAACGGTCTTTATTCTGTGCCGAAAGGGTTAATCCGGCAAAGACAAAGAAAAGAGATAGAGAGATTAGTTTTTTGTTCATCATAATTATTATTTAATGGGTTATGAATATCATTCAACAGGCAATCTGCCTGTATCCACTTTGACTGTGTGCAGTCCACACCTTGCCTGCATGCAGTATATAGGCGTAGGCTACATACAGGCAAGGCGTTAACTACAAACAGGCCTTACAAAATGTAAACGGAACATCAATTGTGCAAATTACGCAAATAAATTTGTAAGAATAGCGTTCCATCGAAGATAAATAATGTAACAATCAAACTGCTTTATGCCGACGTACCTCCCCCTCCCTTTTGAGCCCTCCTCTTTCCAGGGAAGATATAGCCCCCAGCGCAGCCCCACTGTCCACTATCAATTGTCAACTGTCAATTCTCCACTGTCAACAGAATCACTGCACTCTCAAACTGATTGCTGAGCGGATTTGCGATACCAGCTGTCATCAACTCTGCTCCGGTGAAGAGTTTACCATGGGCGGCAAAACGAGAAGGTGCCATCCGAAGGGTACTTCCCCGACCGGGAAGGTCCTGCCCCTTCGGAAGGTTCACTTCTGTAATACGGTAACGTTTATTGGCATCCAATCCATTTAATAGAATGGCAGGAACGTTACCATCTTCTGTCTGATAAATATAAACAACCGCACGTTCTTTATCTTCGGAGACATAGCTCAATGATGCTACCGGCTGTTCATACGGAGAAACCAAACGGTACAAATCACCCTGCATCACCAACGGACGGATACTTTCTTTATAAAGTTTCACAGCAGCAGCCAGTTGTTCACGCTCTTCGGGAGTAGCCTTATCCAGTGCTAAATCGATACCGAAAGAGCCACTTAATGCCACATCAATCGCCATTTTCAGATGACGTTTGCCCATACGCGTCACATGTGCCGAGATAGTACTTGCCGGGAAAAAGTGAGAAAAGCCCCACTGAATCTTGATACGTCCCAACGGATCAGTATTATCACTCGGCCAGAAACTATGAAAGTATTGCATAGAACCATAATCCACACGCCCCGAACCTCCGGCACAAAGCATTGCCATCACATCCGGAAAACCTTTTGCAAAGCGGTCCATCAACCGGTAGAGTGCCCAATTATAATCTATCAACAGATGACTTTGTTTGTCCGGCTGCAAATAGGTAGAACCCGGCTGCGTCACATAGCGGTTGCAGTCCCACTTCACATACGAAATATCCGGATTGGGACGTAGTGTTTTGTCTATTACCTCCCATTCATACTGTTGCACTTCAGGACGTGTCAGGTCGAGTATCTCCTGATGACGACCCAGAATCGGTTCACGCTTCTGCTGGGTAATAATCCATTCAGGATGTTTATTATAGAGTTCACTTTGTGGGTTTACCATCTCCGGTTCCAGCCAGATGCCAAAGCCTACTTTACGTTTCAGAGCTTCTTTAGCTATATACGAGAGCCCCCGCGGAAGTTTTTTCGTAGATACTTCCCAATCGCCCAGACCATGTTTGTCGTCATCACGAGAATAGGATCCGTTGCCAAACCAACCATCATCTAATAAGAAGAGTTCGGCACCAATTTGACGTGCACCATCGAAAAGTCCTTTCAGACGCTCTTCATCAAATGTACAGTGAGTCGCTTCCCAGTTATTGAGCAATACAGGACGGTCTTTTTCTGCATCGCGGATACCGTAAGCACGTGCCCAACGATGAAATTTACGACTAATATCACCTTTGCCTTGTTTACTGTAAGTGTAAAGAACAGCAGGTGTAATGAAGGTATCACCACGTTCCAGATGATATTGCGAACCTACCGGATTGATGCCAGTCAACATACGAAGATTATTATTCCAGTCTACTTCAAAAGCAAGCTGAAAACTACCTGCCCACTTCAAAGAACCGGCAAGTACTTCGCCCATATTTTCATCGGCTTTACCATTAAGAGAAAGGAGAAAAGAAGGGATACGCATCTGATTGGCACGTATACCAAGTTTGGAATCAAGAACTTTAATACCTGTGGTAAGTTCTTCTTCGGCAAGAGTCGCTTCACGTTTATAATTACCTATAAATTGAGTAAGCCGGTAATTCTTTGCTTTCAGTATAGGAGATGCAGAAGCATAGCGATAAAGTATCACCTTGCCTTTTTCATTATGTGTGATTGTGTTCCATATCTCCATCATACTGGTAGATTCATAGCACTTGATGTAGACATCTACAGAGAAAGGATAGGCGGGATCTTTCAGAGAAATAACGGTTTGTGTAATACCATTACCAAGTTGCTCCGTTCTATGATTTGTATAGAGCAATTCCGTAGAGGTATTACCGTCTACATGGGTAGCTTGCAAGGCAGGTTCAGTCAGTACACCATTGCCGTAAGGAGGAAGAAACTCCCACTCACGCGAAGGCATTTTAACGGGAACTGTTACCTCTTTAGATACATCACCAAAAGCAAGCTGATAAAGGCGGCCGTCAGTACCAACCATAAAAGATAATTTCAGATCACCGGAGGTAACATTAAATAATTGTTTTGCTATAGGATTGTCATCTGCTGCCCGGGCTAACAGAGGGCATAAAGACAAAAGGAAAAAGAGATAGATGTATTTCTTCATTTTAGTTGAAAATTAAAAGTTTATTTAGTTGAAAATTGAAAGTTGAAAATGAGCTGTATTGTACCGATACACCTCCCCTGCCCTTCGGGCACCCCCTCTCAGAGGGGAATGTGCTGCACTATCATCTACATAGCAACTGTCAATTGTCAACTATCAATTGTCAATTGTCATAAATCGCCAAGTCACCTCCCCTACCGAATCAGGTTTTCCCTTTTCAGCCTTCGAGATAGTGCCCTTCATTTTACCATTCTTTTGACGTACTACACTAATATCTCTCCATGTGTATACTCCCTTCTCATAATCAAATGTTTCACCATCATCATCATACAGACGATAAGAGCCATTTGCTTTCCCATAGTGACGAATTTCCAGGTTCACTTTTACTCCCGGTTTCGGTGCATGAAGCATCGGCTCCATCATCGGAATGATAGCTCCGTCTTTCACATATACAGGAATACGATCCAGTCCCGGAGTTACTGTTATTGTCTCTCCATTACCAACATATGCACCGGTATAAAAATCATACCAATCACCCTGTGGCAGTACGACTTTACGCTCCGTCTGCCCCTTAAACATAGGCGCTACCAGTAAATATTCACCTGCCATATATTGGTCTTTTATTTCTTTAGTCACAGCTTCCAGATAGGGATTATCTTCCAAACTCTTCTCTTTCAGTTCTGTTGTTACCGCCGCATCCGGATTGAATCCGGCTTCCAAACTCATACCACGGAAAGGAGGAATACCATCAAAATGATAACGCGCAAATTCCGTATACCAGTAAGGCATCATCTGCATACGAAGCAACGCATACTCTTTCACTTGTTCGGCAACCTCCGGAAATGTCCAGGGTTTCGTACCACTACTCCACGCATTAATCATTGCCATCGGGGAAAAAACAACCGACTGGAAACGGCGTAACCAATCTTCCGCAGACTTAGAGCTACGTACTTCCGGAGTCCACAATACACCACAATATCCGGAGTTGATCAATGCTGTAATGAAGTCCGGGTGACTATAATAATCATTATAAATAACATAAGGCATAGAAGATGCTCCGGCATTTGATGCACGTACCAAACCGAATGTACGTTGATTGCGTGCCTTGTAGAGTTCAGCTGTTGTACGCTGTACCCAAAGCCCATAAGTTTGCCTCATCTGCTCGGCAGATACCCCCGATGGGAAAGTAGCCACATCCGGCCAGAGATAATAATCATATCCGTCTACTTCATCTACTTTATAACCACTTACACCTATATCTACATGCTCTTTATTCAGTTTATTTTTCCATAAAGAGCGTGCTTTCTCACCAGCCAAATCGGGAACAATACCGCACCACACCGTATGTGAACCACTTACAGGATACATATCCTTATATAGCTTTGAATCAGGAGACACATACGGGTTTGTCCACAGATTGATACGCACGCCTTTGTCGAGCATGTCCTTTACAAAACCCGAAGGATCGGGATAACGTGTAGCGTCCCATTCAAAGGTGCAAGGGTATGCTTTGCTCTGCCATCCCGGCTCCAAACCAATAAAGTCTAACGGATACCCCTGACGTTCAAACTCATCCGCTTCTTGTTTCACCTGCTCGGCAGTGTATAGTTTTTGTGTACGTTGCGTAAAACCGAGTCCCCAACGTGGAGGTAACGTACCGCCACCACAGAAAAGGTTGTAACGACGTACTACATCCATTGGAGTAGGACCGGCAAAAAGATATATCTCTGTCCCCGGTGCAGGTACAAGAATAGAAACCGCATCCGAATAAGGGCGTGACGACCAGGATTTATCCGTATTACGATCTTTCGCTACCGGAGCATTGGGACTGTCTTTCAGTGCACCACTTCCGGCATATACGGTAATATAACGTGCCGAATTAATAAATACACCATAGCCCTGGCTGGAAACATAAAAAGGAACCGGAGCATGCGTACGTCCATTGTCCTTACCACCGTAATGGTCTACATGCAGATTCAGGATTTTACCACGTTGATGTACAGTTTGGAAGTTAAGTCCAAAACCATACAGTTGCTCTTTTCTCTGTAAGGGAATACGCAAAGCTGTCTGCCCATCTTGAATATTGCCTTTTATTTCAGAGGCAAATGCAGGTAATATTACCTCCGGCAAACGGCTGAAACCTTCCATTTTTGGAGTAACATCTGCCACTTGCAACAATGAATAACTTTCAGGAGTTCCTACAACTCCTTTCCAAACACCGGGCGCCACCTGCTCCCAGCTTATTTGTGCAGCAAGCTGCGCGACTGTCCATATGGACAGAATAAGGGTTACAATGTATCTTTTCATTTTTATAATTATTTAATTCAATTGACAGTGGACAATTGACAGTGGACAGTTGACAATTGATAATTGACAATTGATAATTGATAATTGACAGTTACTATGCAGCGTGACAACGCAGCCAACTGTCAACTGTCAATTGTCCACTGTCAACTATTATCTAATCGTTCCCGCAAACCCACCGTTTGCCAATAACTTCACTTTAACTTTTCCATCTATCACAGAGATCACTTCGTTTCCGAAAGAATCCTTATCTTTTCCATCAGTAATCCAGATAGAGGACAACTCCTTACAAGCCTCCGGTAAAGAGAATTCCAACTCGCGCTCTTCATTCTTCCCGTTGATACCACCCACATACCAGACTTTTCCTTTACGACGTGCTACCACTGCAAAATCTGACGGATAACCAGCCAACAACTGACTTTCGTCCCAGACAGCAGGCACATCTTTTAAGAAAAGTTTGGGCATGCGTGGCAATTCTTCATACGCCTCTATTCTATCTGCATAACACTGAAAACCGGATTCAAAAACCACTGCGAGTGCTAACTGATGTGCTACCGTTGTTTGACGAATAGCCGGTACTCCCTGCCGTATCTTATTTGAAAAAGTAACAGGTGTATAATCCATTGACCCCACTACATTCCGCGTAAAAGGTACTGTAGCATTATGTTCTGCCGCCCGGTCACAACGCTCCTGACGTCCTAACGTCTCTGCTCCGCGTATTGCTTCGGTAGTCATCAGGTTAGGATAGGTCCGTTCAAAGCCGCGAGGCAAAGTTGCTCCATGTAAATCAACAAGTAAATAAAACTCAGCCGCATCTTTTAGTATAGCCGGATAAAGCTGTATGATACGCTGTTTATCCGTATCGAAGAAGTCTACCTTGATACCTCTTACTCCCAGCCTGCTGATACGTTCCATTTCCGCCCGACGCAATACAGGATCGGACATAAGACGATGCGTTGGAATACTATCCATCTCTCTTCCCGCACCGGAATGATACCACAACCAGACACCGACTCCTTTTTCTCCGGCATACTTCACCACATCTTCCATCGTACCTCCATTGTCCATTCGTTGCCATCCGGCATCAATCAATACATACTCCCATCCCATCGCATGGTTGAAGTCTACATGTTTTATTTGTGTTTTATAATCACGAGTAGTTCCACCAGCATACCACCAACTCCAGGAAGCACGTCCCGGCAATACCCAGGAATCATCTCCTATCACTGACGGCGGATTCAGATGAGAAACCATCTGTGTACGGAAAACCGTATTCAGTTCCTTACCCACGATAATAGCACGCCAGGGTGTATACCAGGGGAAGGTGGAAACAGGCTCTACCGCATCTGGAACAACAGGTTCTTCTATCTCAGGAAAACGTATTTTATAAGCTTTGTTTTTTCCCGAGTTATCAATATGTGTAGCCGGATAAGAACCATCCAGATAAGCCTCAGTAATCATCATCCAGCAGTCATTGGTATTAAAAAGCATCGGAAAAGCCCAGCCACGACCATGGGATGCTTCGGTATTGATAGCAATTCCGTTCTTTGAATACTGCTCGTAACTTGGTTTGTGACGCTCATTCCAGTCATACGGATGAATCCATGCTTTACCGTTGGCAGGTACTGAAAATTCTGTTAACTCATCTGTTATGGTATGTTGCTTCCCGTCATCCTCTTGTGTAAAGGCATAGCGGAAGGCGATACCATCATCGTATGCCCGTACAATCAGCTGAAAACCCTCAAAGGGAATCGTCATCTCCCGACAAGCATTCACAGTCCTAAGTTGTTTACCTGCCTTCAGCTCATAAGGTTCATTCATTGTTTTCACTACTGCTTTTCCTGCAGGGCGCGCATCTTTCCCATATTCTATCCCATCCATCACCAGTCCGAGACGGGACGGATTGATCACTAATGAGTCACCACAATAAACGGAATATTGAAGTATAGTTGTCTCCTCACCTTCCGGTACCTGTGTTGCAACAAACCGTACTGCACCATCGGGTGACGTCAACGTCCACTCTTTCTCAGCCCGGCATCCCAGACAACCAAAGAGAATCAGCGAATAAAAAATTGCTTTCATGGTATTTTGTCTTTATTTGTATATTTCCATATCACCGTCCTCGCAAATGATCTCGGGACGTGCATCGGGATTCTTTAGTTCAAAGGTTACGTTCTTTAGTTTCAATCCGCGTACGTGACGTGCCCAAACACCATAAGCCGGAATCTTCGGGCCAAAGGTTTTTACTTCCGGATACTGGTCTATTGCCTCCGGCACTTTAGAGAGAGCATCTTCGGAAGTTCCCGTACCGAGCAGACGAATCTGTATATTTTCAAGTGTCAGATTAGTGATGTAATGTCCCGGAATACCGGTAATAAGAATACCGGAGGGAGGAGTGAGTTGTGCTTTATCAGCAGCTACAGCTTTTACATTCCGGATCGTGACATTTTCAAATACCCCCACCGGTTGTTGTGTATCCTGTCCTTTACGAAATACACTCAAACGGGCACCGAGACGGAAAAGCATCGGAGTACGTACTTCTTCCATAGTAATGTCTGAGATTTCGACATTACGCAGGTGAGCTCCGTCTACCGAGAAAAGTTTGATACCCCCATTCTTAGTATCATAAATGTGACAATTACTGATACGAATATTCTCGAAACCGGCCATGGACTCCGTCCCCATCTTAATACCAGCTTGATTACTTTTGAGCTTCATATTCTCTACAACGATATCATCACATCCCATTTTACTGGAAGTTGTCTTAAAGCAAAGTGCATCATCGCCACTGATAATATCACAATTGCTGATACGCACATGCTGACAACCGTCGATATTAATACCATCATTGTGTGCAACACCGAAACTGCGAATCGTCACATTGTCTATCTTCACATTGCGGCACTGAAAGTAATGAGAAGTCCAGGCACCGGCATACTTCAAAGTAACATCACGTACAGTTACTCCTTCGCAACGTACCAGGCGAAGCAAAAAGGGGCGAAGTCCCCAACGCTTACCTTCGGGACGTGTATCCACTTTGATGTGTCTTTCTTTTAATGCAGAGCCCTGACCGTCGATACTGCCTTCTCCTTCAAGAGTGACATTCTTTGCGTCAACAGCCACCAACAATGCCCAGCCGACATCAATGCCCAAGCCTTCTGTAAAAGGATCGAGATTGTCATAGGCTTTATAATCCGTAGTACCCAAAATCAAAGCATCCTTTTCCAAATGCAGGGTTACATTATCTTTCAATACAATCGTAGCCGAAAGATAGGTACCAGCCGGAACAAGTACCGTGCCACCTCCAGCCTTATGGCAGGCATCGATTGCCTTTTGAATAGCAGGAGAATCCAGCTTCTTCCCGTTACCACGGGCACCGTATTTTTTCACATTAAAAGTTTCTGCAGATGCACCTGTAATCAGGAACAGCATCGTGAATAGAAAAATACAGAGTCTTTTTGTCGTCATAAGTTGTGAATTTTTAGTTTATGAGTTTTTAGTTTACAAGTTCTTTAGTTTATGGGATTGTTGGCTTCTTCTCCCTTGCTACCGTTACCGAATAAATACGGTTGCTACGCTTTCCCAGATGTTCTAACTTCATAGAATTCTTCCCGGCAGTCAATGTCACCGGAAAAGCAAACTCTCCTTTTTTACTACCCGACGTAGCTAAATAACCGATATTCTCACTTACCAGCTGATTGTTAAGATACAGGTAGGAAGGTACCGGACTACCGCCCGAATAAGAAAACAGCAAATAATATTCTCCCGTTGCAGGAACATCAATCTGCCATGTCAACGCTCCTTTTGAACTCCCTTTTTCACCACGAAACTCTGCAAAGCTTCCAGCCTCAACAATGGCAGAACCCTCGGTTTGTGCTTCTTTCACATCATAACAACGTACATCTGTAAAACTCCTGACAACCAGTTTCTGTACCGCCTGTACTGTACCGCCTTTCTTCACAGCCAGTTCATACATTAATGACGTCTCCGGTCTCACCACGCAAGAATCATTGGCAGCTACTGCCTCTCCATTTAGCAATACTTCTTCCCCATTTGATGTTTTCCAATACAGAGTAACAGATTGATCTTCTATTTTAGAAATACGGTCGGAATAAAAATATTCAATAGCAGGACGCTCTGCATCCAGAGGGACACGATAAAGCTCAATCCCCTTGCCTGTTTTCAGATTACGTGAGTACATACGATCATCCGGGTTATTCCAATGTTCATGTACTCCCAAACTCTTCTGTGCCCGGCCTTCATACCTAATTCCTGAAGGAGGATTGCCTATATTGGCCGCTTCATGCATAAAGTTATCCGCATTGGCTGCAACAGGCATTTCCGAACGTATAAAGTCCAGTACTACCGACTCTATAGCTACCTGGTCATTAGAAGCCAGAAAACTTGATGTCCATCCATCGTTAAAAGGAGCACGTTTGAAACGAACAGCACGTCCGTTATGAATAGGATTCACGTACATAGCATCTACAATGTATACAAGTGTATTTCCCCCCAAACGTTCATGTGCCATCAAATCAACAATACTGTTATATGTTCCCATTCCCCGAAACTTAGACCAATCGCGGATAGACAGATGCAAAGGAGAAACATTGCCAATGGAACCAAAATGATTTTTGCCGGTAGCTGTTATTCCCGTCTGCCCTGCACTGTCCTTCCAATTATCGGTAGGACGGGAATGACGCTTCATTAATGCCATATTAATCATATAATCCGCCTCATAGGCAGCACGTGCCAGACTCATTGCACCCGGATCGGTTATTTCACTTGAATAGCGAATTACATCGGGTACGAAACCTCCCCAATTCTGATAGACTACATCAGGATAAACCGGTTGCAGGTAAGTATAAATGGCAGAGATACCACGACGCTGTGCATCATATACTGTAATACAGTGCTGAGGTACGTTCATTATATCGACCAACTGATGCAGAAGTGCATAGACAGACTGTGGAGTAGCATCTATTATATTACTTCCGCCATTATCATTCAGATTTACTTTTATAGCTATTTTTTCTCCTTCTTTATATCCTGTAGCTCCCTTACCTTTTTTCTTATTAAAGGTACGGAACAGTTCATCCCAGGCACGGTCTATTGTTTTTTGGTGGGTCAAAGAGATGATGACTCCCTCCATCATGTCACACACACGGGTCTGACTATTATTATCCGCATCCGAATATAGTCCGTGTTTACCATCCCAAACCGCTGCCTGCGGATCATGCGCCCAAGCCACACGTCCCGGGTGAATGCCTCGTGCCACTCCCATTGGTGCATTGGGTTTATCTGTCGGAGTAAAAGTCCCCATATCCGAACCATTGTCTATCTGCTTGCCAACCGCCTGTCCGAACAAAGAATTATCTACCGACATTATATAAAATGTGCCTGAAAGTAAAACACCGGCAAAAAGTACGGCAAGCCCCTTATAGAAATGTCGTGAATTCCGGAGTTGAAGAAATTTCTTCCAAGCTCCCCACCCTACTAATGTACTACTGAAAAAAGCCAGAAAAGAAAAAGCCAGTGGTGCTGCTACTTGCTGACAAGGATAAGCAATACGTGAAGGTTTAGGTACTACTCGAATGAGAAACCAGATTAGTGCCGTTAACCCCATTAATGGGAAGCAAATTTTAAGAACCACATTCTTTTTATTAATACCAACAATTCGTCCACTTCGGGGACAGGTTTTAAAAAACCAGTTTTTTATCTTTTTCATATTATCAGATACATTAAATTCTCACTTTGTTACGTCACAAAAGTAGTTATATAAAAAAGAGACGATTTTAAGTATTCATTCAAATACTATAGAAATCGTCTCATACATCAATAAAAACACTTATTTCTTCTTATATACCAGTTCAATTCCGCTCTTTTGTCCTAAATTACGACTATACTGTTTATCTGTAGGATTATTCCAATGTTCTAATACACCAAGACTATGTACACCTGTTCCGTCCTGTTCGGGATCATAGAAAGTGCCGGATAGCGGATTATTTGCCAATGCTGCTTCCACAAGATACATATCACAGTAATTCACATCTGCCATCCGTGGAAACTCCGTACTAAGAAAATCAATACCTACAGCATCAATTGCTACAGGATCTTGCGAAGCAAATAAAGAACAGGGCCAATTGCCTCCAAAAGGCTCCATCTTCCATTTTCCAGAAGGAGCCCCATTCACCTTTTCTGATCCATAAAGCCCGTCAATAAGAAAAAGCATGGTCTTTTGTCCTAAATCTTTGTGAGCAATATAATCAGTAAACGTCATATATCGCGGACGTCCGCCACGATCCTGATTAAAGTTATTATGCTGATTCTTACGAAAATTGCGATCAATATCAGTGACACCATACCAATTTTTTGCACAAAGCGTAACACCTTGACCTCCATGGCCCTTCAACAAAGCCATATTGATAAGATAATCAGCCTCAATAGCGCAACAAGCCAGACCGCGAGCCAGCTTTCCGTTATCAACCGAGTATGGAATGGCATCGGAGATATAGGTTGATTTCACCCGTCCGTTCCCCCCTTCATTATCCAGATAAGTTACATCAGGAAACTCTGTATTACATTTTTCAAATAAAGTATGAGTGATAAAGCGACTCGCATCAAACACCGTGATCTGTTGTTGAGGGATCCCTCCCTCGTATATCAGGCTACGCAACAAGGAAAGCACAAGATGCGGAGAAGCGTTCAGTTCTTCGGAGTCATCATGTGAAAACGTATTGTTCTGATTGATTTTAATTGCAATCTTTTCCCCTTTCCGATATCCCTTACCACCTTTGCCATGTTCGCGATTAAAGTAGGCAAACAGAGCATTCCATGCTTTCTTCTCACTTTTCTCACCCGTCAAAGAAAGAAGAGACTGCACCACTAACCAATCTGCATCCGACTGATTGGTGTAATGATCTTCATACCAGAAACCAGTACCTTTCTCCCATGTTGCAGCTCCGGGAGCATGTGACCAGACAACACGACCGGGATAAATTCCTTTTGCCGTACCCACAGGGTTATTCTTTCCCCATGCCATCTTCGGTTCACTAACAGGAAGAACGATTTGCGCCAGCATCTCACCACTGTTCTCTATCGCCATCATACCTCCGAAAAATATCAATAAAAAGAAAAACAACGTTGTATAAAGGTAATGACGTGCACGCAATGCCTGTTTCATCTTCCGGTAGCTGAACCATGCACCTGTAAAAGACAACAGATAGACGACGAAAGCAGACATCATAGGAGCAGCTGCCTGCATACAAGGATAGGTAGCCCGCGAAGGCTTAGGAACCACACGAACCAGAAACCAAACTGTAGAAGAGATACCCAACCCCCAAAAGAGGAAAATATGATACCACCTGGCTCTGTTACAACTCTCAACTTTCTGCCTGAAATAGAGATATATCTTCTTTATCATTTTCTTTGACTATTAATTATAATAAGTACTGTATCCTAATTAAATGATAGTATCATTGAAACGCAGCAGATTATCACAAATTCACGCAAAGAATATCGTCTCTCAAGTAGTACAGCAAGCCTTCTAATTTGCGATAATCTGCGATCATTTACGTTTTAATAAAACGCTATCATAGTATGAATTAAATTTGAAGTATTACTTAAGTAATAATACTTAGTGCTTCGTTACATATATTATTATGTTCCATTACATATATTGTTATATCCCGTTACATATACTGTTAGGAAGGGTCCGCTCTGATGAGAAGAAAATCATTGTCTTATATCTTCGCAGTCTATCAATTTCACTTCTTCTTTATCTGATATTCCTTTATCCACCTGCAAACTTTCTACCTCACCTCCTATCACATCATCCATCACTACAGCATAGCGTCCATCCGGTTGTTCGGCAGCAATACGACAATTCTTCAATAAGAAGCCCTTGACATGGCGTGCCCAAAATCCGAACGCCGGCTGTATCTTCAGGTCTCCTACATTATAGCGGCCTACTCCTATCTCCGGTGGATATGCTTTTGCATCTTCCGACGGATGGCCTCCCTTTACTTTCAAACTCACATCATGGAATTGCACATTATTGATGTACCCCGTATGGTTCCCATCCGGCAGACGGAATGTCAACCCACCTTCCACAACATCCGAATCAGGCAGTTTAAATCCTGCAATAATAGGAGTCGCTTTACTTTGTGAACCGTCATAAGCTTTCCAACGGTCGCCACGAAATGAACTACCACCATAGACCTCTTCAATATCCACCCCACAGATAACAATATTCTCTACCTGCCCAATGTTAGAATTGGTTACAAGCAGTTCCTTACGTACCACTCCATTTTCAGTGAAAGTAAACGGAGCAACATCGGCTCCCAATACACGCCCACGATTGGAAATAGAGATAAAGAAGGGGGCTCTCGTACGACGCATTACCGAACGGGAATGTATAGGACCTGTTTTACCGCTATTCAGATAAACATTCTTCACATGACCACCATCATTGGTAGAAATAGAAAAACCCGCCTTATTAGCACCCAACACATAGATATTATCCACATACAGATCCTGAATATCATCTGCTGTTTCTGATCCTATCTGAAAGAGATTACAGTTAGTATCTCCCACAATATTTCTCACCATGTAATGGCGTGCCGGACGAGTAAAGCCCAATGAACAATCCGAACCGAGTTTTACAATATCATCCGAACTTACCTTAGAGTAGATATTTGTTACCGTCACATCATTGCATGCCATAAAATCATAAATATCGCGGGCATTCTTTGTACTATGCTTTGCAAAGTAAGTATCATGTACATGAATACCATCCGTACCTGTAGCCAACAACACAAAATGCCCTCCCTGATCAATGTGCAGCATTGTACTGTCACTATATAACCTGTTATCTCCTTCTATATAATAAGGTATGTCCTTTTCTGGATCATACCACATATCTTTCTTTACATCCCATCCGCCAATCTCTACATTCGTACAAAGTTTTAAAGAAAACATTTTATCACTACGTTTCTCCGGAGAATTATTCATCACTTTATCCGAAGTCACAATATTACCATTACCGGTAATACGCCCCGTACCTACAACTTTTACATTGTCAATTCGTTCTCCAAAGAACATGCAATTGCGAAAGAAAGTATGTCCTACATCTTGCTTCGTAAGATAATTTTCCGGGTCGGCATAAGGACGCGGGTCTGTGGGCGAGAGCCCTGAACGATAAGCACGATCACTAAACCAGGTTGCCTCGGGAGCATCGGCACCGGGCAATGCCTGTATCGTAGCATCACTATCCAGATGCAACCACACATTACTTTGTAAATGGATAGTACGTACATTATAGGTTCCTTGGGTAAATCGAAGGATACCACCTCCCAAACGGCTCATATTGATAATAGCCTCATTGATAGCTTCCGTATCATCAGCTACTCCATCTCCTTTTACACGATAATCTCTGATATCTTTTCGTCCGGTATAGAACCATACAGTGTTGGATTCTCCTTTATTCCGCCCTCCTGTGACACGAAGTTTGAAAGCATACAGGCGATTCGGTTCCAATCCGTTCGCAGCTGTCTCACGACTATCAGGAGTTACTTCCGCCCGGGCTGTTGTCCATGTATTCCCACCGTCTGCTGATTGAAGCAGTTCTACGGAAGAAGCGTTGTGAGGGGGAGTCCAGGAAAAAGAGGCATACGTATATTCCTGTCCGGGACGATACGTAAAATCACGCAACGGAGTACGTACAAGATCAGCAACAGTGGTAATGCCTTCCAAATCTGCCACAGCAACAGGACTCTGCAATACTTCCGGCTTTGAAGTTGTATAAATAGCTTCAAAGCGATTTATTCCTTTACGCACCGGAGCTACTCCACGAAAGCAGATCCGCAGATCCGGACCATTTGAAGGTCGAAAATCAAGACCACTAAATACAATCACCGTTCCCCGCTCACCTTCATCCCGCAAGGCTACATTCCCCACTTTATTATATGAGTAGTGAGTGCCGGTACGCCCTATCGATTGTTTAGGCAGATCACGCAATAATACCTCCCCACGTCCTATCACGTTCACGGTTGTATTATCAAGTGTCACGACGATACCTGCCGGGACACGGATTTCTACCTTCACCATCGGACTTCGCTGTCCGGCCCGGAAATCAAGAAAAATGTTACCCGGCGCGTTTATTGTAGCCTGTTCGCGATGTAACAACAATTGTGCCGGAAGGGCAGCATTTCTTATTCCAATCATCCACCGCCGGGTGACTTTTCCCTGTGGAGAAACTAACTCCATACGATCACCTTCCAAGGGCGTTCTATCTACCTTGATATTACCATGCATATCCGTCACCCGGCAAACTGCTTTTTCCGACTTGGAAAAGAGTTCTACTAATTCAGTAACGGAAGGTAAAGTAGAAACCAGTCCCTCCCCCTCGGGAGTATCTACTGTATATCGGTACGTCGTTCCGGAAGATAATAATAAAGAATCTGCTTTCAAGACCCAGGGAGTAAGCCCGGAAGCTGCCTGTGCACTCATTCCCAGACAACATAAAGCAAACCAAAGCACAGGTGTTTTTCGTGTAATAGAATTCATCATTCAATCCTCTAAAATAGTTTTAATTCTCAATTAACTTTATCACAGCGGCAAAGCTAACGGAAAAAAGAAAAAAGCCTTTGCAGTGTTGTCGCAAAGGCTTTCAATTTTATATCATAAATGTAGAAACAAGAGTCAATAATTGAGCCAAACCTTAAATGAAGCTATCTTCTCCTTACTTACCAATATTTTGTCTTTGAATGGGGGAACGACCTCTACCACTACTTTGTTTTGAAAATAAGGCTCTATTTTACGGATAGCATTTATTTTACCCCCCGCAGAACGTTTTGTGCTGAAAGCTTGAGGGGTGAAAAATTGCCGAATCTGCTATATATCAATAAGATAAGGAGGAATAGACGAAAAAACGTTTTGTGCTGAAAGTTCTTCAATGGGTGAATGAAGGTTTATCTTCGGTAGTCTATTTAACCGGCGGCGGGCTTGTAGTAGTGATGGAGAGTTAAATATCGACCGGCGCAATGTTTGTTGTGTCTAAAAGATGAAGAAAAAGAGGTGTCTATTTTTTGATTTAGACGCCTCTTTTTGTGATGGTAGATACTTGCTACTTTGAGAAGCTTATTTGCGCTCAGAGCGCACTAATTCGCCTATTTTGATGATAGCACGTTGTGTTTGGTAGACTGAATTCTCCTTCCATTTGGCATTTCTGAGAGTATTGTATTTTACCCCTATCTGTTCTGGCGTGAACACCGTATAAATGGCAGCTATTGAGCCAAAATAACGATCTATCTTTTCGAAGATCAAATGTACATGAATTATCTTCTCCATATTCTACTTATTGCATATATTTAATTGCAAAAATAGTGCATATACTTATTATTTGCAAGTATTGTATAAGAAAGTACTTGATAAAATAGTGCATTCGGATGTATTATCTGCTTTGTTCGTGTCTATACTCTCATAAGTCTTAATTTTGTGTTAAATTTGAGTTTGGATATACACTTGGGTATACATTTGGATATACAGTGAAATTCTTGAAAAGCTATGTATTTATAAGTTTGGATATACAAAACAGCGTCCTAACAGGTACGATTCAGAATAGCATAGGGTGTTTAAATTCTGCTAAAAGTACATATTTCTTCGGATTGGGGGATACATACGGCACAGGGGTAATTAAAAGATAAACGATATTACTTGTTGACATACAGATATTTACACGGGATTTTGATTGGATATTGAAAAGAAAAGTATATATTTGTGGTGTCTTAAGACATAAGATGGTAATATTGGCGTGATTGTGTAGGGTAATGGTACAAAAGAACCGGTTCGAATCCGGATTGCGCTTCAATGGATTAGGAGAACGGAGAAGTTCCTGCGTACGAGGAACAAAGAGTTATTTATTGTTGGTTTAGCTCCCGGTGATAGGGCCGGGAGCTTTAAAGCAAAGTCTAAAATGAAAATAGAAATGTTTTTTCGATTAACACCGGAAGGAGAAGAACCAGGCAAATGGCAATATACCAGTGTAGAAGGACCGGTTCGTTTTAAGAAGTTCGCATGCAATTTAATCAATCAGCAAATGTGTGAACATTTACATAACTTCCTTTCTTCTGAAAGCTTTGAATACTTCGTTAAGAACGCAGAAGATGTTTCAGCGAAACAGATAATGGGAGTTGCAAAAATATCTGACGTTCCTCTAAAGGAATTTGAGGTAGATGTGCATTGACAGTTTTATCGTCTGCATAGTATTGAGTTAAGGTTACAGAATATTCTGTGCCTTGTTCGTGTTTTAGCTCCAGTTTAAGATGTATATTTGCATCAGGATATTTAAGCCTAATTTGCAAAAGCTTATTAGATAATTCTCTTTTCATGTCTACCAAGATAACCTGGGCTTTTTTGGGTAGCTCCATCTCGTAAAAATTAGCTTCAAAGTAAATCATAGTTGTTTTTTTGATTAAATAATTTATAATTTCATTTCAATGCTTCTTCCATCATCCTGAGGACATCTTCGTAAGATTCCCGCACGTATAAACATAAGCAGGGGAAGTCGCCTTGTATATATGTAGTTTTTTCTTTGACTTCCCAATTTCCATCCTTATCTTTTTCACCCAATTCTGGATGGCTATCGAGTTCGCTATATCTATAGCGGAATCTTTCACTTACTTGAGTTATTGCACTAACCTTTATGGTGCATCTCCGTTCTAAGCTATCAGTTAATTCTATAAATCCTTTCATTGTATATTGTTGACAAGTTTAATAAGCAGCACGATTATACTTTCCCAGCCGACGATCTCTTTGAATCGGATGGCGGCTTCGCAGGCATGAAGTCTTCGCCATAGCCGCTCGATGATTCCGAGGTAAAAGCTTCGGCGACTTTATCTATCATTGAATGAGAATCAGACTCTTTGTTCTGAGATTCTAATTGACGGATACGTTCTTCTAAGCAACCTATTTGTTTTAATAAAACTTTGTTCTCTTCGTCCTTCTCTTTATATAACTGCTTATATATAGACTCCTCGGTAGGAGATACAGGCGGAGCATCCGGATCATGTGCTAAATTGCTTTCTTCTGATCTATCACGAAGCATGGAACCTTCACCAGATAGTAGCCACTTTAAATCTATTATATCAGAATATTCTGATACCGAGAAGCGTCGGAAGAAATCATAGCTTGGTGCGGACTTCATATTCATAACATCATAAACTGTCTGGGCACGCTCATATCCAAGTTTTACAGCGAAACCATTGCGTGTGTCACCTGTATATTGCAGGATTTCTGCTATTCTTGCAGAAATTTCTGCATTTTTATTTTCTTTTTCTTTGTTCATATCAGAATATTCTGTAAGTTTGCAACGTGATATTCGTTTGCAAGCGTCCAAAGGTAAGGATTAAACTCTAAATAATAATAAGTATGGAAAAAGTTTTAGAACATGTTTCGGATAACCTATCAGTAGAAATTATGCCGGATGAGAAGTTTGAGTTCTTGATGAGTACTAATGAAGCAGCTAAAGGCTTCGGAGTTTCAGGTAACACTATAAGACGCCATAAGATGGAATATATTGATGAACTGATTGAAGGAAAGCATTTCATTACGAGCGTTCAAAAAATGAACGCTGGGTGTAAATCAGGAGGTTATCTACAGAATAAGCAGGTTCTCTGGACCAAACGCGGCATCGTCCGCCTCGGCTTCTTCATCAAGAGCGAACGTGCGAAGTTATTCCGTGACTGGGCCGAGGACTTGGTAGTGACTAAAATTGATGAAGCCTATCAGGTTCAAGCACAAGTGCAACAACTTTCCCTTTTCCCCGAACCGGCAAAGCGTAACCATAACAGACTGACGAAAGAACGACTAATAGACATTCTTGCTGACGTTGCAAAAATCGAGGACAAGGATATCCGCTTGTCTCTAATTGATAAACTTACAAATATTAAAGCGTAACTTATGCAAAAGATTGACTGGGAATCAGCCCAAAAGAAAAACGAAGCTTATGCCTATCTGGCAAAAGTGTTTAAAGTGAAGAAGCCGGCAGTCAGCCTTGCCATGAGCTTTAAACGCAATAGCTTGAAAGCTGCCCAAATGAGAGACGTGGCAGTTCGTGAGCTTGGCGGGAAGTACTTAACCGACAAGGATGTTGAAATCAAGCCTACCAAAGTGCTGGATGCTCATGGGAATGTGAAGGCGGTGATTATAGAGCCGAAAGTAACACTCTAATATATTTGAACATGCAGCCAAATAACGAACTAAATAAAGTGTCCACTGGAGACGTTTTGCGAATAGCAACGCTTATCATGCAATTCGTCATATTATGTATTCTTATATGCAAATACAACTGTAAGAATCAGTGTGATAAGTGTCAGTATCAAGATAGCCCAATTTTGCAAGATACTTGTTCTGCTTCTTCTGGACGACAACCGTGCTTCTGTCCTACTTTCCAGATAGGCGATAGCGTTGAGACGAAGCTTAACACGAAATTGCGCATTAAAGACAGGGTCCGTCAATGACCGGTCCATTTCAATATAACCTTGATGATAAGCGTCCCACATCAGTTGATGAAGATTCCCCGTACCAGGCTCCGAGCTGCAATGAATTGGGATTAGTTGGATATCAGCTCCATGCTTTTGGAGTTCACACAAAAACTCCGGCAGGGTGTGAATGTCCTTGGGAAATCCCGATTGAGTAAGATTAGACATAATTAAATATTTTGGTTTCAGCTACAAAGGTAGCAAAACTCTTCCGGTTCGGGAGAATAGGAAGAGACTTTTTAAAGCGAAGTTAAACAGTAAATTGATAAGATATGAAAACGATCAGAATGATTCAGAATGTAATGATAGGCGTCGGCATAGTGACTGCTATCGCTTTGGTAGATGGATTGGAGGTTTCGGCCACCAATAAGTGGGCAGCTTTTGTTATTGCCGCATTAGCCATGCTGACTGTCATTGAACGTGAGATCAGAACAGGAAACAAGTAAAAGGATTGCAAGCTAAGAGCTTCCCTGTTTTCAGGATAACATACCGGTTCTTAACCCAAATTTGTCATAGTATTATTTAAGTGGTGTTAGACGTGGGTTTTCAATGGGAACAGGTAGAAAGATGGGAAGTAGCTACAACTCCGGGGCGGTGCCGGGGCTTGCTCTAATAGAATTACGGGTACTAAATTGAATGATTATGCCTCATTTTAATAAAGATAACATATTAGTAGTCACGAAGGATGAAGTGCTGGCTGCACGTGATGAAAACGGGATGCCGTTCTTCACTGGCTGGGTACACCTTAGGACAACTATCTACCGTTATAAAGACAAAACCTGTGGCATCAAGTGTGCAAATCGCGGTGGCGGTAGAGGCACAGTGCTGCAACTCATCTTCGACAGCCTTCCGGCCGAGATGCGGGACGCCATCGGCGACCCTCGCAAGGGCGAACACCCGCTTGTGCCGTTCTTCCGCGTCAATCAGGATGCCGTAGACTACTTCAACCGCTACCGTTCACGCCTGGGCGAACTGGAAGATGAAAAGAAACAGAAATACATCACTAATGCCAGCTTGCTTAGTGCCGCCACCGACCTGATGGACGCAAGGCGCGTAATGTGGCAAAGCATGGGAAAGTACACCACTCGCGGATTGGAATCATCCGTTTGCGACGACCTTCTTTCCTTCCGTCCCGTACTTAAGAAGAAATTCCAACGTGAATATACCCTGCCCGAAAATCCAATACGCCTGCGTGAAAGGCTTCATGCCTATTCCGGCCTTGAAGGCGATAGCCGCTATGAATACCTAATCAATGGAAACATGGGCAACAATTGCGCATCCGTCAAGACACAGAAGCAGATGGACCTGTTGGAAAGTATGTTCATAAGCCAGAAGCACAAGCCTACGCCCACCGAAGTGGCACGGCAGTATGACGGCTTCCTCGACGGATACGTGGAAATCATCAACACGGAGACGGGCGAAGTGTACGACCCGAAGGAATACGGGAAGCTCAGCATGCGCACCATCACCACCTATCTGGATAGCTGGCACAGCAAAATCGCGACATACAGCAAGCGGGCGGGCAACCGTCAGAAGTTTATCGGCGAGTTCATTCCCGGCGCATCGCTCCTAATGCCCGAATATGCCGGAAGCATCATCTCCGTGGACGACCGCAACCCTCCTTTCTGGTATGCGAAGAACAAGCGTATGTGGTTCTACTGCGCCTACGATGTAGGCGCGCACGTGTTCACCGCATGGGTCTACGGAAAGACGAAAGAAGGCATCATTCTCGACTTCTACCGTGAGATTCTTCGCAACTACACCGAATGGGGCATCCCGCTTCCCGCCGAGATAGAGTGCGAAAGCTCGTTGAACAGCACTTTCCGCAACACCATGCTAGCCGATGGCGGCATGTTCCGATACGTCCGCATGGAAGCTAACAAAGCGCGGGGAAAGTACATAGAACGCGTATGGGGCAAGGTTCGCTACGAGTTGGAGAAAGAACGCGAAGGCTGGCTGGCGCGTCCGAACGCCCTTCGCGAGAGCAACCAGAAGAGCGATGAGGAACTGCCCATCATCCCTTATGATGAACTTGCTTACCAATGCCTGACGGACATCCAGAACTTGAACAACAGACCTCACCCCGACCAAAAGCGATTTCCAGGAATGACGTGCTGGGAAGTCTTCTTGGAACATCAGAATCCGGAACTGAAAAAAGACATCAACTGGAAGATGATACTCCCTTATATCGGATATAAGACGGAAACAAGCTGCAAGGCGGGCACCATCAAGCTGAACCGGAAAGAGTTCTTCTTAGGACTGGATGGAAATATCAGCCGGGGCGAGGAACTGATCTCCCTGCTGGAACTGGCGGAAGGCCGTGACCTTGACGTCTACTGGCTCGACAATCATGACGGCGAGGTGATAAAGGCGCTGGTATACTTGCGAGGCGGAGAACGCATCGTTTGCGAAGCCATCCTCAAGCCTAAATTCCACCGCGCGAAAATTGAGCAAACCGCGCGGGACCGCGCGAATATGGGAATCGTGATGGCTTACATCAACACGTTCAACGGATTCATCAGCCGCCGCAAAGCGGAAATCGACAAGGTGATGGTGATTGACCATCGCACCGTGACGCTGAATAATAAGTTTGTCATCCGTGGCATCGACTCCAAGCATTCTGATGCGGATCGTAACGATACGGAAGAGGTCGAAGTGCTTTCCGACGAACCGATAGAAGTTCAGGCGGCCGTCGACCGGAAGACACCGGAAGTTTTGAACGACGTTCCAACGCCGATTGAAAGCGTTTCGAACTCCCTTTTAATTGATACCAAATCAAAGCGTTCACTCTTGAGCCAATTTGTAGGATAAACTAAAAACACTATAACGATATGATTGAAATTAGTCAGAAATTGATAGAAAAATGCGTAGTCGCGTTGAAGGAAGCCGCCGGAAACTATGGCGGAACCGCCACACAGTTCGCCCGCAAGTTCGGGATGAGCGCGTCCGTGTGGAGTGAAATCAAGAACGGCCGTACGGAAAACAAGCTCAGCGCGCAGAAATGGCTGAACATAGCCGCCATGCTGGGCGTGAAGGAATCGGACCGCAACTGGCGGATGGCGCGCACGGAAGTGTTCGACGCCATTGACGAAGGCGTGAGGGCCTGCAAGGAGTTTGGCTGGGGAATGATATTCGTGGATAAATGCGCCATCGGTAAGACATACAGCGCGAAATATCTGGCCAAGACGTTGAAGAACTGCTTCTACGTGGACGGTTCGCAGTGCAAGACGAAGATTCTCTTCACGCGCACACTGGCGCAGACCATCGGCGTAGACGCTTCCGGACGCTATCAGGACGTGAAGCTCCGTGTAAAGAACGCCTTGAACGTGCTCGAAAAGCCGATTGTCATCGTTGACGAAGCCGGAGACTTGGAGTACAACGCCTTCCTCGACCTAAAGGAATTCTATAACGCGACGGAAGGCGCCTGCGGCTGGTACATGATGGGCGCGAACGGGCTTCGCAAGAAGATCACCGACGGAATCAGCCGCGAAGCGGTGGGATTTGAGGAGATATTCTCCCGTTTCAGTGATTCGTACGCGCACGTAGTGCCATCCAACAAGGACGAACAGGTGGAATTCTACCGTCGCCTTCTGACGGATGTGCTTAGCGTCAACATGACGGACAAGACGAACCTGAACAAGCTGGTGGCGCAATGTCTGACCGTCAGCACAGGGAACAACATCACCGGACTTCGCCGTGCCGAAAAGATACTGATACTTAACTCTTAACCCGAAAGCGTGATTATGGCAAGAACACTATCCGTAAAGAACCTGTACAGTCAACGTTTCACCACGCTGGAGATGGACGGCGAGTACGAAGCGGCATTCGGTCATCCTTCCGATTGCGGCACCTGGCTGATCTATGGCAAGGAGAAAAACGGGAAAACTACCTTCGCCCTTCAATTGGCCAAATACCTGAGCGCCCGGAAAAAGACGCTCTACATCTCCGGCGAAGAAGGCGCCGAACTGGAATTTACCCGCGCCTGTCTTCGCGCGGGCATCGACGAGACGGACATCAATCTTCATTTCATCGAATACGAGCCGCTGAAAGAATTGAAGGAACGGTTGAAGAAACGCAAGTCAGAGAAAATCATCTTCATCGACAACATCACCATCTATAATGATGAACTGAAAGGAGGCGAACTCCGCGCCTTGCAGCGTGAATTTCCGTCGAAGCTTTTCGTATTCATCGCGCACGAGGATGATTCGGGAGGCACACCCGCCACCAGTTCCGGAAAGCTATGCCGACGACTGGCAAAGGTTATCTGTCATGTGGAAGGACTGACGGCTATCGTCAGCGGGCGTTGTCCCGGTGGGCAACTGATAATCAATGAGGCGAAAGCAGCCGTGTATTATGGAAATGAAATCAATCAAAATCAATACAGCAATGAACCGGAACAGTGTAAAGAAACCGATTAGCCCGCGCATGATAGGCCATCTGCACGGACTCTACCGCAGCCACGGGCTGAATGAAGAGACACGCCGCAGCATGATCCGCGACCTGACCGACGGCCGTACGGACAGCACGCGAGACCTGACTTATAGCGAGGCGCAATACCTTGCCGGATACATCAACGGGGCTGCCAAAGAAAACCGAGACCTCTCCATCGGCGAGCGTGCCATCAAGCGACAGCGCTCCGGAGTGCTGAAACGCTTGCAACTGCTGGGCATTGACACCACTTGCTGGGATAGCGTAAACGCTTACCTCCGCAATCCCCGCATCGCCGGAAAAGCTCTCTACGAGCTCGACGGAGACGAACTGCTGAAACTGGTACCCAAACTGGAGGCAATCCTTAAAAAACAAGAAAATGAGTAAACGGATAGAAGATGAAAGCGTAGAACAGCACCGGATCAACCGGATCAATGAGCTCCTCGACCGACTGGATCGTATTCCCGGAGAACTGGATGTCATCAACGAAAAACTGATGGGCGGGCGTATGACACGCGAAGAGTTTCTGCGATTGACAGACCGCCGTCGGGCACTCTACATTGAGCAGGAAAACAAAGAACAGGAATTGAAACAAGTGTATAAAATCAAGAATAAGTAACATTAAAAACAGAATTGTATGGATATCAGTAAATTATCGAAAGAAGAGAAATCCGCATTGAAAGCACAGCTTGATGCAGAAGAGAAAACCAACCGCGAACGCATCGACCGTGAAAGACAGAATTACAAAGATTTGGTAGATGCTACCGTGAACACCTCTGTAAGGAAGCTACAAGAGCTTTCTGCACAGATGGAACGGTTGAAAAATGAAATATTCAGCGAGTTCGACAGCGTGATACAGATGAAGGAAGAACTGTTTACCGTCAAAACCGACCGTCAAACCAACACTTTTACCACCTCCGACAGCCGACAAACGGTCACAATCGGCAACCGCATTAATGAAGGTTGGGACGATACGGTAGAAGTAGGTATTGCTATGGTGAAACGTTACATGAATACAATGGCTAAGGATGACAACAGCGCTGCCTTAGTGGATACTGTAATGTCCCTGCTTGCAAAGAACCGGAAAGGCGCGTTAAAAGCCAACAAGGTGCTGGAGTTAGAGAAACTGGCCAACAAAACAGGGGATAAAGACTTTATCGAAGCAATACGTATCATCCGTGACGCTTACCGACCTACACCTACCTGCCAGTTCATCGAAGTAGAGTTGAAAGAAAAAGAGGGTAAAAGCGTTCGTCTTCCGTTATCCATGAGTGCTATATGAGCAAGCGGGTACACGCCTTACTGATAACACCTCCCCTTTTCATTAAGGAGTTCACCCGTGAAACGGAGGTGTTTCACGGTCTTCCATGCCCGGCTTGTTGTGGCAACGGCTATCATTGGGCAGAGGACTATTTAGGAGAGCGCTATAAGAATCCGTGCCGACATTGCGTAGGTACAGGAAAACTGAAAGCGGTGGTAACTACGGAGTACAAACCTGATAAAAATGACAACAATGAGAATAGCTTATAAATCTATGATTCCAAACAACAAACCGCAGTGGCTGCTCAATGTACAGGAAGCAGTAAGTGATGTCGGTACCATGATGGTGTTGGAAGGCAACGAACGGGATTATAATAATCTGAAATCATTTCTGGACGCAGCTATTGAGTCGCAGCGCGCACGTGGGAATATCCGTGCCGAAAAAGTAACAACCGAAGTCCGGACGGATGAAGGACGTACGGTAATACATGTGTGGCGCAATAATGATATAGTACAGACATACTTCATTGAATAACCCATGTTTTACCGCGAACCGCGAAACCTGATTATTCAGGTAGAAGACAACTCACTGGCACAGGTGCAATACTACTGGACGTATTACAATAAGCCGTGTGATCTCGTAGAGGTAGCTGCAAAATCGGAAGGTCTGACAGCCCTCTTTGTAAAGATGAACAATGCCGATGCCGGCTCCTTCGTTTACATCCTTTGTGAAAGGCTCAAAGTACGGATGTATGAGCAGGGGACGTATAAACCGCTCACGGTAAAAGATGTATTTATGTAACTTAAAATGAATAGCCAAAACAAAATCAGCAGTTTCCTATCCGGTCCTTGAGGCAAAGCCAAGAAAGGACTATGTCAATCATTTCCGGCAAAGCAAACCTTTGGAGGGTGTGTTCCTTTCAGATTTCATCAGGGAAGTGATTGAAAAGAAATCCCGGCGCAAGTCGGTTCACTCGCTCGCTGTTTACAATGCTTTGATTAGGCATATAGACAGTTTCTCTGCAGAATATGACTGTGACATATTCACAAACTCCGTCACAGAAGAGTTCATTGAAGACTTTATCATCTACCTTGAAAATGCCGGTTTGAGACATAATACGATTGTAGGTTATATACAGAAAATGCAATCTATGATACGTAAGGCTTCGCAGTATAATTACGCTGTCGACCCTACTTATGACCAGATAGATATACGCCTGGAAGATACTTTTGCAGTCTTTCTCAGCATGAACGAGATTACCCGTATCTATTATTACAAGTTCGAGAAACAGGATAAACGCAAAGCAAAAGAGCGTATCAGAGATTTATTCGTAATAGGTTGCCTCACTGCTTTGCGTTATTCGGATTATTCAACGTTGACACTGGATAATTTTCAGGGTGACTATATTGTGAAACGAACAAAGAAAACCAATGTGACGGTAAAGGTGCCAATGCATGATTATGTTCGTGAGATTATTGCGAAATACAATGGGTTGATTCCCAATGGCCTTTGTATACAATACGTCAATAAATACCTCAAGCTGATCATGCGTGAGATCGGGTTAACGGATAAGATCACTTTCACCTATACTGTTGGCGGTAAGTTAAAGACGGATACAAAGGAAAAGTGGGAACTGGTTAGTAGCCACACCGCCCGAAGGTCCGCCGCGACAAACCTTTATCTGACCGGGCGTATGAAGACGTTGGAAATAATGAAGTTAACAGGGCATAAGACAGAGCAGAACTTCTTTAGGTATATTCGTCTGACAAGTGACGACACAGCCAGAGCAATCAGCGGAGATATGTTTTTTAGAAAGTAAAAACCAAGCCATCCTCTTGGTAGGAGGATGGCTCAAAAGTTTAATAAATGGGTAGAGACTACAAAGAACGAGCCGCCTACGCATGGATACATGACACAGGTCGGAATATTCCCCGAAAACTATTATACCGGATTAAACGCAAGTGGTGGCGGTATAATTACGACATCGGAGAAATGAGAGCTGAAAGGAAAAATCATTTAAAGTAAATCAATAAAGAAACGAATTAGATAGCCTTGGACGGGCTTTGTAAAATCCACAATTCATTATGAGCGATTTTAAATCACGTCTGGTTGAAGAGCAGTCACAACTGGAAGAAAAGCTTAACAAATTAAATGACTTTAATCAAAGTGAAAAAGTCAATGAAATTGACCCTGTACAAAAATCACTGTTAATCATTCAGGCAGGTGCTATGTACACTTATAACGAGTGCCTAAAAGAAAGATTAGCGAGATTGTAACATCAGCAGTAAGGTGGTCTTTTGTGGCTGCCTTACCTCAAATCTATATAGAAATGAAACGATTTAAAGTTGGTGATAAAATCTATTTTGATGGTGAAC
>DXWV01000056.1 GCA_019416685.1 Bacteroides sp.
TCCGCCGCGTTATACCATTGATGATTGTATAGAGCGTGGGCTTACTTATAGTGTCCCTTTGAAAGCGAAACTCAAGCTTTACTGTACTGATCCTGACCATGAGGATTTTGATACGGTGATTCAGGATGTATTTCTTGGCCCGATTCCCTATATGACTGACAAGGCGACTTTTGTCATCAATGGTGCCGAACGCGTAGTTGTGTCTCAGCTTCATCGTTCTCCGGGGGTGTTCTTCGGTCAGAGTGTTCATGCTAACGGTACGAAATTATACTCGGCACGTATTATTCCATTCAAGGGTTCGTGGATTGAGTTTGCTACCGACATCAATAATGTGATGTACGCATATATCGATCGAAAGAAAAAATTGCCTGTAACAACGCTGTTGAGAGCGATTGGCTTTGAAAATGATAAAGATATTCTTGAGATTTTTAACCTGGCAGAAGATGTAAAGGTAAACAAGACAAATCTTAAGAGAATCGTAGGTCGCAAGCTGGCTGCCCGTGTTTTGAAAACCTGGATTGAAGATTTTGTTGATGAAGATACTGGTGAAGTAGTTTCTATCGAGCGTAATGAAGTTATTATCGATCGTGAAACTGTCATTGAGGAAGAACATATCAATGAAATTATTGAATCGGGCGTTCAGAATATCCTGATCCATAAGGATGAGCCGAATCAGTCTGATTACTCTATTATATATAATACTTTGCAGAAGGACCCGAGTAATTCGGAAAAAGAAGCGGTGCTTTATATTTATCGTCAGTTGCGTAATGCAGACCCTGCCGATGATGCGAGTGCACGTGAGGTAATAAACAACCTGTTCTTCTCGGAAAAGAGATATGACCTTGGTGATGTAGGTCGTTATAGAATTAACAAAAAGTTGAATCTGACGACTGACATGGATGTACGTGTTCTTACCAAGGAAGATATTATTGAAATCATTAAATATCTGATTGAGTTGATTAACTCAAAAGCAGATGTGGATGATATTGACCACTTGAGCAACCGTCGTGTACGTACAGTAGGTGAACAGCTGTCTAATCAGTTTGCTGTTGGTTTGGCTCGTATGTCACGTACTATTCGTGAGCGTATGAATGTTCGTGACAACGAAGTGTTTACCCCGATTGATTTGATCAATGCGAAGACGATTTCTTCTGTTATTAACTCATTTTTCGGAACCAATGCTCTATCACAGTTTATGGATCAGACAAATCCGCTGGCTGAGATTACTCATAAGCGTCGTATGTCTGCATTGGGGCCTGGTGGTCTTTCTCGTGAACGTGCCGGATTTGAGGTTCGTGACGTTCATTACACGCACTATGGTCGTCTTTGTCCGATTGAAACACCGGAAGGACCGAATATTGGTTTGATTTCGTCATTGTGTGTATTTGCAAAAATTAATGACCTTGGATTCATTGAAACTCCATATCGTAAGGTAGAGAATGCTAAGGTAGATCTTTCTGATAACGGTTTGATTTATCTGACTGCAGAAGAAGAAGAAGGTAAGGTTATTGCACAGGGTAATGCTCCGTTGAATGATGATGGAACATTTATTCGTAACAAAGTAAAATCTCGTCAGGATGCTGATTTCCCTGTTGTGGAACCTGCTGAAGTAGAGTTGATGGATGTTTCTCCTCAGCAGATTGCTTCTATTGCAGCTTCTTTGATTCCGTTCCTGGAACATGACGATGCTAACCGCGCATTGATGGGATCAAACATGATGCGCCAAGCGGTTCCTTTGTTGAGAAGCGAAGCTCCTATTGTAGGTACTGGCATCGAACGTCAGTTGGTTAGAGATTCACGTACGCAGATTACTGCAGAAGGTGATGGCGTAATTGACTATGTTGATGCTACTACCATCCGTATTTTGTATGATCGTACTGAAGAAGAAGAGTTTGTAAGCTTTGAATCGGCTCTGAAAGAATATAGGATTCCTAAATTCCGTAAGACCAACCAAAATATGACAATTGACCTTCGTCCGATTTGTAATAGAGGTGACCGTGTAACGAAAGGTCAAATCCTGACAGAAGGTTATTCTACTGAAAATGGTGAATTGGCATTGGGTAAGAATTTACTCGTTGCATATATGCCATGGAAGGGATATAACTATGAGGATGCTATCGTATTGAACGAACGTGTGGTTCGTGAAGACTTGCTCACTTCTGTACATGTTGAAGAATATTCATTAGAGGTTCGCGAAACAAAACGCGGAATGGAAGAATTGACTTCCGATATTCCTAACGTAAGTGAGGAGGCTACTAAAGACCTTGATGAAAACGGTATTGTGCGTATTGGTGCCCGTATTCAGCCGGGAGATATTATGATTGGTAAGATCACTCCGAAGGGTGAGTCCGATCCTTCTCCTGAGGAGAAATTGCTTCGTGCTATCTTTGGTGATAAAGCTGGTGATGTGAAAGATGCTTCTTTGAAAGCTTCTCCTTCATTGAAGGGTGTGGTTATTGATAAGAAACTCTTCTCACGTGTAATAAAGAACCGCAGTTCTAAGCTGGCTGATAAAGCCTTGCTACCGAAGATAGATGATGAGTTTGAAGGAAAAGCTTCAGACTTGAAACGTATCCTCGTGAAGAAGTTAATGACATTGACTGAAGGTAAGGTCTCACAGGGAGTAAAGGATTATTTGGGAGCTGAAGTTATTGCGAAGGGGTCCAAATTTAATGCGTCAGATTTTGATTCACTTGATTTTACTTCTATCCAGTTAAGTAATTGGACGAATGATGAACATATCAATGGTATGATTCGTGATTTGGTGATGAACTATATCAAGAAGTATAAAGAACTTGATGCTGAATTGAAACGTAAGAAGTTTGCTATCACTATCGGTGACGAACTTCCTGCGGGTATCATTCAGATGGCAAAAGTATATATTGCTAAAAAACGTAAGATTGGTGTCGGTGATAAAATGGCAGGTCGTCACGGTAACAAGGGTATTGTTTCCCGTGTTGTACGTCAGGAAGATATGCCATTCCTGGAAGATGGTACTCCGGTTGATATTGTTTTGAACCCGTTGGGTGTGCCTTCGCGTATGAATATCGGACAGATTTTTGAAGCTGTTCTTGGTCGTGCAGGAAAGACACTCGGCGTTAAGTTTGCTACTCCTATTTTCGATGGTGCTACCATGGAAGATTTGGATCAGTGGACAGACAAAGCAGGGTTGCCGCGTTATTGTAAGACTTATCTTTGTGATGGTGGTACGGGTGAGAAATTTGACCAGGCAGCAACTGTAGGTGTAACTTATATGCTAAAACTTGGTCACATGGTTGAAGATAAGATGCATGCTCGTTCTATCGGTCCGTACTCACTTATTACTCAGCAGCCGCTTGGTGGTAAAGCTCAGTTTGGTGGTCAGCGTTTCGGAGAAATGGAGGTTTGGGCACTCGAAGGTTTCGGGGCTGCACATATTCTCCAGGAAATATTGACAATTAAATCAGATGATGTTGTGGGACGTTCTAAAGCTTACGAAGCAATCGTTAAGGGTGAACCTATGCCGCAACCTGGTATCCCGGAATCTTTAAATGTGTTGTTACACGAGTTAAGGGGCTTGGGACTAAGCATTAATCTGGAATAATTATTTAGTTGAAAGTTGATAATTGAAAGTCGAAAGTTTTATTACTCTCTACTTTCAATTATCAAACTTCAACTTTCGACTTTTAACTTTCAATTTTCAACTAATATAAGAGTATGGCTTTTAGAAAAGAAAATAAGACGAAGAGCAATTTCTCGAAGATCTCTATTGGTTTGGCTTCTCCGGAAGAAATCCTAGAGAATTCGAGTGGTGAAGTATTAAAGCCTGAAACCATTAATTACCGTACTTACAAACCTGAACGTGACGGTTTGTTCTGTGAGCGTATCTTTGGTCCTATTAAGGATTATGAATGCCATTGCGGTAAGTATAAACGTATCCGTTATAAAGGTATTGTCTGCGACCGTTGTGGTGTAGAAGTTACTGAAAAGAAAGTGCGTCGTGAACGTATGGGACATATTCAGCTTGTAGTGCCGGTGGCTCATATCTGGTATTTCCGTTCACTTCCTAATAAGATCGGTTATTTGTTGGGCTTGCCCACCAAAAAACTGGATTCTATAATTTATTACGAGCGTTACGTTGTGATTCAGCCGGGTGTTAAAGCTGAAGATGGCGTAGCTGAGTATGATTTGCTTTCAGAAGAAGAATATCTGGATATTCTGGATACACTTCCAAAAGATAATCAGTATCTGGAAGATACAGATCCGAATAAGTTCATTGCTAAGATGGGTGCAGAGGCTATTTATGATCTTCTGGCACGTCTTGATCTGGATGCATTGTCATATGAATTGCGTCATCGTGCCGGGAATGATGCTTCACAGCAACGTAAAAATGAGGCTCTGAAACGTTTGCAGGTGGTGGAGTCTTTCCGTGCATCTCGTGGACGTAATAAGCCGGAATGGATGATTGTACGTATTGTACCGGTTATCCCTCCTGAACTTCGCCCATTGGTGCCATTGGATGGTGGTCGTTTTGCTACATCGGATTTGAATGATCTTTATCGTCGTGTGATTATCCGTAACAATCGTTTGAAACGTTTGATTGAAATCAAGGCTCCGGAAGTAATTTTGCGTAATGAAAAACGTATGCTTCAGGAGTCAGTTGATTCATTGTTTGATAACTCACGCAAATCAAGTGCTGTTAAGACGGATGCCAATCGTCCGCTGAAGTCATTATCGGATAGTTTGAAGGGTAAACAAGGACGTTTCCGTCAGAATTTGCTTGGTAAGCGTGTTGACTATTCGGCTCGTTCGGTTATTGTTGTAGGTCCTGAGTTGAAAATGGGTGAGTGCGGTATTCCTAAATTGATGGCTGCCGAACTTTATAAACCATTTATTATTCGTAAGTTGATCGAACGCGGTATTGTAAAAACGGTGAAGTCGGCAAAGAAGATTGTAGACCGTAAAGAACCAGTAATCTGGGATATCCTTGAACATGTAATGAAAGGACATCCTGTATTATTGAACCGTGCACCGACTCTTCACCGCTTGGGTATTCAGGCATTTCAACCGAAGATGATCGAAGGTAAAGCTATTCAGCTGCATCCGCTTGCTTGTACGGCGTTCAATGCCGACTTTGACGGTGACCAGATGGCTGTTCACTTGCCTTTGAGTAATGAAGCTATTCTTGAAGCACAAATGTTGATGCTTCAGTCGCATAATATTTTGAATCCGGCTAATGGTGCTCCTATTACAGTACCTGCACAGGATATGGTGCTTGGTTTGTATTATATAACCAAGCTGCGTACTGGTGCTAAAGGGGAAGGGTTAACTTTCTATGGTCCGGAAGAAGCGTTGATCGCTTACAATGAAGGTAAGGTTGATATTCATGCTCCTGTGAAAGTTATCGTGAAAGATGTTGACGAAAACGGTAATATTATAGATGTAATGCGTGAGACTTCAGTTGGACGTGTTATTGTTAACGAAATCGTTCCGCCTGAAGCTGGTTATATTAATACCATTATCTCTAAAAAATCACTTCGCGATATCATTAGTGATGTAATTAAGGTATGTGGTGTAGCGAAAGCTGCTGATTTCCTTGATGGAATTAAAAATCTTGGTTACCAGATGGCTTTTAAGGGTGGTTTGTCATTTAACTTGGGTGATATTATTATCCCGAAAGAGAAAGAAGTATTGGTTCAAAAGGGTTATGACGAAGTAGAGCAGGTGATCAATAACTATAATATGGGTTTCATCACTAATAATGAACGTTATAATCAGGTGATCGATATCTGGACACATGTAAACTCTGAGTTGTCTAACATCTTGATGAAGACTATTTCTTCAGATGATCAAGGTTTTAACTCTGTATATATGATGCTTGATTCTGGTGCGCGTGGTTCTAAAGAACAGATTCGCCAGTTGTCAGGTATGCGTGGTTTGATGGCTAAACCGCAGAAGGCAGGTGCAGAAGGTGGACAAATTATTGAAAATCCGATCTTATCGAACTTTAAAGAAGGACTTTCGGTGTTGGAGTACTTTATCTCTACCCATGGTGCCCGTAAAGGTTTGGCCGATACTGCACTAAAGACTGCCGATGCGGGATATCTGACTCGTCGTCTAGTGGACGTTTCGCATGATGTGATTATTAACGAGGAGGACTGTGGTACACTTCGTGGATTAGTTTGTACAGACTTGAAGAATAATGATGAAGTCATTGCAACTCTATATGAACGTATTCTAGGCCGTGTATCTGTACATGATATTATTCATCCTACGACAGGTGAATTGCTTGTTTCAGGTGGAGAAGAAATAACAGAAGATATCGCCAGGAAGATTCAGGAATCTCCGATTGAAAGCGTTGAAATCCGTTCAGTATTGACTTGTGAATCAAAGAAAGGTGTATGTGCTAAGTGTTACGGGCGTAATCTTGCAACAAGCCGTATGGTTCAGAAAGGTGAGGCTGTCGGTGTAATCGCTGCTCAGTCAATTGGTGAGCCTGGTACACAGTTGACTTTGCGTACATTCCACGCCGGTGGTACTGCTGCTAATATCGCAGCTAATGCAAGTATTGTGGCTAAGAATGCAGCTCGTCTGGAGTTTGAAGAGCTTCGTACGGTAGATGTTGTTGATGAAATGGGTGAATCTGCGAAGGTTGTAGTAGGTCGTTTGGCTGAAGTACGTTTCGTAGATGTAAATACGAATATAGTTTTGTCTACTCACAATGTACCTTATGGTTCTACATTATATGTGGCTGATGGCGAAGTTGTAGAGAAAGGTAAACTTATTGCTAAGTGGGATCCGTTCAACGCTGTTATTATTACTGAAGCTACTGGTAAGATTGAATTTGAGAGCGTTGTTGAGAATGTCACTTATAAGGTTGAATCGGATGAAGCAACTGGACTTCGTGAAATTATCATTATAGAGTCTAAAGATAAGACAAAGGTGCCTTCAGTTCATATTCTTACTGAAGATGGTGATTTGATTCGTACTTACAACTTGCCTGTGGGTGGGCATGTTATCATCGAGAACGGTCAGAAGGTGAAAGCTGGTGAGGTTATTGTGAAGATACCACGTGCAGTAGGTAAAGCCGGTGATATCACTGGTGGTCTGCCACGTGTTACCGAATTGTTCGAGGCACGTAATCCGTCGAATCCGGCTGTTGTATCGGAAATTGATGGTGAGGTTACTATGGGTAAGATTAAGCGTGGTAATCGTGAAATTGTAGTTACGTCCAAAACTGGTGAGGTTAAGAAGTATCTTGTTAACTTGTCTAAGCAGATTCTGGTACAGGAGAATGACTATGTTCGTGCCGGTACTCCGTTGTCAGATGGTGCTATTACCCCAGCTGATATTTTGGCTATTAAAGGTCCGACAGCAGTGCAAGAGTATATCGTGAATGAGGTTCAGGATGTATACCGTTTGCAAGGTGTGAAAATAAACGATAAACATTTTGAAATTATTGTTCGTCAGATGATGCGTAAAGTTGAAATTGACGAACCTGGAGATACTCGTTTTCTTGAACAACAGGTCGTTGATAAACTTGAGTTTATGGAAGAGAATGATCGTATCTGGGGTAAGAAAGTAGTTGTAGATGCTGGTGATTCTCAGACAATGCAGCCAGGACAGATTGTAACTGCGCGTAAATTGCGTGATGAAAACAGTATGTTGAAACGCCGTGACTTGAAACCGGTTGAAGTGCGTGATGCTATTGCTGCTACTTCTACTCAGATTCTTCAAGGTATTACACGTGCCGCTTTGCAAACTTCCAGCTTTATGTCAGCTGCATCTTTCCAGGAAACGACAAAAGTATTGAACGAAGCTGCGATCAACGGTAAGATTGATAAACTTGAAGGTATGAAGGAAAACGTGATCTGTGGTCACCTAATTCCTGCAGGTACTGGTCAACGTGAGTTTGATAAAGTTATTGTTGGTTCAAAGGAAGAGTATGATCGTATCTTAGCTAATAAGAAAACAGTACTTGATTATAATGAAGTAGAATAATACAATTCAATTGACTATAGTAAAAAGGAGTAATTGCCATAAAGGTGATTGCTCCTTTTTTTGTACTCTGGCTTTGAGTATTTTAGTAGAACTTGTTCTTGTATACTTTTTGACTATGGCTGGATCTGGATCTTTTCAAAACTTTCTTTAATTTGTTATAGATAAATTTTTAATCTTGAAATAACTGGATAAAACTTTTGCTTCCTATTAGGATTGTTGTAAATTTGTGAAGAGAAATAAAGCCTTTTAAGAGGATGAATATCCCTTTTCTGGAATGAAATACCCTCTTCTGTCTAATGGTAGAGAGTGTGAATTGTTTTTCGTTGGTAAATTTAGAATATATGTTTAATTTATAACATTATAGAAATATGGAAGAACAGAATCCTAACAATCAATTACAGATTGAACTAAAAGAAGATATTGCACAGGGAACTTATGCTAACCTGGCTATTATCACTCATTCGAGTTCAGAATTCATACTCGATTTCATACGAGTTATGCCGGGAGTACCTAAAGCTGGTGTCCAGTCACGAATTATTTTAGCACCTGAACATGCTAAACGTTTACTTCGGGCATTGGAAGAAAATATTGCGAAATATGAACGTGTGTTTGGCCCTGTACAATTGGCCGATGAACAATCTTTACCTCCAATGGCTGTAAAAGGTGAAGCTTGAGTATAATATAAAGGATTTAAAATGAAAAAAAAGAGGTAGCGCATTGATTATTCAAATATTATTCGTATTTTTGCAGCCCAAAATGTATAGTTACG
>DXWV01000057.1 GCA_019416685.1 Bacteroides sp.
GAAAGTTCGACCTTTGTGCATAAAAAAGAGGGCATGCCACTTTTGACACACCCTCATATATTATCTGTAATATAGACTGTCGGCTTATCCAGTTCTCCGCATAGCTCGTTCAGACTTACCCTGTATTGTTGCCACTCCCCGCCAACTTGTACTTTGTTACGGCTTCCGATATTAAAGTCATGGTTAAGTCTTACCGAAAACTCCTGTACCTCATTATCCAGATGACTAACATCGTCTGTTGTCGGCTTTTTATCTCCCAGTATTGTGAGATTATCCAACAAAGAGGTAAGCCGTGAGAATGTAGCCACAACTTTTGTAGTTGAGCCGTTTTCCCATACCCGTTTATAAGAAGCCGCCCCACCATATTGCCTGTTCTTTTCAGAAGCATTGACATCATACTCGTTTGGTTGATTTACCGAGTATTTAAAGCGGTCATTAGCTCCATACAGGCTGATGTAATAGGAATCATCCTTAAATGCTTTTCCTGATAGCTTTAAATTGGCATCATTGAAATGGTAATCAGGCTTTATATATATGCTTGAATAAATCGTTTGTGGATTATTTTCACTATTGGATAAATCCACATTCTCATTGTTATACAGGTTATAGAAAGTCTGCCTGTAAGCAGCAGAGATATTCAATTTCTTTGTCAAGGGTACCGAAGCAAAAAGGTTCATTGTATAATTGCTGACAGTTGCTTTTACAGACGGAGCATTAAAATTACCGTCTATACCTGTTATCTCCGTAATGGCACCGATACGTCCGCCCTGATTGGAGCCGTACCCGCCTTTCAAGATGCGTATGTCTTTTACCATATAGGGATTGACCGAACCTATATGGTCGTTATAGTTCTTTATACCGAATAGCGTATATCCGTCGTATGTTATCTTGCTTTCACCCATATTACTGCCCCACACAATCAGGTCTTCCGATGGCTCGCCCGATGCTCTTACTCCGGGCATCATCCGCATAAGGTTAAATACGGAATTATCATTGCTTCCGGGAATATATTTTGAAATTTGATGATTGATGCGGATTTCGCCGGGACTATTGCCGGATTGGATAAGCATTGTGGCGGGAGCAGGACTGACGATTACTTCATCCATAGTAAAAACAGCAGATTGTAGCCGGATTTCGTTTAGTCCGGGAGAAAGAATAGTATCTTGTGCCTGATAGCCCAAATACTGCACTTGTACACGCTGATTTCCTTTTTTCTCGGTTTTGAAAGAAAAATAACCTGCTTCATCAGTTGAAACGGTCTTTTCGGGAGTAGTGATATAAGCGTAAGGTAAACCTTCTTCGCTATCTGCATCCCTTATTGTCCCTGAAAACGTATAGTACCGCTTAACTTCAACAACAGGCGGTTGCTCTATCTTTTCAGTATAGGAAGCGATAACATAAACTCCGTTTATATTTTCGTGGCGAAACGGTTTATCTTTCAGCAAAAAATCAAGTGCGCTTTGAGGATTATTAAATTTTCGATTGACCGTTACCTTATATTGGGAAAGGGCATTATCATCAAAAGAAATTTCTACGGGTAATCCCCGCAGAACATCGTTAAGGGGCTTGTCATTAACGACCAAATGCAGCTCTTGTGAAAAAGCTGCAATTGTGCCTGTAAGGGTTATTATAAGTATAACTATAAATTTCTTCAATTACTTTATCTTAAATTCTATTCCGAACGGTTTACCTACTATTTTAAGCACATCATTCGGATCTTTAGCTTTCGTAAAATTACCTGAATATGAATAATTCAGATTTGAATTAGGCAATACTTCAATATCATACTGTCTTTCAATCTCCTGAATTACATCTTGCAAAGGTACGCTAACAAAAACAAATTTACCATGTTTCCAATTAATAGATTCTTTCGCATCTTCGACATCATTAGTGGTAAGTTTGCCATTACTTAATAATGCCTGCATATTCGGGGTAAGTATTACTGATTCCGATTTATCCGAAACATTCACCTTTCCGGTAAGACAGGTTACCTTAAAATTTTCGGCACGGGAAAACACATTAAAACTTGTTCCCAGTACACTTACAGTGTATTGCCCGGAACGTACATCAAATGTGCTTCCTTTTTCAACTTCAAAATATGCTTCGCCTTTCAGTTCTACATCACGGGAAATAAACCACCAGAGAGGTTTATAGCCGATTTTACTTTCGGCATTCAAATCTACTTTAGAGCCGTCGGGTAAAACCACCGCCAGATGTGTACCTCTTTCAGCAACTTCATTTTTTGTATAGAAAAATGCTATGGAGGGTAGAATTATAGCTATTGCAGCAATAGATGCAGCCGCATAAAACCACAATGATCTTTTTCGGGGAGCCATTTCAATAACTTTGGGAGTTTCTTCCAATCCTTCAAAGACACTATCCCAAATATCTTCTTTGCTTTTACTCCATTTAGGGGTTATTTTAATATCATCCGTTTTCATATCTTCTTTAATTATAATAGTTCTGTCCTAAGAAATTGCAAAGCAGCGCTCATCCGTTTTTCGACAGCTTTTACGCTTATATCCAAACATTGGGCTATTTCACTATACTTTAGTTCATCATTCCGGCTCATCAGGAAAACAACCCTTTGTAATTCCGGCATCTTTTCTAATGCTTTAGCATAAGTAGATGCCAATTCTTCAAAGTTTAATTCATCTTCGGGCGACAAGGGACTATCAATCTGAATACTCATACTCACCTCATAATCTAAACGGGTAGAACTTTTTCGATAATTGCTTATAACCATATCGTTTGCTATCTTATAAAGCAATGGTTTTAAATTAAGGTTATCCAGTTGTTCCCGTTTCTCCCAAATCTTCATAAAGACATCCTGTGCCATATCCGATGCTGCATCCCTATCGCCACAGCGATAGAAGATAAAACTTCGAATCGTATCAAAATACTTATCGAATAATTGTTTGAACTCTGCTTTGCTTATCATCCAGTTGGACATTTTACTATTATACCGCATGAAGATATAAATACCCTACATGAAATTATAAAGATTTTTGGTAATCAACTTTCAACACACCCGAATCATATACTTTTGTCTTTATTATTTCCCACTTAGATTCCTTGTTTTGTTCAGGAAATAAAGATATGCCTTTGCCCAAAATTATGGGGAAGTAGCAAATTTGCATTTCGTCAATCAAATCTGCGGCGAGCAACATTGAAATTAATTCTCCGCCTCCAACTAACCAAATATCTTTACCTTCCTGATTGCGAAGTTCAGAAATCGTTTCAATAATATTCTCCGTGATAAAACGTACATTCTCCTTTGTATCCCATTCATGGTGGGATACAACATAAGCCATCTGTTCCGAATATGGCCAAATTACATCCATGTTCATAATTTCACGGTAAGTACGACCGCCCATAATAACCGTATCAACCGAAGCTGATAGATTTTTGCAACCGTAATCTGTCTTTTCACGATTTGGGCATCCGGTAAGCCATTCCAATCCGCCGCCTGGCTCTGCAATCCGTTGGTCAAGTGATGCAGCGATGTAAAGGATAATTTTTTTCATGCTACTGAATTTAATTGTTTATACCATTGCTCGCTGTATCTCAAAAAAGAAGCGTGGAACTCACACTGCTCCGATACGAGGTACTGGTATACCTTTGAAAGAAACAGGCAAGCCCACGCCATACTCTCGTATAGCATGAACATTGCGCTATCTGTCCCTTTCAGTTGAAAATTACCAGTTTTCGTATCGAGACGTTCAGCGAACGTTATGTTATATATAAACGGAATTAATCCGCTAAAATTCTATTTATCTGGTGCAAAGATACCAAATTAGTTTAAGGTATTAAAGTCTTTCCAGTTGAGATTGTTGGTGCAAGGTGCAAGTATCTATATATAGATAAACTTGCACCTTGCACTACGTCTAAAAGATTATTTTTCAAAACCTTTGGTGATTTCAAAAATTGTAGTAACTTTGAACCCAAGTTTTATGCAGACAAATTGGCGTCAATAGCAGCCAGAACTGCCAAGAAAATAAGGCAGAAAAGGATATTGCTCCAATTCGTACCACATAAACAAAAAAAGATTTTTAATCACTGAATATATGCGTTTTGCGGTCGCGGGTTCGAGTCCCGTCCGTTCCGCATAAAAGGGGTAAAAATCCTTTTTGGAGCTAAAATATTAAATATCAGCGAGTTAATGAGTTTCATCCCTAACTCGTACCCCATAGGGGTTATGATATGTTACAATGATTTGATATATAGGCTAATAACGGTTTTGGGTGGTGTACCCGTCCACACCGCATAAAGCAAATAACAAATTAAAGTAAAGCTCTGAAATCCTCTGAATTTCAGAGCTTTTTCTTTTTCCTCACTTCGGTAAAAAAATAGAGGTTTAAAGGAGTTCTCACGTGGCCTATTCGTCAGACTCTTTGAAAGCCGTTTTTGCTCCCACGAATTGACACATTTGTCTTTGAATGTCAGCTTTTTGCATAACTGTTTTTTTTGAGCTTAACAAACTAATTTTGTATCACTTAAGTTTCATTTTAGTATGTAATGACACAGACTGAAAGAAGCGCTTAAAATTCTCAATAGTCCGCACATCTCCTGACAGTTCAACTTCTGCACTTTGCTTGCACTATTTTTCTCAAAACGCTACATACCCGAAACACGTAATAGAAAAGCTAACAAGCTATATCTATCTACTAACTGTTAAAATATCGTTCATCAAGATACATTCAGTCTGCAAATCTGTTTTAAGTTACATTACTATAACAACAAGAACTATGGCTACATCAAATCTTTTATTAATCGTCACCGGAACAGACAAGTATGCCGGTGGAAGCCCGGCAACCGGACTCTGGCTTAGTGAACTTACCCATATCTACCACAGTGCACAAGGGCAAGGGTACACAATAACCGTGGCAAGTCCGAAGGGCGGTAATACGCCCATCGATCCCGAAAGTCTGAAACCAATGGTTTTAGATAAAGTATCCAAAAGTTATTGGGAGAACCCCGCATTCAGAGAAGTGCTGCAACATACCAAAAGCCTCAATGAAGTTTCAGGACAGATGTTCGACTGCATTTATCTGGCTGGCGGACATGGTACAATGTATGACTTCCCCGACAATACCGTTCTTCAAGCCATCGTCAAAGCCCATTATGAAAGTAATAAGACGGTAGCTGCCATTTGCCACGGAGTATGCGGACTATTGAATGTCAAACTATCCGATGGTGAGTATCTGGTGAGGAATAAAAAACTGACAGGATTCAGTTGGTTTGAAGAAAGCTTGGCAAGACGGAAAAAGGAAGTACCTTTCAATCTTGAAGAAGCTCTGAAAGAGAGAGGAGCCGATTACCGAAAAGCCTTAGTGCCGATGACATCAAAGGTAGAAGTTGATGGTCATTTGATTACCGGGCAAAACCCATTCAGTTCGGAAGAAATAGCAAAAGTCATTCTGCGATGATAGCATTTCAGATAAGTATCACAAAAAAAGAAACGAATTTCAAATTAAACCGTGCAAGATATGAATTTAGACGAAGTTCTGAATTTCCGTCATTCCGGGTGGTCGTATGAAAAACAAAAGCCCATAGGGTCGAAAAGAGTAAAACATTGTTCAATTCCGGAAAATGCGGATAGAATAAATACAATAATCAAAATCCAATCTATTACAAAAATCTTTTTCATTACTTACCAGTTTCATAGTTACCTCTTTATTGCTGATGCTTCTGTAGGCTCAATACTTTCCAAAAAGAAAAGGCTCGGTTGCCGTTTATATAGGCTGTCGAATGATGCAACAAAATTCCCATCAAAAAAGAACAGAAAAGTTATATCTTTTCCTTCATTATAGAAAAAACAAACGCAAACAACCTTTATGAATTAGATATAATCTATCTGCAACCTTACCTTCTTCTAATAATACTGTTTTGGGTAGAATGGATAAGGTCTCTGTCTCTATAAGAGAAGAAAAATATTCATTTAAAACATTGGTTTCTATCATATTGTAAAGTTAATCAAAAAAAGCACGTATAAAACGAGCTATACGTGCTTTTTATCGTATATTGAAACACTATTTTATATGCCATATAAGAAATCTTTTTAATTTGCAAAATCACAATACTATCTTATACAAAATGTGTCTGTACAGAGGATGTTCGGGCTCCACTAACGGATGATTGAACTCTTTTATGCGTGTCATACCTATTTTTTGCATCACATGCTCTGAACGTTTATTAAGCAATGAGGTAAAAGAAACTATCTCTTTTAGCTTTAATTCCTCTTTTGCATAATTCAAACAAGCAATAGCAGCTTCCGTAGCATACCCTTTGCCCCAAAACTCGGGTAACAGTCTCCATAAGATTTCAACAGCCGGAGCAAAGTCTACTTCAAATGTAACATTATGTAATCCGACAAAGCCAATAAAAACGCCAGTCTCTTTCTCCTCAACAGCGTATGCCCCAAATCCATATATAGTAAACTCCTCTTGTATTTGATTGTACAAAGCAATCGTCTCTTGATAAGACAATTTTTTCAGAAAATACTCCATGACTTTATCATCACTGTTCAATCTGGCAAGATGCGAGATATCTTCCTCTTGCCAAGAACGGAAGATGAGGCGTTGGGTTTCAAAATATTGTTTCATCTGCTTTACTTTTTTATATTATTCCAATTGCTTTTCTTCTTTCCGGCATACACAGCCCATCAGGTGATCGTTAATAAACCCCGAGGCCTGCAAGTGAGCGTAACAAATCGTAGATCCGAAAAATTTGAATCCACGCTTTTTCATATCCTTACTCATCGCATCGGACTGGGGAGAAGATACAGGAATTTCGCTCAATGAACTAAAGGTGTTGACAATCGGTTTTCTGTCGGGAAAGAATGAGAGCGTATAATTATAAAAACTACCAAACTCTTTTTGTATAATGAGAAATTGCCTTGCATTAGTGATGGTTGATTTTATTTTCAGGCGGTTTTTCACAATACCATCAAACTGGACCAATCGTTGCACATCTTCATCGGTCATCTGTGCCACCCGCTCGACATCAAAATCACAAAAGGCTTTACGATACCCCTCTCGTTTTCTGAGAATGGTAATCCAACTCAATCCGGCTTGGGCACTCTCCAGTACAAGAAACTCGAACAGTATTTTGTCGTCAGTCACCAATTGTCCCCACTCCTCATCGTGATATTTTACATACAGTTCATCGGTTCCACACCAACCACAACGTCCATTTATTACATCTTTCATAAGCATATATTCTTTATTTTACCCACCGTTTGAATTTTTGAAAAAAAAGTTTTCAATGTTAATTATACGATTATTCTATTTCCGGTGCTTCCCAAATACCTGTTTTATTCATTCGATAGCTTTTCTCTATCTTTTTCGGAGTGTCAGCCTCTAAAGCATAAAGTATTTCACGAGTAAACTCCAAAGCGGAAAAGCCGTTAGCAGTTACAATATTACCATCTCTTACTGCTGGTTTATCGACATAGTGACATTCGCCTTTATAGCCTGCTCCGCCATATTCTTTCAGATAATCCAATCCGTTACTGGTGTGGTTCACCTCATTCAGGAATCCGTGCATTCCAAGAAAAACCGAAGCGTTGCAGATGCCTGCAACCAGTTTTTTGTTCCTGATGGCATCTTCTACTAACGGGACAACAAGTTCGGCACCTGGAGTAAACCAGCTCATACCTCCGATTAATACTACTCCGGCATAATCGGCAGGAATATCGTTGATACCGTAATCGGGCAATACCTTGAATCCACCGCATGAGACAACACAGTCTTTCGTTACCGATACCGTTTTAACTACATATTTATTTTCACTTCCGGGCTCAACTCCCCAATTCAGGCTTGGAGCAATATAGGCTCCTTCCCAATCGGCAAAATTATCGAGCAATACAAATAGAATCTCTTGTTTCATCCTTATATTTTTTGTTTAAAGTAAATCATATCTTTTAGTAATACCCCATCTTCAACCATTTGGTGATCGTAGTTGTCAGTAAAAAAGTTCTCCACCCGATGGAGTATTCAAAACCACAATTCGTATAAAAATTAACGGCACCCGGCACATCGCCCGTGCCAACTATCATTTGCCGATACGCTCCAAGCAGCAGTCTATCATGGACTCCTGCTCGTCGGCAAGCAACAACAGATACAAATTCAGAGACAGATTCCCACACAGCATCTTCAGAAAGAAAATGGGTTGTATTTTTCATTACCACTTTATTTAATTCTTTCATAATAGAGCATATCGACAAATTGACCATTTTTATATGCCCCTTTGGTAAAGATACATTTTAGTGTAAATCCAGCTTTCTCAAGCACTTTTGCACTTGCTTTATTGTAGTCAAACGGAGTAGCGAAAAGTCGAACAACCTCCGTTGTTTTAAAATAATCTTCCACAGCTTCGCTCAAGGCAGCAGACATAATGCCTTGCCCCCAATAATCTTCACCGATATAATATCCAACCTCTGCCGTAAACCGTTCAATATCCTCACTACGTGTAAATCCGATATTACCAACGACCTCACCATCCACAACAATGCCATAACAAGTCAACAGTGGGTCATTTTGCTGAAAGTTGATAAACCACGCTGCATCCTGTGAAGTATATGGATAAGGAAGAGCATCACGCAAGTTGTCCCAAACTTTTTTATTATTCAATTGCCGAGCCAAACTGTCAGCATCGTTATCCGTCAGTGGACGGAGCGAAAATTTATTATTATTATTCATATCATCACTTATTTTACCGTAACTATAAACATCTCACTACCAGACGTAAATTTATTATCACCCAACAGTAGAGAACTTGCCGCACAACAGCAAAATTTCACTTCCATTTTTTGAGTATCCTCTTTAAATAGTCGATATTCAGCAAATTCACTGTCTCAAAAACTCCTTTATAAAACACAGCAAAATTATTGAAAACACAAGGTAATTCCTTAGCTTTTTGCAACGTATCTACTTGAATTAAAGATACAGGTAAGTCATTCATCTCACAATACTGCGCTATCGTCTCAATGTATTGATAAACGTAGGGGCATTGCATATCATAATAAATCGTCAGCTCTTCATTCTCGATTTTCAGCTTTTTAGCATTTTGTGCAAATGTTGGTACAGTTCCGTCAAAAGAAAGAGCAAGCAATTCATATCCGTTATCGGTAGTATCAACCACCTCAAAACCAAATTTCTTTGCAAATGATTGATCGGAAAGCCAGTTCTTCTGTTTTTTTGCCCCAAGCATACAAATACCGGACTTCCCCTTTTCTCTGGCATCAGCCAAACAATACTCCATCAACGATTTCCCATATCCGTTTCCTTTCGGACTACCCAAAACCCATAAGCAATACATATAATAATAGTTGTCACCGATTATGGGAACCCAAGCTGTCTCAAGAGGTGCATATTCAATAAAAACCGTAGCTTTTGCATTTAACTTTCTAAAGACATGCCCCTCGTTTAGCCGGTCAGAAAGCCATTGCCGTTTGGCATCAATACCTGGGTGGGCTTTCTTACTACGAATAATGCAGCACAAATGCTCATTGACAAGGTTCTCCGTTGTTAAGTTTACAAAATCAGTATTCATATGTATCTCTTACTTCAAATTGGATATTATCAACATAACCGATCACAATCATATCGCTTTTTTACCGATGTTGGCAGATTGTAAAATACAAATATAGTGAATTTATGCAGATCGCCTCTATATTATGTAAACTGTTTCTCAATAATGAATACCTCCTCTCTTTCTGTTCCTTATCGACCGAAAGGCCTGAATTCAGCTATTCCAGTTAGACAGGTTTTATTTCATGCAATCAATATATTACAAATGAATATCCGATGTTGAAGAAAAAATATAAAATATTTTGTATAAAGCCATCCTTGCTTTACTGAAATATACTACTTTTGTACGATATGAATCAATATATGAAAATCATTGTCCCCAAATTTAAATATATTCTTGGTTTTATTCTCTTATTAGGAACTTTCTTATGCGGATATAATTTCAAACAGTGGTATGTTATAAATCACCGGGTGAAAAAACATATATCTCTCGTATATTCTTTTTCAAGGAACAGTGTTGGCTACGGAAATTTTGAGAAACTTATCACCCGGGAACTAAGAAAAAAAGGCATAGAACCCATATTCAATCAATTTTATCTCGACTGTAATCAATTCAATCCTGAAGTTTGTCTTAATAACATAAATAAATACCTCGACGGTATTAAAAGCAAACCAATGGACCTCATTCTGGCAGTAGGAGATCAGGCTACCTTTTCTTTATTATCGACCCGGCACCGTCTCCTGTCTTCTATTCCGGTAGTAGCTTGTAATGTACATTTCCCCGATGAAAAACTTATAAAAGAATACAGTACTAAAGATATTTATATCCTCAGAGACAGTCCGGACTTTAAAAGCAATATAGATTTCATACAATCATTACAACCTAAAGCAGAAATAGAAATTGTATACAATATTGATCTGACCACACTCGGACGTAAATCTTATGATTTATTGACCAAGGTTGTGGATAGAAGGAACGTACAAATCTTAGGTCATAAGTCAGCATATTCCATGGAATATGAATACAAAGAAATGAACGAAATGATGAAGTACTACAATCTTATGGCTGCCGTAGCAAACGACCGCATCAAAGTAAAAAAAGATAAGTTAACCGTAAGCCTTTGCCCTTTCCGTTATATAAAAGGAGCTTCTTTACTTGTAATGATGGAAAAGTCAAAAAGTGAACAGAAGAAAAAAGCATTTTTACTCGATAAATTTGATTCAATGTCGCTTCCAATAGTAAATGCCGTTAATATACCTTCTTTCAGTTGTATTTGCGAGGGGTTCGACGAAGGAACCAAGATTGTGGGTGGCTATATGGCTACAAAAGAAATTTCCGCTAAGGTTGCCGCTGATCTATCCGTGCAATTAATGAATAAAGAAAAGACAGGTACCCCTAAAATAAGTGATTTGTCCAAAGAATATGTACTCGACTGGAGTAATATTTCAGCGTATGGCAAACAGGCTACCCAGAATATTCCCCAAAATGTACGCCTTGTCAATTATCCGCTTTATGACCATTATCGTGTTGAACTCTATCTCCTTACAATGCTATTTATTCTTGCATTCATTATCGTATCGCTCAGCTTGCTGCGAATGCGAAAACGTTCTCGGATAGAACGCAAGAATCTGCAAATACTTGAAGAAGCTCATAAACGTTTAACGCTTTCTACAGATGGAGGTCAGATATCATTGTGGAACATGCAAGAAAATACCATTGAGTTCGATACTAATTATACACGCTTAATGGGCTTGAAACAACGCTCATTCACCAAAGACGACTTTTTACAATATGTATACCCGGATGACGTACAACTACTGAGTTCATTTTATGAAACACTTTATCAATCTCCAGGTATGGAAATACAGCGGGCACGTTTTTGCTTCAGAAAAAATGAAGGCAACTACCAATGGTATGAACTACGATGCCGCAGCCTGAAAAATGCACAGGGTGAAATGATATTGGCAGGTATTATGCAGAATATCCAAAAACTGGTGGAACATGAACAACAACTGATTTTAGCCAAACAAATGGCCGAAAAAGCAGAATTGAAACAGTCATTCCTCAACAATATAAGTCACGAGATTCGTACTCCACTCAATGCTATTGTGGGCTTTACCAACATATTGGCAGGTGAAGATGCCGATGAAATAGACCGGGAAGAAAGAGAAAGTATGCTCGAAATTATCAATCTGAATAATGAACTGCTTTTAAAGTTAATCAACGATATGCTGGAAATATCACATTTAGACTCCGGTAACATCGATTTTGAAATGAAGAATTATGATATAACAGAGATTGTCAGAGAAATATATAAGCACCATCAACCATTGATTCAACCTTCCTTAAAATTCAATCTTGAATTGGACAACTCACTCTTCTTGCCCGCCAACATAGATCGTATTCGTTTCACACAAGTTATTTCCAACTTCCTAAGCAATGCAAATAAGTTTACCCAATGTGGCTCCATCACATTAGGATGTAAAATAGATAAAGAACATAATGAAGTTTGCGTGTACGTAAAAGATACTGGCAAGGGAATAGATGAAAAAGAACTTATGATGATTTTTGATCGTTTCTATAAAGCTGATGAATTTGAACAAGGTAGTGGTCTGGGACTATCTATCTGTAAAGTTATTATCGAAAGATTGGCAGGGCGCATAGAGGTACAGTCAGAAGTAGGCATAGGTAGTTGTTTCGCAACAATTTTACCTTTAATCCCTCTCTCTTAAGAATGCATTTATTTAGATAAATTAAGGGCTTCCCAATAGGGATATTTTTATATATCCCGGTCTTTTTATATGAGAAGGTTAACATTCCCTTGAATAAGTAAGGTAATCCATAACTTCCTGTAAATATCCATATATTAATAAATAATGCATCAAATGAAAAAATTACTCTTAGTTTTATGTGCCACAATCGGATTATTGACCGGATGTGGTGATGATGAAAATGAACCTGTTATCCCCCAAGAGTCAGAAGTGACCTTATTCGATAAAAACGCGCAGCCTGTTGCCTACATAAACTATGTAAATAAAGACTCTACAATTTATATGTGGGATGGCACTCCAGTGGCTTATTTTGATGGAAAAGAAGACATCTATCATTTCAATGGCCGCTTTTTGGGATGGTATACAGATGGCGTATTATATGACACGGATGGTTATGCTGTTGCAGCCCAACAAGGCATTGTAAGAGGAGAAATCATAATGAATATCACTCACCTGGAATCAGTTAAAGGAGTTAAGCACATAAAACCAGTTCCCCATATTCATTCATTAAAACCGATAACACCGTCTTTTAAAGATAAATGGAGTACCTGTTCACTATCCCAGCTACTTCTTCAGGAAGACAATACCTCTACAGATTCTCCAATAAAAGAGAATCAATATTAGTGTCGGAACAGAGACTTCAGACCGTCAAATATTCCCGGAAGAGCAACAGTACCATGCATCTCTTCCGGAAACTTTTTATAAACGACCCGTAGATGCCGTTTGTCCATATCAGGAACAATATTTATTTTCAAGCTATCTGCCAGCGAGAACTGATTTAATTTCACTCCGGGACGTTGCTGAGTGGCGAAAGCAACATATAATTGTTTACCCGAGAAATCCTTCCCAAGCACTTTTTCCTCCCACTGCCTTAGAAAAACTCCCTGATCCCACCATAAGCTGGGATCTATTGCCATAAACGTATCAAATGATCCGGGATGCCGGAGAAGCATCTCTAAAGTGAACAAACCTGCATACGAGTGTCCTACCAGAATATTACTACTACCACCCGACACTCTTTTTTCCACTTCAGGACGCAATTCCTCCGTCAGAAAACGATAAAATTGCTCGGCCCCTCCTCCCTGCGGTTTATCTCCGGAATGAATAGTTCCATCCCGTCGTGCTGCCGAACAAGTGGGAGTAAAATCTCTGGTACGGTCCGTATTTAATACAGCGACTACAATACATGGAGGCAAAGAAGAAACTTTGGAAGAAGAGAAAAAACGGGTAAATCCTACTACTGAATGAAAAAAGACATCCCCATCCAGTAAATAAAGAACAGGAAGGTTTCTAAGCGAGTCCCCGGTCTGTCTTTCGGGTTCATACACCCAATAAGCCCTCTCTTCATTTAAAATCTGTGAAAACAGAGTATGACGGGTTCCTATATGGATAGAATCTTGTGCTTGCACTGAAAAAGGAGTTAGCCCCCCTATCACAATAAGCAATATTATATAGATGTATTTCATTTATCTGTTTTTGCTGCAAAGTTCATGGAAAATATTGAGTTTATCAATCCCCACTTTTGGGTATTTATATCACCGAAACTAAGAAATTACCCCAAAGGTTCACATGCCAAATCGTGACGTATCTATTGATTTTCTCTCTTTCTTTGTATATCCACCAAAGCGATAAGAGAAATGTACTGTAAATACCCGTGAATAAAAAGCATTATCCATATCTAAATGTTGTCCTTTAAAACGGATTTTAATGTTAGGCATCCCGGTTTCAAAAATATCACTGCAACGAGCAGATACAATCGCCTTGTCTTTGGCAAAGCTCCATTTCAAACCAGCCGTCAGATTAAAAACACTATTTACATCAAACGTCCCCTGTATGGCAGGTGTCTGCACATTCCCATTCAGTTCTAAAGACAAACCCTTACAAACTTTAAATGTATTATCAAGTGATCCGCTGAACAACCATTTCTTCCGGTTGAAAGGTATATCAAAAAAATTGTCACAGCGTTGATGCATTTGCATCCCTGTCAAAGTCAGCCGGGAATCCAGCCAACTTCCGGCTTTAAAAGGTAATATGACATTTGCACCCCACAACCGCATATAGTTCCAGTTCGTGTTTTTATAAATCAAAGCAAGCCTGTCCGTTGACTGATAGGCTGCTTGCACGAAATAATCTGCCGTGTGCATAAAGAACATACCGAAAATATACTTTTGCTTCAGGATATAATTACCATTCAGATTGTATGTTGTCATAGGCCTTATCCCCGGAGTTCCCCACAATTCGGTATATCCGTCTATATAACCGACGGATGATTGCATATCCCAATAGCTCGGATAAGTCTTATCCGTTGACAGTGAAAACTGAAGAATATGCTTAGGTGTCTTCATATAAGTGAATGTTGCTTGCGGATAAACAGCCCATTTATGATAATTACCAATGGTATAATATTCTCCCGTAGCTGAAGCTGAAAACGAAGTACCGGCTTCATACTCCTTACTCACCGACACATAAAAATTGGTAGTCTGCTCTTTCAACTTTGAATCCGTATTTTGTGTCTGAATATCACCACCGACTTCATTATAAATCTGATAGTCATGGTCATTGGCAAATCTGTACGAAGCTCCATAACCGAAATTCCAGCCTCCGGCCAATTGATGGCTTTGGTCTGCATAAATAGAATAACGGTCTATATTCTGCCCGGCTGACAAACTAAAATGGCTCTGACTATTATCTTCATAATTTACGTTCAGATTTTGTTCATTATCTGAAATATAACGGGTATAATCTCCCCCTATCTCCAAGCCGAATCCTGAATGATATTGCAGTGATATATTATGCATACGGGTATCTATGTATTTATCAGTATTACTGGTCTGATAGTTCCCGACAGTCCGGCTGTTATTATGCTGACTCGGACTAAAGCTACCTGTATAGGACACATTCAGATTGTTTTTATCATTAAAATTATATTCAAACGCTGTTCTCAAATTATGATTCCAATATTTGGTACTTATCCGGTTATTCTGATTAATCTCGTATATTTTGTTTTTCAATGTATGCCTGGAATAAATATTCATATATTCCATCTGCTTTACATCACTCGCACCATACATTACATCAAAAGCCATTTTGGGCGTGGACAGCCGAAAATTACCATTCATACTTCCACTATTGAAATAATGATTCGTATAATCAGCATTTACTTCTCCCTGAAAAGAATAGTCATCCGAACGTTTCAACACTACATTAATAACAGCTCCTCTTACATGATATTGGGGTGGTGCGCTATACATTACTTCTGCCTTTTCCACACGATCAACAGGAGTATTTTTCAATAAAGTTTCCAGTTGAGCAGCATCCATTGTCGTAGGTTTGCCATTCAAAATAACAGTAACACTTCCGGCTCCTGCCAAAGTCAATCCCTCTTTATCTTCTTGCACACCCGGTAACTTTGTTAAAGCCTCATAAGCATTATTCACCACCTTACCATCAGCCAATTGTGCAAGATTATACCCCAAACGCCCCTCCTCCACTTTCACAAAAGGGCGCTCCGCCTTTATGACTACTTCATCCAAAGCATAATCTTCGGGTTCTAATGTGACAATCCCGATGTCATTCTTCACGCCTGACAGCAACCTGGTTTTATATAACAGATGTTGGATGATCAGACGATATTGCTCCGGTTGATGATTCAGCAGAAACACTCCATCCGTATTCGATATCGAAGCGCCTATATAAACGGAATCCATCGTTTGTAACACAATAGTTGCTCCATCTATTGGTTGTTGATTACTATCTACAATCTTTCCTGTTATTGTCTGGGCTTTTAGTGCTACAGCAGCAATAAATATAAATGAAATTAAGACAAATAGTTTTCGTGTCATCGTTTGTTCTTTTAGGAAGCAAATAGTGCTACACTATATTTGTCTGCAAAGGTATTGAATATAGTCCTGTTCTTAGAAACTAATTATGAAAGATTATGAACATATAAAAAAACTAATGAATCGGATAGATGGGCATAACCTTAAAATCAGACTATGCCCTTATTTTTATCTATCATTTGCCCAATCCTACCAAATACCCTACAATTTTGGGGTCATAATGTGAAAAGAATAAACTTTCTCCTTTATCAAGTTTTGCAATTTCTTCCATATCATTAACTGACAAGGTAAAATCAAATACATTGAAATTCTGAATCATACGTTCTTTATGTGTAGATTTTGGAATAACCACCACCCCACGTTGAATTAGAAAACGAAGTGCAACCTGAGCTACTGATTTTTGATATTTATCAGCAATCATTTTCAGAGTTTCATTTGTAAAAAAGCCATTGCGACCTTCGGCAAACGGTCCCCATGACATAATTTGCGTTCCATACTCCTGCATTATTTTCTGTGGCTCTACCTGCTGATTAAACACATGTGTTTCCACCTGATTAACTGCAGGTTTTATTTCACAAAACTCAGCCAAATCAACGAAGCGATCCGGATAGAAATTACTAACCCCAATCGCACGTACTTTTCCTGCTTTGTATGCCTCTTCCATTGCACGATATGTGCCGTAATAATCGTTGAAAGGCTGATGAATCAGCAGTAAATCAATATAATCAGTTTGTAGTTTACGCAAAGATTCATCAATAGACACTTTGGCTTTATCATAACCACCATTTGAAATCCAGACCTTAGTCACTATAAACAGTTCTTCACGGGATACCCCACATTTGACGATAGCATTACCTACCCCCTCTTCATTTTGATAAGCCTGTGCCGTATCAATAAGACGATATCCCACACTGATAGCATCTAACACGCAGCGTTCACACTCTTCAGGAGTGACCTGATACACACCATAACCCAAAATCGGCATTTCAATGCCATTATTCAATTTTACATTTTCCATATCATCCTATGTTATATAAATAATTAAAAACAATACTTCTATTCTTCCAAATTTACTCTTTCACCTATCTTTCTGATACTGCAAAATTACGAATAGAAAGATAGTAAACCCGTATACTAATTACTGTTTATACTACCAAAATTACTGACATATCTATATCAAATCAGACAACTACTATAATGCCCGAATCACTCTAATGAATTTTCCAATAAGCATTTTTATATTGATTCTAAATAAATTCAATTCATAAGTGTATCTTTGCAGCGTACAAAATAAAAAATCGTACGTATTGCTCTATTAAAACAAACAAATGAAAAAAAGACTTTTCAGTTTGATACTGTTAACGAAAATATGCGTTCTTTGTATCACCGCTTCCAATAATAATCTTCTGCTCTGGCAGAAAGCGCAAAAAGCTACAGAATCCGGTGATTATGAAAAAGCATATCAAACCTATCAAGAACTAAACCGCCAATGCGATTCCATATATCAAAAAGTTTATGGAGAAGAGGTTGAAGACCTGCGTACGACCTACCAGATAGATGAACTTGAGTTACAAAACAAACAATCTGCCAATCATTTACTCTCTTACTTAATCGGGGCCATTTCTTCATTAAGTGTACTTATCCTGATCTGTCTTTTCTTTTTCAGACGCCAAAACAAACAACTGACCATTTCCCGGCAGAAACTGGAAGAAGCAAAAATACTGGCAGAAGAATCTGTAAAAAATAAAAGCCTTTTTCTCTCGAATATGAGCCACGAAGTAAGAACACCGTTAAATGCTCTTTCGGGCTTTTCAAATATCCTGAGTATGGACGGTATTGATAATGAGACCATCCGGGAATGTGATGATATTATTCGGCTAAATTCCGATTTATTATTGAAGCTCATCAATGATGTAGTAGATATTTCATGCATAGACCTTGAACACATGTCATTCAATATCTCTTCCTGTGACGCCGTCGCGTTGTGTAAATATGTAGTACAGACAATGGAAAAAATAAAGCATACACAAGCAGATATATTATTCCACTCAGAACTGGAGTCACTTATTATAAATACCGATTCCTCCCGTTTGCAACAAATACTTATTAATTTGATAGTAAATGCCTCCAAGTTTACCAAACAAGGAAAAATTATTCTGAGTTTGGAACAAAAAGGACGGGAAGCCTGCTTTGCCGTAACCGATACAGGATGTGGCATTGCCCCGGAGCTTCATTCCCGTCTGTTCGGTAGATTTGAAAAATTAGATGAGAAAGCACAGGGAACCGGGCTCGGATTATCTATCTGTCAACTCATTATCAGACGTTTGGGTGGAGATATTCTGATAGATCCTACATATACCGATGGAGCACGATTCGTATTTACTCATCCTTTAGAGGAAAGGAGGAGAATATGAAACAGAAGTTTTTCATTTTATTGATATTTCTATGTACTATGCTGCAGATATCAGCCAGCCAGACTTCTCAAAATTATTCTTTGCGTGACAGTATTTTCGAGGTATATCATCGTATGCCTGCAGATACCATACGTGCTGAATTTTTAAAGGATATGTTTCAGCAAAATATCCGGGCAGATTGGTCTATCGAGCTTGCGGACTCTGCTTTACAAGCAGCAGTCACTTTACAGAACAGGAGACTTGAATTGATAATGTACCATGAAATCTTTCGCTATTCACACTATCGGGGAGATCTTCCTAAAATGGAACAGGCACTGGCACAACTGAAAGAATGCAGTTACCGCTACCAATCTTATAATTATTATTATTCCTCCTGGGAGGCTGTACTCGATATATATTGCTCCAAAGGCAATATAGAGTATGCTATCCAACAAGCAAAACAGATGAGAACAGAAGCTGAAAAAGCGGGCTTCACCGAAGGTATTTACACTTCTTATATGGCCTTAGGCTGTGCGTATGGTTATTCAGAACAGTTCAAAGAAGGAGCTGCTGCCTATAAAAAAGCATTAACGTATCCAATAAAAGTCAATGATAAACTGGATATCTATTGGGGGCTAAGCGGTTGTTACATTGGGTTGAAAGATGAAGAAAATGCTTCCGCCATTTTAAACCTGGAAAGAAATCTATTACAGGAATTAGCCAATAAGAAACCTACAAACTACCCTTTATACAGAGATCGTTTGCTGGATAATGAGCTACGCTTCTGCCAACTCTACACAGAAAAGAAAGATATCTCCAAACTGAAATCCCACCTTATCATGGCTCAAAAACACTATACCGAAAAAGTGTTCCTCCCCTACTATTTTCAATACCACCTTTCCTGGGCCAGTTATTACCATCTCATTAAAGATTGGGATACTTGTTTCTCTGAACTGGATCTGGTTTTAGAGCGTAGTAAAGGTACCCAACCCTGGTATGAACAAAATGTCAGGAAAACAAAAGCGCAGTACCTATGGGATGCAGGACGAAAAGAAGCAGCTCTGGCTGTTTATAAAGACTTGGTTCAGGAAAGAGATTCTCTGATACAATGCTTCCGTGAAAAACAGAAAGAAACCGTTCAGAGCAACTACCTGATAAATATGGAATTAATGAAACAAGTTAAAAATAAAAATAAGATAAAGTGGCTCATTTTAACCTCAGCGACGATACTATTTATTATAATACTTACATTTACGATCCGAACATTATACATCCGTTCTCTTTTGAAAAAAGCCGAAGCAGAAACGCGTGCAGCAAGTGAACTTGCCAGAAAAGCTAATCACATGAAGGATGTCTTTTTAAAGAATATCGTCCATGATATCCAGATACCTTTGGACCGTGTTGTTAAATATTCCAAACTCTTATCAGTCGAAAGAGATACATTATCTCCCGAACAACGAGCAGAATATTCATCCAGCATTACAGAATATTCCGAAAAATTAATAACATTGGTAAACAACGTGCTCGATTTATCACGTCTCGAATCCGGAATGATGCGTTTTGATATACAGTCTTATGATGTGGTTCAGCTTTGCCGTGATGCAATCTATATGGCAAGAATGCAAGAAGGGAATCTTGCTACCGTAATTTTTGAATACGAAATGGAGCCACTTATGTTCCAAACAGACAGTAACAGATTTATGAAACTGATGACTTCTCTTTTTACAGATAAAAGTAACATTTGCACCATGTATTGTAAACTTAGCGAAGTTAGTTCAGAACAGCACATAAAACTGATTGTTTGCGGAAGCCCGTTATCCACTTCTTCACCAGACAGATTGCAACAAATACAACATGATATCAATCGGTTATTTGTCGAAATATTCCACGGAACTTATACGGTTGAAAGTGAGGAAAAGCGTATTACTACCTGCCTCCCGCTTACATAGTAGTTTTATATTCAAAAAAAGCCTTTACCCCAATGATGAAGCAAAGGCCTTTTTGATCTTCTATCAGATCATAAATATGTTCCCATCATTCGCCTATGGAGCTTTCAATCACAAAATTCTCTGATTTAAAATTGTCATAGTATCTTCCGGAAACTGCAGTAAACTTCAGGACACAATAATCAGGATCCGTAACACCTTCTTTATAATACATCGTATCACCTTCCCGCCATATCATTTCTTTGCTTACATGATCTGTCAGGACTTCCATTCTTCCTTTTAGCATTATTCCCTTAAAAAAACGTGTATCACAAAAATAAAGACAAGAACGAGACTCCTTTAAAAACTGAGAGACGCGCAAGGACGAAGTATTTGTTGTTAAATAGATCACACAAATTCCCTCTCGTTTACGGGGTTGCAACATTGCTTTTATATTAGGAAAGCCTTCTGCATCAACTGAACCAATAAAAGCTATTCTCTGTTTGTCTATCATATTTCCTACTGTTTTTTCTACATCTTTCATGATTTTACTGTTTTATAGATTAATAAGTACCACAAAGATAAGGGGATAGAAAAGAAGTAATATAATAGAAATAAAGGAGAAAATAGTACTTTTTACGGTTTATACTCTTTGCGATAAGCCAAAGGAGTGTAACCTGTACACTGGCGAAAAGCACGGATAAAATAAGAGACTGACGAAAAGTTGAATTCAAATGCAAGCTCAGAGACAGAAAAATTTGTACAAACGAGTAATCTCCGAACCTCATCTATTACTCTATCCTGTATATATTGCTTGGCACTAATACTCATAACAGTGTTCATCAACTCATTCAGATAGTTGGACGTGACACAAAGTTTATCCGCATAAAATTGAACAGAATGCTGCGTTCTCAAATGAATATCAACTAATTTTATAAATCTACTGATATGAATATTACGATTCTCCTTATTTATTGTTTCTACAGGTATCTCATTTTGATAAGTCCTGTCCAGCAACATGAGTGTTTCATAAAGTAGTGCTCTCAATACATGTATATCATTTTGTTTATATTCATCTATTTCTGTTTTAATATTCTGCAAAAGCCGGAGCATGCGTTCATAAAGTTCATCAGCCAAGTGTAATTTGGAGAATGATTTATCCCATCCAAAAAATGAAAGATGCTGTACAAACAAAGAATCTTTAAAGACGGAAGATAAAAAACGATCCTCAAAAATCAACGCATAACCGTTTGTTATGTGATTCGTATCCCAACACCGTATCTCCCCCGGCTGAGAAAAAAACACATCACAAGGAGTCGCCTCATAATTCTGATTATCAATAGAGAAACGCCCCTTCCCCTCAGTTATGAAAGTGATATCATAATATGTCAATTTATGAATGGGGCTTTCGGATAAAAACCTTTTTATGTATTTTAATTCTACAACGTCAATTAATAACTCACTTCCATACTTAGTCTTATAAAAAGTATATTGAGAAATTGGATTCTTCATTTTCTATATTTAACTTCTGAATAAATATTCAGCAAAGATATTGAATCTCACGATACTTTTATTATCACTCCATATACTTTCTTTTTACTCAACTATTAGATATCTATTTATATCAACAGACTCTGACACATGGAATATTCAATAAGAAAGCAACTTTCTCCAGCTTATCTGTTATATGCCCTATTCCAATTGCATAGTGATGTGAAGGTCCAGTTTTACTCCATTTATCTATGTTACTTCTGGTTATTTGCTAATTACATTGTTAATTGGTTGCATAGCTTAGCCTTGCCGCACGAAATGCGGAACTTTAACCGACAACTATAAGGAGGTATTCGTCAAATGGACGAAAAGGTATAATTCCACTTGCAAAAACGTGAAGCCGTGATAATCGCCATGTGGAAACAGTCATTATGAATTGAATAAAGCGAGAGCAAATCTTGATAGAAAAGTACTGGCGACTTTGTCATACCACCTGCGAAGTTCATGGGCGATTATCCGTACCGACTGTCCCTTGTAGCATTTGCATAGGGAGTTTGACAGTGAACCGTCATCTTCCTCCCCCGTCAGTTTTATCCTCAGAAGCGGAGCGGAAGAGAAAGAACGAATCATCCGGTGCTTTTCGGAAACAAGCAGCTTGCCGCCAATCTCCTCGGTATTGGAAGGACAACGCTGTACGTCCAAATGTAGGAATACGTGATAAAAAGAGTGATTCATAAAATCTTGGCACAAGATGATTTAGATTGAATTTTTCTTTGTAATTTTGCTAAAGATAAAAATGTTATTTGGTAAATGCAAATTTGAAAAATCCGACGAAATCGGTAAGTTGGTAAATCGTAACCCTGTGATAACATAATATCGATAAAAAAGAAGCGCAACATGGAAAAGAAGTACGACCAATGGATATCAAAGTGTGATATGGTAATCTGTTTGAATCTTGATTCAGCAGATTTCTCAAACCGCGGACTTCTTTCCGTGAATATATTGAGCCAATTGCGCAACTTAATAGATCACATTTGCGTGAAGATTTTTGCTACAAGCGGAGGACATCTTGACACAGTATATTACAACAACATCACGGAGGCGAAAAAGTATGTACACAGCAGAGGAGAATATCGTTTTATAAAACAGTTTTATGATTTATTGCAAATTTCCGTATCACATTATACTCTCGACCCTGAGAACTCAGAACGTCTGATGCTGAAATATTATGAATATTTGCTACGAATAAAGCAACTTATGAATGAAAAGTATGGAGTGGAAATTTTGCATAACCTCAATAAATTCCCACTAAATACAGACCCTGCCTTTTCAACCTATTATAAAGCAATAGCAGACAAGATTACAAACCTTGATCTATCAAATGCCTTAACTGAAGAAAGACGCTTCTACATTTATAAAATTAAACCTCTGTTCGTAGAAGATTCCATTTATTACGAAATCACATTCTCTCTTGCAAACGAAAGAGTGAGTAAATTCGACCGAATCATAGCCTTTTCCAAAGCAGAAATCATTCCTAATTATGCCACATTCCTACGTTTGACAACAACTGAAATCAGCGTATTGGGAGTGAATATGCCCATATTGATCGTTGTAGATTGGAAACCTTCAATAAGAATATGCGAATTGAAGAATTTTGGGAAAATATTGGGATTAGACTTTCCTGACTCCCGTACCAAGGAATACAGCAATCTGATGAATTATCTGATGGACAGCCGATGCTCGCTAACGGAAATTATAAATTTTGAGGAATCCCGTTTTAAGGATTTTCTATCGAGAATCCAACATGGAGGAAAAACACAGCACATCAGTTCGTTATTGGAGCGTTGCCGTTCTATCATTAAAAGGGACGATCCAGGAAGCAATGTATTACGCTACCTTTTATTAAGGATGAATAACAAGATTATCAAAAGCCAATACAACTGTACACCATGTTCTTCTCTCACAAACTTGTATCTTAGCATAAAAAGCAAGCCATTCGACAACATGCCTTTCAGCTTTTCGTTGTCCAACCACAATCCTCTATTATCCGATTTGTTGGAGGCTATTCCAACAGTTGGTCATGAGCCTGAGTTTCTTGCCCGTCGCTTGGCAAATAATGCCGAACACAACGGAACACTTTATACTCCACAAACGGAACTGACAACTTTCACTAATGTTCCGTCGTTGGCAGAAGAGTACAATAACCGTCTATACTATAAGCATCAACACGCACGGATTGAAATGTTCAAGGGTTTTTCATACATACGCAAATACGAAGAAAATGTCCATAGCATCTTGCAAATACTGAACAATAAATCCAAAAGCGGGATTTCCAACTATACTGCAATCGCGAACAAATGGTTGGCAAGCCCAGGAGTATATATAGATTGCAACGAAAAACGTACTGCTATACAAAATATCTTCTCCGATTCACAAGTGGCTTTTATCTATGGGGCTGCAGGTACGGGAAAGTCGACTCTTATCAATCACATTTCTCACATATTCAGCGATAAAGACAAACTTTATCTTGCAAACACAAACCCGGCAGTGGATAATCTAAAACGCAAAGTCAATGCTGCCAACACAAACTTTATAACCATTGCAAGTTATTTGAGTCGCAGAAACATCGAATGTGATATTCTATTTATTGACGAATGTAGCACAGTATGCAATGAAGACATGTTAGCCATATTGAAAAATGAATCGTTCCGCCTTTTAGTGCTCGTCGGGGATATGTTCCAAATTGAATCCATAAAATTCGGAAATTGGTTCAGTATTTCACATTCTCATTTCAAAGGCAGCAATGTGGTAGAACTGACACAACCATATCGAACCTCATGCCCTGATTTGATAGAGACATGGGGAAAGGTAAGGACATTATCACCAGACATTCTTGAACATATCACCCGAAATGACTATTCGGCAAACCTTAACGAATCAATCTTCAACAAGACAGAGCCGGACGAGATTGTACTTTGTCTTAACTATGGCGGGCTATATGGTATTAACAATATAAACCGTTTCCTACAGAGCAGTAACCCTAATCCACCTGTCCAATGGGGCATACATACTTACAAGAAAGGAGATCCTATTCTGTTCAATGAAACAGACCGTTTCTTCCCTATTCTATACAACAATCTGAAAGGTGAAATCGTAGACATCTCAACAAATGACCATTCAATATTTTTCACTCTGAAAGTAAACACACTGCTTTCTGACTTTGATCTTGAAGGAAGCGACATCGAGTATATTTCCACAAGTCTGGATGGAACTACAACAATCCGCATTCAAGTGGAGGAAGAGGAGGACGGTGATTTCGATGCAAACTCCGACCGGGGAGTAATACCATTCCAAATAGCCTATGCTGTCTCCATCCACAAAGCCCAAGGATTGGAATACCAATCAGTCAAAATAGTTATCACCCATGATGTGGAAGAACTCATAACACACAATATCTTCTATACCGCAATAACACGCACACGTGAAAAACTAAAAATCTACTGGACCCCGGAGACGGAGAATAAAATTCTAAGCAATATGAAATTCCAATTTAGCAAAAAAGATTACGGAATTATAAGGAATAAATACCATGACTTTTAACAGTATGAAAAAGTACTGCTTTATGACACCCACGAATTTTCGTCCCGATGCAATGAGCAAAACAAAAGGTATTCTATATGCAGCAGTGTCCTCCTCTACTTTTGGACTGGCACCCTTCTTCTCCATCATGCTTCTCACAACAGGATTCTCCTCATTTGAAGTACTGAGCTACCGTTGGGGAGTGGCTTCTGCCACATTAATACTTTTCGGTTTAATATCCGGATACAATTTCCGGTTAAATAAAAAGGACTTCGGTGTCGTATTTTTATTAAGCTTATTCCGTGCAGCCACATCACTGAGTCTGGTGATTGCTTATCAGAATATAGCCAGTGGAGTGGCCTCTATCATCCATTTCATGTACCCGTTGGCTGTAGCTCTGGCTATGATGCTCTTTTTCCATGAAAAGAAGTCACTATGGACTATTACAGCTATCCTGGTATCTATCGCCGGAGCTGTATTTCTTTCATCGGGAGACATCAGTCACAGTGGAGGTAACACTACCGTAGGAATCATAGCCGCCTGTATCTCTGTTTTTTCTTATGGAGGCTATATCATAGGAGTACGAAAAAGCCGTGCAGTACAAATCAACTCAACTGTACTCACTTGCTATGTAATGGGAATAGGCGCTCTCCTTTTTATTATATGCGGTTGTTTCACCAGTGGTATCCGGATCGTAACAGACTGGGGTACATGGCTGTATATATTAGGACTTGCCTTACCTGCCACCGCCATCTCTAATATGGCTCTGATCAAAGCAATCAAACACATTGGTCCTACCCTTACGTCTATCTTCGGAGCCATGGAACCGCTAACAGCTGTCATCATAGGGACGCTCGTTTTTCAGGAATTGCTCACTCTAAAGAGTGTTATAGGAATTATTCTGATAGTAACAGCGGTTACTATCGTGTTTTTTAGAGAAAAGCGATCAACGATAAACGACCATTCATCATCCGCCGCAAATCATTTACCGTAAAAAAATATCTTTATCAATCGAAAACAAATCCATTCCGGCAGGTGTTGGTATAGGCAGTAAATAATAAAACCTAGACCAAAACAGAAATGAAAACAATTAAATTAATTTTAGCAGTAGGATTTCTGCTCGCCTTTGCTACGGGTACATATGCCCAAAAGCAAAGAACTCAAACCTATCTACCCAAATTTGCCATTAAAACAAATGCCCTTTACTGGGCCACAAGTACTCCCAACTTAGGATTTGAAATAGGACTGGCAAAGAAATTAACTCTTGATGTATCGGGCAATTACAACCCCTGGAAGTTTTCGGACAACAAACAGTTCAAGCATTGGTTAGTACAGCCAGAACTACGTTACTGGCTCTGCGAACGTTTTAATGGTAGTTTCTTCGGCCTGCACGGACACTATGCCGATGTGGACATTAGTAACCTTGACATGTTCGGCTTGGGGCATGATCGGTATGATGGGAAACTTTATGGTGCTGGCATCTCTTACGGTTATCAGTGGATATTGAACAAACGCTGGAGTATGGAAGCCACCATCGGCCTTGGCTACGCTCACATAAAGTATGATAAATATGAACCGGGAGACAATGGTCAGAAACTGGACCATAATACCAAAGATTATTTCGGCCCTACCAAAGTAGGTCTTAGCTTCATCTACATTATTAAATAATAACCTATAAACCAACTGTAACAATGAAAAGAAAAGTTATATATCTCCTGCTGGCACTTGTCATCGCACTCCCTTCCAGTGCCCAAAAACTTTATAATGATGCTATCAGTTTATCTGACGTATCACTGTGGCAACAGGGCAACTCTCTTTATATCAGCATGACGATCGATATGAAGAATCTTGTAGTTAGTCCTCAACGTTCACTTACGCTGACTCCTCTGCTGACAGACGGACAGCACAACGTACCCTTACAAGACATTATTATTAATGGTCGCCGCCGTCAGAAAGCATATATACGTGGTCTGGCAATCAAAAAAGAACAGCCTGCCAGTATTGTTATCCCCTATGATAAGAGGGAAGTACTAAACTATACACAGGTCATTCCTTATCAGCCGTGGATGGAGAATGCAGCACTAAACTTGGTTGAGAACCTCTGTGGTTGTGGTAATAATGAAGAGATGATTGCACAGGAGCTCATCACCAATGATGTATCTACCGAAGCGAAGCGTCTGGCAGCTATGTCACCGATAGTAGCTTATATTCAGCCGGCTGTGGAAGTTGTGAAGACCCGTAGTGAGCAATATGAAGCCCATCTGGATTTCCCTGTAAGTAAAGCTGTTATCCAAACTGACTTTATGAACAACCATAAAGAACTGGTGAATATTCATTCTATGTTTGACAAAGTACAGAATGACAAAAACCTCACCATAACCGGCATCAGCATTGATGGTTTTGCTTCTCCCGAAGGCCCATTAAAGTTTAACGAACAGCTCTCTCAAAAACGTGCTGAAGCATTGAAAAAATATCTGAGTGAGAATGAAAAAGTTCCGGCCAGCCTCTATAAAGTATCCTTTGGTGGTGAAAATTGGGATGGATTGGTGAAAGCATTAGAAGCCTCTTCTATGAAAGATAAAGAGACATTTATCAATATCATTAAAAATACCAGTGATGATGCTTTACGCAAAAAAGAAATCATGCGTGTAGCCGGTGGTGCCCCCTATCGTGCCATGTTGAAAGATATCTATCCGGGATTACGCAAAGTGGACTTAAAGATAGATTATACCGTGATTAATTTCGATGTTGAACAAGGACGTATCGTCATTAAAACAAATCCGAAATACCTCAGTCTGAATGAAATGTATCAGGTAGCCAACAGCTATCCGAAAGGAAGTGATGACTTTGTAAACGTATTCGATATTGCCGTACGTATGTATCCGAATGATGAAGTAGCCAACCTGAATGCCGCTGCCGTAGCATTAAGTAAGAAAGATGTGAGAACTGCCATAAAATTCATGGAAAAGGCGAACAAACAGACTGCCGAATATATCAATAATAGTGGTGTATACGATTTCCTTAACGGGGATATAAATCAGTCCATTGCAGCTTTCACGCAAGCTGCCCATATGGGCAATGAAGCAGCAAAAGCCAACTTGAAACAATTGCAAAAAATACTGGATATGAAAAAGATGCCTAACAAATAGACATCCAAGCAGACAAGAAAAGTCCGGATATGATTTATTTAATTAATCATACCCGGATTTTTTGCCTTTCAATATTTTGAATCATTGAAATATAATCTCTTTTTCACATGTATAGTACATAAGCGTAGCCTACTGTTTTTTATTTAAATCCGGCACATCCCGAATAAAATCATAAAAAAATTGCTGCCCGAGCAGTCAAAACGATCTCCTGTTTTGTTATAGAAATAGTATACATTATTAAATCTGACGATTATGACACTGATTCTTGCTATTATCCCGGTTTTACTTCTTATTGTATTAATGGCTTTTTTAAAAATGCCTGGTGATAAAAGTAGTGTCATATCTCTCATTGTGACTATGCTAATAGCTGTTTTTGGGTTTCATTTTGCTGTGGATGATCTCGCTTATTCATTTCTATATGGAGCATTAAAAGCTGTTTCTCCTATCTTGATTATCATCGTAATGGCAATTTTCAGCTATAATGTATTGCTGAAGACTAAAAAAATGGAAATCATCAAACAGCAATTCTCCTCCATTTCTACAGATAAGAGCATTCAGGTATTACTGTTGACCTGGGGATTCGGTGGGCTACTCGAAGCAATGGCGGGCTTCGGTACCGCAGTTGCTATCCCTGCTGCTATACTTATCAGCCTTGGTTTCAAACCAGTTTTCTCGGCAGTAGTAAGCTTAATAGCCAACAGCGTGGCCACGGCTTTTGGAGCTATCGGCACACCGGTACTTGTACTGGCTAAAGAAACCAATCTGGATGTATTAACCTTAAGTACCAATGTCGTGCTACAGCTTTCTGTACTTATGTTTCTCATCCCATTGGTACTACTTTTTCTCACAGATCCAAAATTGAAATCACTTCCGAAGAATGTGTTCCTCGCACTATTGGTGGGGGGAGTATCTCTTGTTAGTCAATATGTGGCCGCACGTTATATGGGAGCAGAATCACCTGCCATAATCGGTAGCATTCTTTCTATTATCGTAATCGTAATTTATGGTAAACTCACTGCTTCCAAAGAAGATAAAGCACGCAAGAGTTCTCTTCGCGGAAGAGATATCCTGAATGCATGGAGTATTTATCTGCTCATCCTCTTGCTGATAATCCTGACCAGTCCCCTATTCCCAGGACTACGCAATATACTTGAGAACAACTGGATAACACGTATCAGCCTTCCGATCAATGACTCTACAGTAAACTATACCATCTCATGGCTTACCCATGCAGGCGTACTTCTCTTTGTCGGTACTTTTATTGGCGGACTCATACAAGGCGCAAAAGTCAAAGACTTATTCATCGTGCTTTGGGATACTGTGAAGCAGTTGAAAAAAACATTCATCACAGTCATCTGCCTTGTCGGCCTGTCAACTATTATGGATACTGCCGGAATGATCTCAGTCATTGCTACTGCTCTGGCTACTGCCACAGGTAGTCTTTATCCGCTTTTCGCACCCGTTATCGGATGTCTGGGTACGTTCATCACCGGTAGTGATACTTCGTCTAATATTCTTTTCGGAAAACTGCAAGCCAGTGTTGCCGGGCATATCAATGTTAGCCCCGACTGGCTGTCGGCTGCTAATACGGTAGGTGCCACCGGAGGAAAAATCATTTCTCCCCAAAGTATCGCCATAGCTACTTCAGCAAGTAATCAACAGGGAAAAGAAGGTGAGATTCTGAAGGCAGCCATCCCCTATGCACTTGCCTATATAGTGATCACAGGAGTCATTGTATTTATTTTCAGCTAAAAAGTTAAGTTATAGAAGAAAAAACTTATTAAACTCATCGGGCATATCTTGCTGACATGTATGTACGTCATACAGGAAGACGGAAGTAAATTTGAATCTTTATTAATCGCTCCCCTTTCCGTCCTGCTCGAATACCGGGACCAGGGAGTAGGTTCTGCACTAATCAAAGAGGGCCTGAAGCATGGACGTGAAATGGGATATAAAGCAGCATTCCTCTGTGGAGATCCTAATTATTATCATCGGTTCGGTTTTAAATCAATTAGTGAATTCGGACTCACCAATCCCGATATTCCCGAACCATACGTGATGGGATACGAACTGGAAGCTGGTGCATTGGATCATGTTACAGGGATAGCAAAGCTCCTATAATTATAATTTCCGGATAGGATGAAAAAGAAAGCCGATATGTCTCTTGTGAAAAGAGATGTATCGGCTTATTATTTTAAAGAAGTGTTTTTTCCTGAAACTCCCGCACAGCTTGCCTGATTGTTTCTTTCATCTTTTCCCACTCTACGGGAATAAGCATTTCAGGAGCTATTTGTGGCTCTGCATCATCAAAATAGGTTAAACTCATCAAAGCTCTAAACTCTGAGTTTTCAGGATACTTTGCTTTATAAAAAGATAGAATCTGCTCTAATGTAAAATGCCTCAATAAGAAATAGATATCAACAAAATCTTTTTTTGTACCTCGTCCTTCCACTGCATTAATTTTCATTGCCGCAATGTCTTTCATAGAAGCCAAACGAATAGCACCGTCACACAAAGGAGCATCAATCCACTTATATACATAGTCAACAAAATCTATTTTTATATCATCCACCATATATATTTTTATATGCCGCGATTCCTTAATAACAGATAACCGTCCTATATCACGAAGAGTATCTTTTATCTCTTCACTTTCACTCTTTATGCAACCAAAGAAATCTAAGTCAATAGACTTACGATGTCCTAATTGCAATGCCAATGAAGTTCCACCAACCAAACGAGCCTGTGAAAATATAGCAACAGACATAATAGCCCTTAATATCTCCAGTGTGCGTGGTTCGACTGTTGCATATGATAGCATCGATAATCCTCCTTCTTTGTATCGGAAAGACAACAAATGAAAGACAGCGCCCGAGGCTCCAAACTACGAAGCTGCTGACTCTCTTTCACTATCTTTTCCAACCCATAATAGTGTAGTATTAATTTCCAATCATCCAATGTACCATATTCCAACACACGTTGAATTATCTGCCCCGGACAGGTATTCAAATCCAATAACCTTTTATCGATATCCCAAAAAAGATGATTGGAAAACGCATTTATACATTCATTTGCTGACATAGAAATTTTTCTTTGAAAACAAAGGTAATGCATTTTATTCAATTTACAAATCTTTCTTTCTCTGATAATAAGGATTAATTGAATTTATGTAAGCAGAAGAACCTCTTCATAAATAACAGATATAACATGCTTAATAAAAAGACACTACCCAATAAATACCAGTATCCATATTCCCGTAATATCAAATACCCTATTACAACAATTGCCTGCATCATCATATAAATCAATGCCACCACCACATGAGGCATTCTTAGTTCATTAGCCATAATCTGATACATATGTTTCCGGTGAGGTAAACCAATATTTTCATGCAACATCAATCGATGAGCAATAGTTAACACACTATCTATCCCATACACTACTAACAGTATAATCCAGCTAAAATCCCCAGTTTGAATAATCAACCTCCCAATCAAAAAAAGAATGGTAAATGCAATACTAACCGCCCCCACATCTCCGGCAAAACACTTCGCCCTCTTTCGGAAATTAAAGAAATTGAAAACCAGCACAGCACACAGCATTGTATAAATAAGATCCGGCTCAACAAACGAAACAACCGAATGATTAATAAATGCTAATGCTCCAAGTATGATCAAAGAATACCCTCCCGTGATCCCATTGATGCCATCCATAAAGTTATAGGCATTGATAATACCTGTGCAAATGATTAACGCTACAAGGATTGTCCACCAGGGAAGAGAGAATAATCCCCATTGATAAAACATCAAAGCCATAGCGGAGAAATGAAACACTAATCGCAATGCCTGAGAAGTAGAACGGATATCATCCACGAAACTGATTAAGGTGATCAGTGTCAGGGCAAGCATGAACCAGGGATATTCAAAATGGTTCGTGAAGAAATAGGCTAATACACCAAAATAGAAGATGATTCCCCCACCCCGTAAAGTGATCCGGGTATGCGAACTGCGCTCATTGGGTTTATCGATGATGTTGTATTTATCGGCGATATAAAAATAAAAAAGTTCTGCCAAGAAGAGCAGAACTAAGACTATTAAATAATACACAACTTTATATATTTAAAAAGTATCTTCAATCGTAAGTCGTAAATCGTCCAATTGTAAATCATTCAAAGGACTTTATTGTCTTTATCAGTCCTTCTTTTGCAGTAACAGGCATTTTATCTATCCCCAAAGCTGCTTTTATCTTTGCGTTACTTACTACATAATTCTCCGTTAGCTTCCGAAGACGTTCTGTGTTCAAAGGCAGATGAAGTAAAGTACCAATCCTGGCACATCCTTCCATTATCCCCCTATTTATTTTCCAAATGCGAGATTTCTTTCCCATTACTTCACATATAATAGTTATCAGTTCATTAGTAGACATCGCTTCATCATCCCCCATATGATAGATACCACTCGGAACATCCTTTGTCAACAACCCTTCTACTACGTAGCAAAGATTATCTATCGAAGTAAACGAACGACGATTCTCGAAAGCCCCCAAAGGCCACGGAATACCTTTCTTCACCACATTATAAAGCAAATTCAGGTTCCCTTTATTGCCAGGACCGTGAATCATACAAGGACGGAGTATATATACTTGTTTCTCTCCCAATTGGCACATTGGCATATTGCCACATTGATCCATTATTAATTCTTCTGCCTTGATCTTACTTTCTCCATAAGGCCCAACAGGAGCCGGAATGACATCTTCAGTGAGTATATCCCCCACAACACTATCGGCAGCAGCTTTTACAGAACTGAAGAAAATGAATTTCTTGGCAGAAGATTGAAGAAAAAAATCAAAGATCTTTTGAGTCAAGCCGGTATTGATATCAAAGTAGATTTGTGCAGCCGATTGATTCTTCGTGTCATGCGCTTTACCAGCAAGATGGATAATAGCATCAAAATGAGGTAATTCATGAATAGAATCGGCCGACTCAATGTCCTCCCACAAAAATGTTTTTATTATTCCCTCTTTTACAGGAGATATTATATCAAGTCCATAAAGACTATATCCATTTTTTAAACTATTAATGAGATTGGAACCTACAAATCCATAAGTTCCGGTAATAAGAATATTCATCAAACTCTATTATTTAAATAAGCTACTCTGATTGAAATATTTCCATTAAATGATCTACTATCTTTTTCTTTGAAAAAAACTTCTGGTAATACTCTTGCCCCGCTTTTCCTTTTGCAAACAGCTCCTTTCTTGTCGATTGAGATAGCTTCTTCACATTGTTTGCCAGCGATTCAAAATCTCCTGCAACAGCTGTATCACCACATCCGGCCTCCCTGATTATCTCATTTCCAATACCATTTATCATGGAGACTATGGGTTTTCCAAATGCCATATACGATTGTATTTTAGAAGGAATTGTCAAAGAAAAAATCTCTTGATCTTTCAAAGAAACAAGCATTGCATCCGCATGAATAAATAAATCCGGCATATCTTCCAAAGGATAACGACCTAACAAAAAAACAGTATCACATAAATCTAACTCTTTTATTTGTTGTTCCACAAAATCTTTTTTCCGCCCGTCACCTACAATTACCCATTTAATGTCTTTAGTATCTTTTGTCCGAACTGCAGCCTGTAACACGGATTCAAAGTCTTGAGCCTCACCTATATTACCAGCAAACATTACTATAAATCCATCCGGAATCAGCGATTTGAAACGTTCCTTATCAACCAAAGAATCATTGGAAAACAAATCTTCTGCCCAATTAGGAACATAACTCATCTTATATTTATAATCTCCTTTTTGTAAGATTGACTGATTAAAAGCTTCGGATTGTACACAAATGCCATCCACTTTTTGATAAATACCTTGTACCATTTGAGTTAGTATCCGATACGCAAAACCAGAATTCATATTACCTGCAGCGACTACACTTTCCGGCCACAAATCCTGAACCCAAAGATAAGCACGACTGCCAAACATCTTTTTATGCAGCAAAGCAGCATACACCTGAGTGATAGGAGAAATTGCAAAAGTCAAAGATACATCATACTTCTGTTTATGAAGAAGTATATATAAGCAAGAAAAAAAAACAAAAGACAAATAATTCAATGCTAAACCTATCTTTGAACCTTTACCACGAGGAACCAAAGGAACACGAATCAGCTTGATATATTTATAATATTCTTCTTTATACCCCCAAAAAGAATATCCTTTATAAATCTTTCCTTGAGGATAATTAGGCTTTCCAGTCAGTACAGTGACTTCATTACCTCTCAATACAAGCTCTTGCGCCAAATCATTAACACGGAATGTTTCCGGCCAGAAATATTGGGAAACCAATAATATTTTCATAGATATAATGTCCGGTATAATTCACGTTTTCCCCACATCCAGTCATATTGTTCCCGGAGCATCTCTTCATATCCCGGCACAACATAATCAAACTTCTCAGACTTTACGATTGATTTATCAATACCATTCCCATCGAATGGCAAAATCTCAATATCCTGCTTATTCCATATTTTACGAAACAAGTGTAATAAATCATATTTACTTATTCCTATTCCATTACTTAGTTGTACAAGACCGGTGATTCCCTGGGTAATAGCCACATCAATAGCCTTTGCTAACTCCAAAGTAGTCACACCTCCCCATATAGCTGTCTTAAAACCATTTACCGGACCATGCTGACGCATAAACCAATGGAACAGACCTTCGCCATTTTCCTTCAGTTCCGGACCGATGATAGAAGTACGAAGAGTTAGATCTTTATTGTTTATAATCTCTCCTAACGACTTACTCCGTCCATAAACGTCATCAGCATCCCGGAAATCAGTTTCCGTATAATTTCCTTTCTTACCAGAGAAGACACAATCCGTACTGATATGGATCAGTTTTGCTCCTACCTCATCCGATAGTTTCTTCAGCAAATGAGGAAACCAGGCATTTATCAGAATAGCATTGTCAGGATGTTCTTTGGAACCTTTAATTAAAACTCCGATACAATTAAGGATAATATCAGGACGGGACTCACAAACGATCCGGGCAACAGCCTCTTTATTTGTCACATCTACTACAATACTATCATCTGTCAGTTTTGTACGATAAACCACATTTACAATATCATACCGTCCGGTACTTCGCAGATAATAATAAGCCATGTGTCCGGCCATACCTGTGGCGCCGAACAACAGAATCTTCTTTTTAATCATAAAATAATGAAAAGCGGAAATCAGATTTCTTTATGCCAAACCGTACGGTTGATATAATCTGTATAAGAAAGGATAATACGAACTACTTTTTTAGATACATTGTCTGCTGCATAATCAGGAATAGAATGAATTAGATCCTGTCCTTCAGTATACTGAGAAGTTACTATGTCAATTGAATCGAGGATACGGTCACTGTTTAATCCGGTCATAATCAGGGTACCTTCATCCATACCTTCCGGACGTTCGTGTGCCTGCCGAATGGTGATAGCAGGAAAGTGAAGTATAGACGATTCTTCCGTTATCGTACCGCTATCAGAGATAACACAAAAAGCATTTTGTTGCAACTTTATATATTCCATAAAACCAAAAGGTTTCATAAATTCAATCATAGGATTAGAATTAACAAAGCCGATTGCTTCCAATTTCTTACGGGTACGGGGATGAGTGGAAACGATCACTTTTTTATGATATTTATCCACAATAGCATTGAGAGAAGAAAGTAAATCCGAGAAATTCTTCTCAGAGTCTACATTTTCCTCACGATGTGTACTCACAATAAAGTAATCCCCTTTCTTCAGCCCTTCCTTTTCCAGAACATCATTCTTCTCAATCTCAGCTTTATGATAATTCAAGACTTCTGTCATAGGAGATCCGGTCTTTATCACAGTCTCAGGACGCAACCCTTCAGCCAGCAAATATTTACGGGCATGTTCTGAAAGGGGCATATTGATATCACTCAAATGATCAACGATTTTACGATTGATCTCTTCAGGTACACGCTGGTCAAAGCAACGATTGCCCGCCTCCATGTGGAAAATAGGAATCTTACGGCGCTTTGCAGAGATCACCGAAATACAACTGTTGGTATCTCCATAAAGTAACAAAGCATCCGGCTTAACTTGTTCTATCAGCTCATCCGACTTCTGGATAACATTTGCTATCGTTTCAGCAGCATTCTTACCTGCAGCGTTCAGGAAATAGTCCGGTTTACGGATATATAGCTCCTGAAAGAATATCTCATTCAGTTCATAGTCGTAGTTTTGCCCTGTATGTACAATGATATGATCCGTATACTTATCCAGTTCAGCCATTACACGGCTCAACTTGATTATTTCGGGACGAGTACCCACAATGGTCATTACTTTAAGCATACATCCTCCTTTATCATATCCAGTTTTAACAATAACTGTTTCATCTCTTCCACATTCAACCGATGCGTATTATGCGAATGATAGTCTTCGAACTTTGAAACTTTCTCTTGCCCCTCAACGAAATACTTGTCATAGTTCAGATCGCGGGCATCGCAAGGAATACGGTAATAATCGCCCATATCTTCGGCTTTTGCCATCTCTTCACGGGTTACCAACGATTCGTATAATTTTTCACCATGACGTGTACCGATTATACGGACGGGCGTATCTGTTTTTTAAAGCTTGTGCCAAAACATCCAAAGTGGCAGCAGGTGCTTTCTGCACAAACAGGTCACCATTATGCCCATGTTGGAAGGCGTAGATCACCAGATCAACTGCGTCATCCAATGTCATCATAAAACGTGTCATATTGGGATCGGTAATCGTTATATCATTACCAGCCTTCATTTGTTCTACCCATAGGGGAATAACCGAACCACGACTTGCCATGACATTTCCATAACGGGTACAACAGATAGTTGTTCCACCATCTGCCCCCATCTGCCTTCCTTTGGCAATGGCTACTTTCTCCATCATCGCTTTGCTGATTCCCATCGCATTAATCGGGTAGCAAGCCTTATCCGTCGAAAGAACAACTACATTCTTAACTCCATGTGCAATAGCCGAATCAAGTACATTTTCAGTTCCTAATACGTTTGTCCGTACTGCCTGAACAGGAAAGAATTCACAGGAAGGGACCTGTTTCAAAGCGGCAGCATGGAAAATATAGTCTACACCATCCATTACACCATCTACTGAACGTTTATCACGTACATCACCGATATAAAACTTCACTTTCTTATTCTGGAGATGATGACGCATATCGTCTTGTTTCTTTTCATCACGGGAAAAAATACGGATTTCTTTGATATCGGAATCCAAAAATCTTTTCAATACAGCATTACCGAAGGAACCTGTTCCACCGGTAATCAAAAGGGTTTTGTCTTTAAATAGGAACATCACAATATTTCTTTACATATATCTAAATACATTTGAGCACGTTCTCTGGCAGTAGGTAGTTCATTTACTCTGATCAGTCCTCTTGAAACCAGTTCTTTTTGGAGTTTCGGGTTATTTATTAATAGCATTATTTTATCAACAATATCTCTCACATTAGTTGGGTCAAAGTACAATGCAGCATTCTGGCAAACTGTTTTGGCAAAACCTAAGTCTGAAGTTAATATAGGCTTTTTCATGATCATAGCCTCAGGATAATTCGCAGAAAAACATTCCAATAATGTAGGTAGAAATATAGCATCACACTCATTATACAATGAAGGACATTCCTGGGAAGAAATGGTTCCTACTGTTACTACATCATTTTTATAATCCTCTCCAAACAGTACATTATATTCAGAGGTAGTAATTGTTAAGACAAACTGAATATTAAAATCAGCCTCTCTTTTTTTTAATTCATCAATAACTGATTTTATTATATCTATATTTTTATGTGGATAATATTTAGCTATTGTCAAAAAGCGAAATTTAGAAGTTTTATCCAATTTTAGATATTTATTTCTCAACGATTCATCAAAAAAGTAAGAACTACATGTATTAGAAACGGTAAAATATTGCTTTCCCGGAATAAGATATGAAGTCCGCTTTTTCACATCATCTGTTTCACATACTAAAACAGATGCATCCCTTTTTAGATAATATACATGAAAAAACTTTCGTATTTTCAATAATAGCTGTTCTTTTTTCGAAATAATATTCCAATATGGAGAATCGTCATAAATATAATGTCCAATAGCAAAACCCATTACATGGGGTACTGAAGGTTTCCAATATACAGGGCCAAATATAGAAAAGACAATATCTGGATGAATTCTTTTTTCAATACGAGTTAAGTAACTATTATATTGATAAAATTTCAATGAAGGAATATCATAAAAAATAAAATTAGACGGATATTCCGTTTTTACTATTTGTGCAGAAACATTTTCACTAATAAGAACATAATATATGTTACCCGGTATTGTAATACATTCTTTTATAAAAGAAAGAGTAACCTGTAATCCACCTCCGACATAGTTTAACGAGGCATTGATCATTAATCTCATCTTAATCTTTTTTTACGAAAAAATATCGTAACAATAAAAAACATAATAATAATAGGATATATACTTTGTATTACTCCTGATTGTAAATCCCCTCTAATGAAACTAAAAGAGGCTTGAAAGAAAAGTAAAGCAAAAACCAAAGCCACAAAATTGTTTGATTTAATATATACAAAAAATAGTCGAGAAAAAAAGCCACTATATAATCCTAATAATATAGAATAAAAAATCAATCCAATCAATCCAGAATTAGCCCATCCCTCCCCAGCAACTCCTACAGCAAATCCCGTATTTAATGTTTCTAAATGTTTGACACTAAAATCTCCAGATCCAAATTTTGCCTCTGTAAGTAAAGTCCCAAAACCGACAGGTTTTCCTGAAAATAAAAAACGTGGAATAGGATTAACAATTATAGAATTTAACGTATAAAACAAACCTATAAAAGAATATCGCTCACCAAAAGAATCAAATGTAAATTGCAGATCTTGAATCATTAAATCCTTCTCATGCTTGCTAAACTCTTCAGCTCCTTCATCTAATTTAAGATCTTTCAATACTTCTACTGCAGATGATAAATCTTCAAAATCAACACCTCGAATAAATGTCAAACTCAAAAAAAGAGCAAATATAAATCCACATAGAACTATGTATTCTCGCGCTTTCTTTATTAACGAAAAATTCAAAAATAGTTTCTTAGAAAATAAATCGGCAAAAAGAATAAACATAATAGGAGTAATTGTAGCTCCACGAGATCCTTTTGGAAATGCAATTAGTACTAACAATAAAACAGCAATATATAATAAAAATGTTTTCTTTCCATAGTAATTATAATAGTATCTGAATATAAAAATAAATGCAGTTATAGCCTTTAGAAAAAATCCCTGAAAAGTGATTAGAATATTAGGAACTTCTATAATCGGTCTTTTAGCATAAAAACGTGTCAACGCCGACTCTAAAGAACCATAAATATAAGAATTTAACCATAAATCAAAGCAGCAATAAAACAATACAATTACAATATATGTGTATATTGCTTTTCGGGTAACTAATAATTCAGAAGACGTTTTTTCTCTGTTCACAAAATGATTTATAAAGTTTATTACTTTATAATACTTCCATCTACGGGCAACAGAATATGCCCATATGAAGACAACAAAGGAAATTAATAATAAAATTTCAGTTTTTAATGTGACTTCCGTTACAGAAAAATGGCCAAAAAAATTATAAAAAGATAGACAAATTACCGCTAATGGAAATGTTGGTAAAAGATAAAATTTACCACGCAACTTTATCAGTAATAAAAATATTATAAAAAGGGCTATATAGCCAGCATATGTGATATTAGCCATTAATTACCTAAAAATTTACAATGGATTTTCCACACTTATTTTAATATTGTCTGTAATATAGAAACAACGTCTACAGAATTAAATAAATCAGAAGCACCTTTTTTGTACCTCTCAATATTTAAATCTACCTCCATGATTGCGCTTTGAATAGAATCCACTGATTTAGAGTCATAAACCTTACCTGATTTAAATCTTTCAAACGGAATAAATAAACCTGGAATATTATTCCCTATCATTGGAACATTATATCCTGAATATTCAAAGATTTTATTAGGAGCACAGAATATTTGATTTAAAGAAATCGGATCGTACACCAAAATTCCAATATAAGCAATAGAAGTCACAAACAAATGTTGCGGAGAAGGGATCTGAGGTATATAAATTAGATCTGATAAAATTTCCATATACTTTTTTAATGGTCCTAAATCTCTCCCCATTATAACAAAAACAAAATCTTTAGAAGCCAATGATTTTATAGCTTGCACAATAGTTATTAAATTTCGATCTTCTGATATAACACCCTGATATAGAATTATTTTTTTCTTATTTAGTATAGCCTCATATAGCTTTAATGAATGAGATTTTACAAATTCTAAAGCTTCTCTATCAGATGGTAATAAATAAGGTTTATTGGGTAAAACAATAGGATAGCTACTCAATTTAAACCATACATTAAAAATTGCTGCCCGGTGTTCTTCACAAACTACCATACGATAACATTGAGATGAGTATTTTCCTATAACATGACGATAAAAACGTGAATGATCATAAGTTTCCAATATGTGAAGCACATACCTATAACGATCAAATATATTACTATAGATTAGTGGAGCAAAACTATCAGCATCCACAAACCATAACAAACAATCGTTTTTCTGCTGCTCCAGTATCTTTAATACAAATCTACGATATCTCCACCAAGTCTTCAGTTTAAATAAAAGTCCTCTACTATTGGAAGCTAAATAATTCCCAGCACCCATATCATAGTACTCCACTCTCCTTCTCTCCAACTCCGACTTCCAATATGCATTGACAGATAAAGTTATCAGTTTCACTCTGTATCCTAAATCTGTTAAAGTTTGAAGTACCATTTGAGTTGGAGGCTCCAAACATATGGAGTTTTTATGAATAATCAAAATATCCCTACACATCGCTCAAGTATATCTATTATCCTTCTACAAGCCAGTCCATTTCCATATGGATTTACAGCCTTACTCATTTTATCATAATATTCTTTATCATCCAATAAAACTGATATTTCATTTACAATCTTATTAGCATCAGTGCCAACCAGTTTCACTGTACCTGCTTCCAATGCTTCCGGACGTTCTGTTGTATCACGCATTACTAATACAGGCTTACCCAAACCAGGAGCCTCCTCCTGGATGCCCCCACTATCAGTTAAAACAATAGTGGACTTCTCCATTAAATAAACAAAAGAAAGATATTCCAACGGTTCTATAAAGAATAAATTGTCAAATTTTCTATTCCCGAAAATATCAAAAATAGGTTGACGAACATTAGGATTCAGATGCATAGGATAGATAAAATCTACGGTAGGATATTTTTCAGCCAATTCCTTTATAGCCTGACAAATATGAATAAAACCATTCCCAAAATTCTCACGACGATGCCCTGTTATCAAAATCATTTTCCGTCCATCAGACAAACGGTTTACATCATATCCATTTGATTTCAAAGCATTGAAAAGTGTTTGATTCAGACTCTCATTACTTTTTATCTTGTTTACAACCCAATACAAAGCGTCTATCACAGTATTACCTGTCACATAAATATACTTTTCTTTAATTCCTTCCTGCAAAAGATTATTTTTACTTAAAAGAGTCGGTGCAAAATGATAAGTAGCAATACGTCCGGTCAATTGACGATTCATTTCTTCAGGCCAGGGACTATATATATTGTACGTGCGTAACCCTGCTTCCACATGTCCTACAGGGATCTGTCGGTAAAAAGCAGCTAAAGCGGCTGCTGTTGATGTTGTAGTATCTCCATGTACCAAAACAACATTAGGCTGTATTTCTTTCAATACACCACGCATCCCATTGAGTACGCGAGTAGTTACATCATATAGGTCTTGTCCTTGTTTCATGATATTCAAATCATAATCGGGAACAATCTCAAAAAGCCTAAGAACCTGATCTAACATTTCGCGGTGCTGACCAGTAACACATACAAGCGTCTGGAATACATCCGCTCTTTTTTGAAGCTCTTTCACCAATGGAGCCATCTTTATAGCTTCGGGACGAGTTCCAAATACAAGCATTACTTTTATTTTCTGCATATTATCCTATTTCAATATATTTTTAAAATCATAAGTACGTAAAGAAGAAATCTCCAAAGGATAATGCCAATTATCCAATAAAGAAGATATTTTTGGAGTATCCTCAAAGTCTTTTAGAGAAATAACCGGTTCATTCGAATTATAAACATATTCTGCCATTCCTTTAGCTTTTTCACTATAAGCCAAAAATAAAGCAGGAACACCAACTGATATAGCATTCACTGCACAATGCATACGGGCTGCTATAACAAAATCACATTGCATAATAAACCGCTTCAAACCAATAAACCCAGGATCAGAATCAATCAGTTCCACGAAAGAACAATATGACTCCGGCAAACGCGAATAGATATCACGCATATAAGCTAAATCATTATCATTGTAATCAGTACTAATCACATGAGGAAGCAATAATATAGTACATTTACGCACCTCAATTAATCGCACGATAGCTTCTACTTGTCTTTCCATTGCATCCTTTAAATTCCCATACTGATACAATGCTGATAGCGGACTCAAATTCAAGCCTATTACATTATGATCAGATTTTGTATGAATATGTAATTCAGGAGCAACAAAAAAAGCAGGATCTGGAGCAAGCACTACATTCTTTGTTATACCGATATTATGTAAATAATCAAATGTATGTTTTTCACGTACAACTATGGAGTCCACTCCGGTTAAATGTTTTTGGAAAAATCGAAGTGCTTTGGGATTCTTCTCAAATTTACCCACCGAAGCACCCCACAAAATATAACGCAAACCTAATTTCTTACATTTCTCACACAATAAAGGCAATGATTTATCAAAATCATCTCTCGAATTTAAAGTATACATATCGCCTCCTATTGAGAATACCGTATCATACTCTTTTATCCAATCCATAAAAGGAATATAATCAATATAGGTACATAGTTTTTTCAGAATATTACGGATACTCCAACGTTTAAATTTAGGTGCTCTGATTATTCTCACATCACAGCCGTCTAAACGTTTTACATCATCTTCATAGTTATAAGAAGCATAATAAATCGCAATTGTACTATCTATTGTTTTCAAAATATCTACGGTACCTCTTATTATAGCTTCACAACCATAATTGTATACACCTCCGATACCGATTAACAGAACTTTCTTCATTGATAAATATCATTTTATAAATACTTTGATCTAAAAAATTAGTAAATCTGTAAAGTATTCTTTTGTACAACTATTTTTTTTCATACCAACCGTTTCTTTTAATATCATCAAATACAGCTTTAGTAAATAGCCTCGCGCCCATCTTGTTTAGAAAGAAACTATTAAAATAAAAAGAGGGATCTTCAAATTGTTGGTTATCTAAATAGTTAAAAAACGGGATATCAAAGGCTTCTGCTTCCTCCAGAAATGAGTATATATAATTATCCCTAAACACCCCTGAAAACTTTGAAGATAAGTACTCCGTAACTGGTGGAAGAACTATTATCGGTTGAAATTCATGCTCTTTACAAAAAGCAATCATCTCTTTCAAGACAGCTATACGTTTCTTTCGCCCTTCGACTATATGCTTCGGTTGAGGAGCATCCATATCCTTTATATTAAATTGTTTTTTCCAATCTTCTATCCAACGTTTAGAATCGATTTCCAATTGTTTTGCATTAAGCGGTTGTTTATTCAACAATTCAAAGGAAACACGATGCTTTAAGAATCGTCCAATCCAAATTTTGAATCCCAAAAGTAACATCTGTTTGGTGGCATACTTGTATGGACTTTTTTTAATTCTAAGTACGGCCTCACATCTTTCTTTTGAAAAATTTTCAAAAACTTCCGGATTCAATATTGTGTAATATTTCTCTAACTCCAGGTCCTTATAGTTCTTAAAACAAGAACTATAAGGACCTAGAGCGATAAGAATTATCGCTCTAGGTCGGAGATATCTGTAATACGTCTTTAATATTGCCAAATCTTGTGGAAAAGATTGAGGACGCATTGCCCAATTGGCAGCTTTTATGGGTAAGTCCGAATAATCAAAACCATAAAAGGCAGAATTACTACCTAAATTTACAATTTCAAGTCCTTCACTAACTCCTTTCCAAAATTTCTGACAATCTTGAAATTTTTGTTGATACCACGGACTCGTCAAATTTAAACTCATATCACTCATTAAAAATACAAATTAAAGCAATCCACAACTTTTGCAGTCTCTTACTAACTTATCAGTAAACTCATGTGCACCAAAACGATTCAGATGGATCGCATCAACATACAAAGCAGAAGAACGTAATTCCTGAATCTTATAATAATCAAGGACAGTAATGTTTTCTTTCTCCAATCCCTCTATAAAAGAATTAACACATTCTTTCAATACATTGGTTGGTATCAATTCAACTACATGCTTGGAAATAGGTAAAACAACCACGGCGACCCTCAATTCACGTTCTATACAAAATGCTATCATCTCCTTCAACGTATTCCGGTTACTATTCCAAATTCTTTCCAAATGAGTGGGTAAATATCCTGAAACAGGTTCATTCAAATGAAGCCTCTTCTTATAAGCATTGTACCAATTGATAGCTTCTCTATTCAATTGTTCATCATTATGAGTCTGCTTCATACATATCAAACTTTCATCTTTCGTTTCATCTGAAATTATTCTTTTCAAAGACTCAAATGGATGAAAAACAAACGGATACCTTTTATAGTTAATGACATAAGGCAGATGAGGTATCTGCGTAGCATCCAATAATAAGGAAGTAGAGGTATAATAGTCTTTATAAATATCCCGTTCACTTTCAGGAAACTCCCTTATGAATTTTGAATAGAAACGGAAATTTTCGTTATTTGAAGTAACACTGGTGAATAAGTCAATAGGAATAATTACAACTCCACTCTTTTTAAGGTAACTGAAATAAAATTTCAATACTTTAAAGTCTACAGCTAATGATTGTTCAGTGCTTGCCAAATTTAATCCTTTTATATTCTCATATATAAATGCACACTGTGCCCGCTTATTCCCAAGATTCAAAACATCATAATTGCGAACATAATTAACACGAAACAAAGGAGGTGAAATGAAAGACTCCATCCCCAAACTCTGATTCATCCACCAATTGGTTTTCTTTACTCTATTACTGAGAGATAAGGACAAACGCCCTCCTATAGTAATAATCAAAAGAATAACTTTTCTAAGTAACTTCTTCATAAATCAATATCCCGGGCAGTGAAGAGATTCTGGAATAAATTTATAATCTTCATCTAATACACCAATATTCATCATATCTTCCCGATCTAATTCAAATGTAAAAATATCGGCATTCTCTTTAAAACGTTCTGGATTTTCTGTTCTAAAAACCGGAATGACATGATGTTGATAATGCCATCTTAAAATAATCTGCCCCAATGATTTGCCGTACTTTTCTGATATTCTTAATAATACAGGGTTCCATCTTAACTTTTCTATCATAAAACATAAAGGAGAATATGCTTCAATTTGTATTCTCCTATCTTTACAATATTTCAAAATATCTCCCGAATGTCGAAATGGGTGATGCTCTATTTGAATAACATGCGGCAGTAGATTTGCTGTTTCCATAGTTTTCAGATGCCTTAGCCTGCAATTGGCTACTCCGAAAGATTTCACTTTTCCACTTTTATAAATAACCTCCATTTGACGGAGATTATCCATATAAAGATCCGGATAAGGCCAGTGTAACAGCCATAAATCAATATAGTCTAACTTCAAATTACGTAAAGAAATATCTATTTGCTTAAACATATCCGTGCCGAATTGCTGTGAATTACCCACTTTAGTCGTAACAAACAAATTGTCTCTGGATAGCCCTCTATGTTGTACTATTTTATACAAAACATCACCCACTACAGATTCATTCCCATAATCTCTTGCCGTATCAATAAATGTAATACCGGCATCTACCGCACTCGATAAAATTGAAAACATTTTGTCATATCCCATACGATTAGTGCCAACAGACATGACAGGCAATTCGAAATCATTTCTCAACTTTACTCTTTCCATGAATCTTTGATCTTATAAGTATTAAAGCCCTATTCCTTTGGCTCTTATCAAGAACAATAAACCAAGAAGTAATAAACAGACTCGCAACAGACAAAAAGGAGCAAATTATCAGACGAAAAAAACCATCATCCATCTTACTTGTTATTGGAAATACTATCAACAAAGAGATACCTGTAACCATACAACATTTCAAATGAACATGTTTCAAAAACTCAATTATTGAATAATTGATATATCTTTTCAATATAATCAGATTGGACATATCTGCTAATATTGTCGTAGCAAGCATTCCCCAGAATACAGAGTTCGGACTGAATCCTAATTTCATGAATAAGTAACCGATAGGTAATGACATACACAGAATAGTACCTGTCACTAAATTAGGAAGTTTAACATAACCTGTTGCATGATTGACGATACTTCGGGGAATTCTGAAAGCATTAAATAATGCATTTACCAGAATTATAATAGTAAATGTATCTGTATATTCAGGATAATTTCCCAACCAAAGGGACAGAACAAAATTTATATTCATCGACAAAGGTAAAATTATCATTAACATCAGTATACAACTCATAATAGAACTATAATTGACCAGTTCCATCATAGCCGCTGCATTATCCTGTGCATAAAGCTTGATTATCCGAGGACGGACAGCAGTCAGAAAATTGTTCGAGAATTGTATAGCCGCACTTTCTACCTGGCATGCAATACCACGGGCAGCATTCACTACAGGACCACAAAATATATTTAGTACCATATTGAGTCCTTGCCCTTGCGCCAATACTGATATATTCCCTATCATATCATAACTACTATACATAAGCATACTTTTATATAAAGCCTTATCATGTTGCAATTTGAAATGGGTCTCTTTATAACGCCTCAAACAATAAAATATATAAATACAAACAATACCCATCTGAAGCAACATTAATAATAGCCCATACCATATAAGCTTGTCGATAGGGTTCAGACTAATCAAATAGGAAACAATCAAATTCCCGAATGCACTCAATAAACCTACATAAGCATAGACAGCCATCTCTTCATGAGCAATGATAGCTGCATTGTAGGGAACCTGTATTATATTCAACATGGCAGTTATCATAGAAAACTGAAAAAGCCAGTGTGCGGCATACATACGTCCCGAAGGAATATCTATTTGGGTGTTCAGAAACCAAAGTCCTATTGATTCACAAACCAACATGATACCTATGGCTATGACACAATGAAGTGCAAATGCCGTACTAAACACTTTCCTTAACTGTTCATAGTTGTTACGACCCAATTCTACTGTAAAGAATCGGGAGGTAGCCGTACTAAATGCACCAACTAAAGTGGAAAAAATAACGACTACTCCTCCTACTACACCGTACAAACCAAAATCTACAACCCCTAATGAAGTAAGTATAACTCGTGATGTATAGAGCTGAACACACATAATGATCAGCATACGCATGTAAAGTAATGAAGAATTACGGGCAATGCGTTTATTACTATTATCTATTCCCACTTACTTGGATTGGTAGATATTGTATAAGTCTCTAATTGTTTCAGCTTCTTTCACTTCAGAAATAGTAAAACTTTTGCCATATTTTTCAGCCATATCAGTCATAAAAGCCAGACCGGTAAGCGAACTCCACTCGTCTATATAGCGAAACTCCGTATTCATATCAATCTCTTCATTGAGTCCGTCAAAAAGATTTTCAAAGAATTCTAAAAATTTTTGTTCGTTCATATTCCTTATTTTTTCAATGTTTCCAAATGATATCCGTGTCAATAATCCGCGCCGGCGATCCAGTCACCAATACATGAGCAGGTAAGGGAGTTATTACTACGGAATTGGAACCAACCACCGTACTGTCTCCTATTTTCACACCCGGCATTATTTTACATTCGGAACAAAGCCAGCAAAAGTCACCAATAATAACAGGATTAGTATCTTTAAAGCCTTGTTGGGCAATGATATGCCCACCGTTAGTATCACGAATAGAGACATCACGACCATAAAAAGTGTGACTGCCAATGTGTATTTTATCACCACAAATCAGTTTCAATCCTATATTTCCACCACTAAATGCACCGCATATCAGTTCTGCACCATCAAACACTTCTACATCACAACCGTAACCGAAGCGGAAATCACCTTGAAACTTAACCGTAGAGTTCTTACCGAATAAAAAACGACTTTCCAACTTAGATTTACGGAACTTTTTATTACCCAACAATATTTTACCTTTCACTATTACTTCAGCAGTTCGGGCTATTTCAAAAACACAATAAGGAGAAGGATAAAGTAACTCACCTTTTCTCCAGTTAGTCTTTATGCCAGGATGAAAAAAGTTTAGGTAAAAGAATTGCCACATCGCTTTTGGACGCAATTGGGTCATGTTTACAAATGTCCGTAAACCAGAAATCAATATTCGTATCTCCTCATACTTCCTTTTGGATACCGGAAAATATTCATCTCCCAATTGATCAAAACGCATACTTTCCATGTCCCGAAAGAATTGTTCCCTATTATAATTAGGACAAACAGAGGACTTTACCAATGCAAAATTAAAAGGCTGTATATCTTCAAGTCTTACCTTTTTCGTCTGTAAACGTTTGCTTGCTTGTCCAAAAAATTTCTCTCCTTTTTCTGAATTAATAAGAACAGCTGAGGTACCTGTATTATTATCCATGTCCTTAGCTACTTTTTCCACACCCCAAAAATCAGCTAAAGTAATGTCGGCCATGCGCGGATAACCTTTGAATAGGCATGAATAGCAAGAAGGACGGTCTATCATACCACTATGGTAAGCTCTACTGTAAAGGTCTTTGCCTCTCACTCCATAATAAGACTTCCCATTAGCAAAAGTAGATTTCTTGGTTAAACTACGCCAACCCAATTCTTTATTCTTAGCCTTGAAGTAAATGACCTTGGAATCATTGATTTCCTCCAGATAATCAAAATATTTCCGATGAGCTTTAGGAGATGTGACACTTTTGCATATAAAATCTATTATTATCAGGTTTTCATAATCTTTATTTAAATACCTACGCAAAGCAGCCATCTGGCAGGGAGTTCCACAAACCAGTACTGTCTTTTCTGTTTTAATTGCCTTTTTAACTTCCCTATAAAATCCCGAAGCATTACTCTGTAAATATTTAGAACTACGGAGTCTTTTTAAATCGTCTTTGTTATCGGAGATGAACTGATGAGCAAAAAATTCCGCATCATAAACGGCTCCTCCAACATAGCCTCCCTGTTTATATACATCTTCTGCCATTGCAGAAAAGACCCCACCAGATGTACTGTCAAAACGAATTTCTAAGTTCTTGTGATAAGCACCATAACAAATCGGTTGATTATAATCATTGCGTTTCAATTCTTCAACATGCAATATGGGACATACATGTTCACATAACCCGCAACCAATACATTTCTCCTTATCTATTTGGGGATACCAGAAACCTTCAATATCTGTACAAAAAGTAATCGCATCATGAGCACACACATCACCACATGCATTACACCCACAACACTTTGATTTATCCGTAATATCAATCATATTAATTGTAAACACTCACAGTATTAGCCACCCGCCTTTTTACAACCCGCAACCTACATTGAGCTAATTTATCGATTTCAAATTAAATTATTTCATAAAACCTGACTATACTCAACTTCAAACAAATCGAGATATAACTATCGGCAGTGTCTAAATACAATTTCCTGACAGTTTGTTTGTCAAACTCAATTTAATCTCAGTACGTTAGCGTCCATTTTTTGACATTCCTCCTAAAATAAGCCGCCGAACAATTGTTTTCCTATAAAGTTTGTCAAAAAGAGGATTTCTTTATCTCATTCATCAATATACTCCCACGGATAAGGATTGTCCACCACATTCTGAAATTCTGTAATGGCTTCCTGCTCTTCAGTAGTGAGCGACTCAGAATCCCACGAAACGATAATAGCACGGGCTTCATCCGCCAAAGGCTCATCGAATACTTCACCATAGCAGACGGTAAGCAGACGGAGTTTCAATAAGGAAGCGGGAAGGGCGTCAAGAAGATCCCAACAACGGTCCAGAACTTCCTGAATGTGTTGCTGCTTTTCACCGTAATCGATGAAGGAGGCATTGTAACCCATCAGGAGAGCCAAGCAGACATGGGCCTGTTCTTCAAGGGTGGAGCCTTTGGCACCGGAGTCATACAAGGCGGTGGTCAAACGGTAAACCTCACTGTTACGACGGGACAAATCATCACTATAGATGGGACTATCGTCCATACCCAAATACATCAGTTCATGCGCAGCGCGCTGAAGAGAGGCTGCTTCTTCGGAAAGAGTCATACTATTTTAGGAATTTGAATTATTTAATTACTTCTATCAGATCCGGATGAATGGATGCCATGGCAACGGCGATGACACCCTGGATTTTTATGACCAGACGACGATCACGGGCACCCTTCACTTTCAGAAAAATGCCTTCCTGACCCTCGAAGTCACCACCCGTGACACGGACTTTAGTGCCTTTGGACAAATTCAATTCATCAGGACGGAAGTAAAGGAGTTGCTCATGATAAGTACCGGCCACGGCAATGAAACGTTGCATCTCATGATCGGGGATGATGATCTTCTGACCGCTTCGGGTATCGGTGATATACTGTAAATAAGAGACCAGAGACTTGACACGTTTCACTTCGGAAGGACAGGCATGAACAAAAATCAGATTGTAGATGACGGGAACCAAGACACGGACTTTTTTCCCGTTTTTGATGCTTATTTTATATTGCATGGGAACGAAATAGTCGATATGTTCCTTCGCAAACAGTCGCATGGCATCAGGCTCTCTACGGTAGGTGGCACGCATGGCATACCAAATTTCAGTCTCTTTATCCGTTTCCATTTTTCTATGAGTAGTTCAAAAAAGGGTATTTCCCCGGGGCTTTGAACATCTAATATATTATTGATATTCAATCATTTGCGATGCATTCATGTAATATACAGCAATATTTGCATCTCTCTTTCCAAGTGGTTTTCTGTAGTTATTCATTAACTGACAGATAAAATGCTATAAACGAGTCAGTTGAAAACAAAAAGTGTTTCAATAGACGTTCGTTTAATGAAACACCTATTTTTGAAGATTTACGGCTGGGCATTCTTACGGAATAATGCATCAAATAACTAATTTTATCAATTACATAAACTGCTGAATATAAAGAATCTGCATCTTTAACTTTCAAAAACAAAAAAATATTTATAAGAATATTTTGTCATTTCAGATATACGTTTTAACTTTGTGCCATTAAACGAACGTCTATTGAAACACTTTTATAATTTTATCGATACCACATCAGCATTTACCGAATTCCCCCTTCTTTATACTCTTTTCCCTATAATAATGTACGCACGTGCTACACGCGCACAGACGCGTATTTTCTTCTTTTTTTAAAAGAAAAATCCCCGTGTATTAAATAGAGGGTAGGGTACCCTACCCTCTATTTAATACACGGGGATATATTTTATAAATATTGAAGTTTTTCTCATAAAACTTGTATTCCATGCTAATAACCATTAATTTCGCATCGTAAATATTAATTTATGTTTTATTTTAAAACCATTATTAGACATTTATGATTAAAACTACAAATTTTAAAAAGTGACGGTAATAGAGGGAAAAGTGTCCATTATTATCACAGAAGGAACGGAGATAGATACGGAACGGTTAGTTGCAAGCGTGAAACTGGCATTATCGGAAAAAATACCGATAGAAGATCAGAAAGAGAACATCTTAGAGGCATTTGCCAGGCAAGCGCATGAACAGAAAAAAAAGGATAAGAATCAGAATGTAAGAAAAATAGCAAGGATATTATCGTTGTTTTTCAAGTTCCCGAAAACAAAAGGAAAAGGCAATCTGAAAGAAGAAAGTGCCGAGGCGGAAATCTATAAATCCATCCGGGACATAGCCGAAGCGGAGGAAGAGATACTCAACGATCCGAAACAATAAAAAGTTAAAAACAACCTTGGAAGATTAGGCTTTTTCATCGGAAAAGTCTAATCTTTTTTTTGAAATCTACTGTTTACCTTTGTACCGCTCAAGACAAACAAACATTGGGCACAAACAAACAGCTTAAAAAAACGAATACCATGAAAGACATCACAATCACCACCTACAACGGTTACAGCACCGTGGCAGGAGAAACCACCCTCACGCAAGTGATAAAAGAGATACGGGAAGGGAAAAACCTGGCAATCGTACAACGGATAGAAAAGCTTGTGCAGCAAGGTGAGACGGAGAAAGCGGACCGGACAAAGAAGCAGCTACCCTACCTCACACTGACGGCCAATTACCATCAGGAGAGGTTAGCGTACAGCATCAAAAACTACAACCCGGTGATCACCATCGATATAGACAAACTGAAAGACGAGCAGATAGGCCCCCTACGCGAACGCATTGAAAGCGATCCGGACGTACTGGCGGATTTTCTCACTCCCAAACGACATGGATTCAAGGTATTTGTATACCTGCAATCGGCATGGGCCTGCAAAATGAGAAAGGCGGCATTCTCAACCCGGGAGATCACATACGAGCAGTTGGAATATTACCACGCACAGATGTACAAGGCATGTCAGGAGCACATTGAAATGTGGTTGGGAATACCCGTGGACAAAAGCGGGAAGGACATCGGACGGGGCTTCTTCACATCGTTCGATACGCAGGCTTATCTGAACACAGAGCTGATGGAAAAGATAGAGACGGTGGAAACGAACATTATTCCTCCGGAAAAGAAGGAGAAAAAGCCCGGAAGGAAAAAGGAAAAGAGTAAAGGGCAGGCTTCTGAAGAGGGAGAAACGGGCACGGTAGAACCCTGGGAGAAGTTAGAGTACAGAAAGGCATTACAAACCACCCGCCGCTCGGAGAAGTTCGAACCGGGAAACAGAAACACTTTTCTCTACACCTTAGGCAACCGATGCTACAAGAAGGGATTGAGCGAGAAAAGCGTACAGCAGCTGGTACGGCAGGATTTCGCAGAGGCAGAGATAGATATAGCCACCCCCATACACAACGCATACCTCTATACGAACAAGACCGAAGAGGCGGAAAAGAAAAAGGAGGATAAGAAACCGGTCATCACCCAGGTACTGGAATATCTGGAGGCACATTATGACATACGTAGAAATACGATATTGGAACGGTTGGAGTTCATCGACTTTGAGGAGAATGCGTCCGGGATGAAAGGAAAATACCGCCCACTGAGAAACAAGGACTACAACTCGATATTCGTAAACCTCCAAATGGCGGGCATATCCTGCTTCCAGAACTATCTCAAAGCGGTGATAGACTCGAATTACGCGAAGAACTTCAACCCGTTCGAGAGTTATTTCTACGGACTAAAACCCTGGGACAGGACTACAGACTACATCGGGCAGTTAGCGGATACGGTGAAAACAAAGGACACGGACTTCTGGAAGGAGAGCCTGAGAAGATGGATCGTGGGTATGGTGGCATGCGCACTGAAGGAGGAGGCGGTGAACCAATATGTGCTCATTCTATACAGCGAACAGGGAAAAGGAAAGAGCACCTGGATCAGGAAGTTGCTGCCACCCGAACTCGCAGAATATTACCGCAACGGGATGATAGACCCGGGAAACAAGGATGACCTGCTACTACTGTCCAACCGGCTGCTCATCAACATGGAGGAGTTTGAAGGGGCGAAACAGGGAGACATAGCGGCATTGAAACGGATCATCACACAGGAGAGCGTGACGGAGCGGAAGGTGTACGACGTACAGGCGGAAAAGTACATACGAAGAGCATCGTTCATTGCCAGCACCAACAACCGGCAGTGTATGCAGGACATGGGAGGAAACCGCAGGTTTCTGCTATCCGTACTCACGGAGATTGACTTCCACGCACCGATAGACTATGAAGGGGTATATGCACAGGCAATATATCTCTTACAGAACGGATACCGGTACTGGTACGAGGGAGATGAAATTACAGGACTGAACAAACGGAACGAACAGCACCGCATGAAGGAGCCGGTGGAGGAGAATCTGTACGTCTATTACCGGGCGGCTACCCCCACGGACATTGAGGTGAAATGGAGGCCGGCGGCAGCACTGATGGGAACCATCAGTTTGTACGGACGCATACAAGCAAACAGGCAGACACAGCAGGTACTGGTACAGGTGTTGGAGAGGGACAGATTCCCTAAAAGGATGAACGAAAGCGGAATAACGGAATACGCAGTGATAGAGTTCACACCCGATCAGGTGAGTGCGAACAGCAGAAGAGTTGAAGAGAAGAAAGAAGGAAAGGGGGAGAGACAGGAGGAACTGCCGTTTTGAGGAAGGGGATTCACCACAGAGTAACACTGAGTTTCACAGAGTTTTTATTATCCGGACAAAACGCAGATTGACGCGAATGATCGCAGATTAAAATCCTGTTATTCTTTATCTTATACCTGTTTTTCTTTGCGAAAATCTGTGTTAATCTGCGTTTCAATCAGATAAGTATACATACCATGCCCCGTAACGTATATTCTAATGTAGCATGAGATATATTGTCACGGGGCATAATATATTAGGGCGTTTTATTTACAAATATTTTATCAGGGGGTATCGAGGTAGCGGACGATCAGGCTGACCTGACGGCGGGTATAGGAGTGGTCGTTCTTCCCTTCCCCACCCTGATAAAGGAGGCTATGGAGTTCTTTGTTCTTACGGATCCAACCCCTGAGTTTGCACATGGCATAGGGAATGGGCAGATTTGGGTGATACAGATGGGCAAGATCGGCTTTGAGGTAGGACTTGACGACAAACTTCGTTTCTTCTTCATTTTCATTCATTGCAATATGTTTTTATGGTTGTTTTTTTGTTCTTCAAATATAACAATTATTCCGGACATCAACAAGCTATAACACAATATAAACGACTATGAATCAAAGTATTTGCAATACAGAATAATCTACAAAAAAGTACGTTCACCCACTCTTATGGAAGAGGTTATCTTTGTCACATCGGAAAGGAAAAGAAGCGCTGTTTCCTGCCGGTAAATCAAATTTTAAAACTAAAAAATCATGGGAGTACCTTTTAAAAAGATTGCAAGAAAAGACCCGAGAAAGGCGGATGCGGTGGAGAAGTTCTACCCGCAATTGGTGACCACGGGGCCCAATGCGGATCTGGACGCAGTAGCGTTCAAAATGAAAGAGAAGAGTTCGCTTACATTAGGAGACATACAGAGTGTGTTGACCAACTTCGTAGAGGCGATGAGGGAAGTGTTGTACAACGGACAGTCAGTCAATATCAAGAACTTCGGCGTGTTCAGCCTCTCGGCACGGACCTTAGGGACGGAAGATGTAAAAGAGTGCACCGCCAAAAACATCAAAGCGGTGAAAATAAATTTCCGACCTTCAACCAGCATCCGACCGGATATTACAACCACACGCGCCGGAGAGAAAATAGACTTCTATGACCTGGAAGCCTTGCTGAAGAAAAAAGAGGAAGAAGGGGGCGAAGGAGAGGGAGAAGACCCTTCGGTTTAATGGAAAATTGAAAGTTGAAAATTGAAAATGGCTATGCAGTGTAAAAGCAATGATCAATTAAGAAAAGAGTGCTTAGAAAATTAAGAAAGCAGGTATAATGTAACTACACTGCGCAGCCAATTTTCAATTTTCAACTTTCCATCAAACAAGTTCTTCTCATTTTCAACTTTCAATTTTCAATTAAATAAGTATGAAGAAATCAATCTGGGATAAAATTCTAAAAATTGTGATAGCAGTAGCTTCGGCCGTGTTAGGAGCGTTAGGGGCAAATGCGATGAACGTATAAGTTCGGAAGGCATGAAAATGCGACAAGTTCGCAGATCGTTTTAAATAGAAGGCTGCACAGTAGAAGATACTGTACAGCCTTCATTTTTGTTTAGTTTTTGTTCAAATATTCCTCTTTATAGATTACAATAACCACTACATTCGACTTATCTCCAGATAATCCAGATTGCAATCATTGGCATCTTCCCTGCCATGAGACATATTAGAATCAAATCCTTTTCCTTCCGGATTGAGTCGCAAACTGACCACATGACGTCCGGCTTTCAAATTCTTCAATATATAATTTGACCTCGTCCATTTGTTCCAATCACCTGTAGCTTCCAGAATAAATGTCCCGGAATCAATATTATCGACAAAGACAGAACGGATGGTACAGTAGGTTCCATCCGGACCGTGCCCGTTAGCACCGGAAAGGACAAGAGCATAATCACCATCAGCAGGAACATCAATTGTAAAGGCCACATCTGCCGGTTTAGTATATAAGTCCACTACAAATCCCTTCCCGGAATAGCCGGGATGAACATTACTGAACGTTCCCTTCGATACAGCATCTTCCGCTTCAAAAACTTCCCGCCAGTCAGTTTTAATCACCGGATTGGAACAGTCGGACTTAAAACCCCGTTTGTCCACCGAATACACAGAATAAAAGCTAGCAGGTTCCCGACTAAGATCATATGGGAACGTTATTTCTTTATCTTCTATCTTTGTGCCACACAAGAAATAACGCAAGCCGGATTCTACCGGACAGTTAATAATCTGTCCTTTTTGTTCCAATACAGGTTCTATCGGTGACCAATCCTCACGAGGTCCCGGCTGAACCAGATTCATTTTATCACTCGCGTGTGTTACTGTCATCACAATATCAATTGTATAGTCTCCTTGTGCCGTTGCAGGCAACAGATAAGGTAATTTTTGGTCTTGTCCGTTCACTGTCATTTTTTTGACTGTATTCCCTTTTCCGGTAATATTGATATTCAGTACTGCATCCCGATAACGGAAGTTCTCCAATGAAATTTTACCGGCCACAAGATCGGGTACTACCGGAGTAAAGGTAATCCCTTCTTCTTCCATGGTCATGCCAAACAATACACGGTATACCATACTGATATAAGATGCCACCGACCACAACTGACGGGAAGAATTCAATGCCGTACCGCAATCATACCCCGTATCATAGGTCATATTCTCTTTGTGAGTCAAAAATAATGCACCGGCACGGACCAATGATTTTATCATATGTTCCACAACTTTCGTATTTTTCACATCACGGGCGGCATACATATAAGGGGTTTCCCAGACCGGCCATACACTCTTGTTGTGATAAGAAAAGTCATCCGGAATGCTCGGATATAGTACAGCAGCTCCATAAGGATAAAGCGGAAAGTTCTCTACCATTTGTATACTCTGCCCGGTAGTCGCTATATCCAATACAGCTGCCAGACCATTGGACATCACCCCTACTCTTTGAGTCGGCCTGTAACCCAGGTATTCCGGATAAAGATAGCAAGTATAGCATCCTTGTTTTTCATCCCAAAAGCGCTTATTTATATTCTCCTTCAAAAGACTGGAATATTTCTCCCACATAGCAATCTCTTCTGCCGGTTTCTGAATGATACGCCCTGCAGTTCCAAGAAATTGATAAAAGAATTTATGTAATGCATTAGTTCCACTGGAAAAAGAATCGGCAATCACAGAATTTATAAACCAGTTGGGATAGGTATGTGTACGCCAGTCCATCGAACAGGTTTCTCCTTTAAACAAACCAACATTGGCATCAAATGCCACATGGATGTCTTTCAACGCTGTGTATTTCAAACCGTCATATACAGATTCCAACCAGCTCTTATCACCTGTGTACAAATAATATTCCCAGGCGGCCATTGCCCACACGACACGATCGGTAGAAATAGGCCAGGATCCGCCGCTACCTGTGTCCTGAAGTGCTTCTTTCGGATTTTGCAAAGTCTGTTTTTCTAATGTCTTACGCGAAACCTCCGGCAGTATCCAGGCATAAGAGAAATAGATACTGTACACAGCATCACGTGTCCATGTATCGGGCCATAAAGCACCTGCCATAAACGTACTGTCCGTGCGGATATCAAGCTGCATCTCTTCCAGGGCCATGTTATAAAGGGCTACCAACATACGGTTGTTCTCAGCTGTAAACTGAGGAAATGTAGAAATGTCTTTTTGTAACTTCCAACGATTTTCTCCATGATAATTCGACTCTATTTCCGTATCAGAAGTAGCAACAGCCTCTCTTGTCCCAAGGAAAGAAGCATCAATCACTTCCTCCGGAGTTATCATAAAAGAAAGGTCTGTACCTGTTTCACGTACAATATTCCAATGTGATTTAAAGTCTTTTACACGATCGGAAGCTCCCATTGCAATTCCATCTCCCCGACGCATCAGATGTAAATCCCGTGAAGTAGCCTTGTTCTCAAGCGTATACCAACCGCAGTTCTTCTGAGTCAGAAAATCAAATCCACCATATTTCCATTTCAGATTTTCTTGTCCCTTACCATCAGAAGTTACACACACAACCTCTTCTCCGTCAAACTGCAGGTATTTCCCGCTTTTCTTATTCTTGATCAGAAACTCTTCTCCGGGAGTACTTTCAATAATCCAAAGGAAATCATCTCCTGAGGGCTCGGCAGCGAAACAAAAAGTTCCCTCTTTCTCGCCTAAGTACTCTCCGGTATCACGATTCTGTAAACTCCACTCGGAATAGACTTTATCATTACGACAGGAAACCAAAGACAATAATACAATCAGACTAAAGCATAAATGTAATTTCATATAAGTAGTACTTCAAATTTAATTCATACTATGACAACCTATCATTGAAACGCAGATTATCGCAAATTCACGCAAAAAATATCGTCTCTCAAGTACAGCAAACCTTCTAATTTGCGAAAATCTGCGATCATTTGCGTTTTAATAAAACGTTCATTTGATGAGGATACAGTACTTAAAGGAATTATTTTATAATCAATTTTTTAGTAACCACATTATTTCCGCATTCTACACGAACGAAATAATGTCCGCTGCTCCAACCATCCACTGGTATGTCTGTGGTATGACCTGCAACAATCGTTCTAACCAGTTGTCCGGTCACGTTATAAACAGAGATCCGATTATTATCGGAATTCGTCTTTACAGCAAACGAAGCATCTTTTTCAACGATTACAGGATAAACAGATACAGCCTCTTCCTGCTTTTCCGTACTTACACCTGTCCCACTTCCCTTACCAAGTTTTACACCACGTACACAGGTCGGCTTAATCCCGGCAGGCATAAAAAAGGTTTCATCAAAAGAACCACGACCACTTTTACTATATCCGTTATTCTCAGGCTTAGTAGCCGGATTACGAAGGTTAACATTAACTTCTTCGTCGTTCACCGAACAGATTGCCATATCATCATATCCGTCACCATTAAAATCCAACAAAAAAGGAATGTCATTTTTAGTTCCAAACTGCATATTCGCAATATCCTGATTTGCAAAATCCGGAGTTTTATATTCTGTAGCAGAAGGAGTAAAGGAGCATAGCCAATTTCCTTTATCATATAAAACAACATCTGCCTGTCCATCATTATTCATATCTCCAGCCAACAAATAATCGCTTTCCGTAATACCAAAAGCAAGATTTACATCCGGAGCCATTGCCATAAAATGCATAAGCCACCAAAGTCCGTACTCATTGTCACGGCGAATAGCAACATCACCCACCCCGTCACCGTTGAAATCTGCCGAGAGTGCTTTATCGCCTACTGCCATTCCATACACAACATCCTGCGGATCAATAAAATTATTATTTCCATCGTTATAATAGAATCGCCAATGAATAAGCTGGTCTACCGAACAGGAACGGTCTACCTCGCATAAATCAAAATAACCGTCACCATTGGCATCATATACAAAGACTTCGGATATCTGCAAATCTTTAGTCTGCGTAGGAACCGTAAGGTCAATCTTTCCATCCAAATCGAAATCAAACTGATAACCTGTCTCATAAGACCAATACACGATACCATCGGATTTTTGAGCATACATAAAAACAGCCATCAAACAGGCCAGAGTTGCAAGTATTAACTTTTTCATAACCATTAAATTTAAATTATACAATAGTAATTCATCAACATTTATTTAAAACTTCACCGAAGTATAACTGAAGAATATAAAGAGTAAAGACTCTTCTCTTCAGTATCATTAATAGTCAGCAGATAAGCACCCTTCGGTAATGGAGGAATGCTGCAAGAGAGTATCCCGTTATTAAACCGGAGTCTGTCTTCGTAACAGATACGGCCTCCCATATCCATTAACCGGATTTCACAAAGATGTTCCTGTTGCATTCCACCAGATACAATCATCAGAGAACCTTCGTCAGTAAAACAGATTTTTATTTCATCTTTTTTTTTAAGAGAATCCATTCCTGTATACCCGTCAGACATGAAAATCAAATGATCATAGTCGGCACTATTCCTGTCTACCGGTCCCATGAAAACAGATATTACGATAGCGTCCGCCCAGTCTTCTCCCCACAATCCGATGAGGTCTTGCTGAATATTCCTTTCATATTCCACCCATTCGCCGTCTTTGGGCTTTACGGGTGTCAATGTAAGGTAAGCCAATCCCGGTTGAGAATATCCTACCCGATAGAATATGTCTTTCGTTTCCCATACAGGAGAACTGGCAGACGGTTTTATCAGACGGAAACCAAACCAACAAGCCGTGGTGTTGTGAGAACGAATCGCTATTTTAAAGCGGTTGAATTGATCAATAGGTACACGTATGGCACCATCCGAAGTGGTGGTGAAACGAATCATTCCCGGAGTAACCTGCAATGCTCTCTCACCCGCAAATGCATCCGTCACCCTATCGGTATGAGATACATTACCGTTATAATCATTGGATACGATGAGAGGTTCCTGATCATCAAGAACTGTAATAGCACTGACTTTTCCGGAACGTAGGGTTTCTCCTTTGGCATCGTATTGGAAAGGAAACAAATCAAATGTAACAGCTTCTTTTCCGGGTTCCTGCGGTATTCCAACCGTATTGTTCAGATTCAGTACCAAGGTGGCAAATGTATCCAATGAAGGGAGTGACACCCGTATTTTAGAACCTTCCCGGGTATAATCCACTTTCCGGCTTTCTTCCAAAGTAATGCAATAAAGATCTGTCGGAGTCACATTGTCCGGCAGTGTAAAAGATACCTCTACTGTTTTTGTCTGAGGTGCTGCATTCACTGCATCCCAGCGCAAATCTATTGTAGAACCATAATTTACTAAATCGACAATCAAAGCATCCATCCGGCGAGTTCGTTTGTCCCAGCGTCTTTTTAATTTGGCATAGATACCGGTGGCATTACTCAATGATAAATCCGAATAATTATAATCGGCAATCACATAGGCATGATTGGAATAATACAGATAGGCCCCGTAAGCTTCTGTAAACTTATTCCAGCCGGCTATCCGTTCGAGTACTTCCACCGGATAATTTACAGCATGGAAAGGTACGGGATCTGTAAAGCTTGCCACTCCGTCTACGACCTGTGCAGCCGGATAACCACCAGCAGAAAGGCAGGTAGCAAATTGATAATCGATATTCTGTTTGGGCCAGCCAGTCGTTAAATTCATCTCAGCAGGCGGATAAAAATTGGCAAATACAGGCTTATCCGGATAACGTGATTTTGCTTCATAAATATCACGGTAGAGGTCTGTATATTTGGTTCCCGTACCAAAAGGCCAAAGTTCCATAAACTGATGATTGGCTACGGCTCCCGTAGTATAATGGGGAATGTTTCCACTTGTAGAAGGCAGTTGCAAAGCCGTAGTAGTGACATCTGCACGTACCTCTTTCACTGCCAAATCCAAACGATTAACCAATGGAGCCATTTCGGATGAAAAGTTACAAGCTGCAGAAGTTCCGTCGCAAACATAATTCTCGGGTAATCCATACCAGTCCCAACGGTATCCGTCCCAGTTGTACTCCTTCTGCGCCTTTACAGCCTGAGATACAAAATAATCATTGAAATTTTTAAAAGTCTCCCCTCCTATTGTATAGGAGGCATCGACTGATTCGTTGGTAGACATCAAGTAAAGATAAGAGTTGCCATAAGTAATGAAACTACGGTCAGCTACATTCCGCATAGCCCAATCGGGATAATTATGAGCAAAAGCCGGAGTGGCGGCATATATACCGGTATAGCAAACAGAACGTCCTCCGATACTGCGGAATTTCTCTATTTTCTTTTTCATTGTCTCTTTGCTTGTCCAAAGACGATCGTCTCCTACATAAGTGTTCCACGTTTCCGTTTGAGGAGCAATCTCTTCGTGAGCTCTCATCCAGGGGTGATACTCCAATGTATTAATTCCTACAGCTTCCAGATTATGAGCCCATTTATCCACATTCAAGGAATTATCAAAAATACAGGTCCACCCGTGACGGAGATTCACCTCCCGGCCCGTTTCTTCAAAGGTAGCCAAAGGCAAAGCCGCAGGACGTGAATTATCCATATCAGCAGACATGATAGCAAGAACGCCTGTTAGCGGTACCATTACAGTACCATCGACAGTACCATACCCTTTCGAATCGGCATAATGTTCATAACGAGGCTTGTCTGCCGACCAATAATTAATAAGAACCTGTCCGGTAGAAGGACGGTAAAGAGCCATATCGGTATAGCCATCGCCATTAAAATCACCGGTAAAAGGAATATCTTCTGTCGTACCGAACATCACTCCGTTGATAGCCAAAGGCATATCGAATTCAGGATAACCGGTCAGAGAAGAAAATGCAACATACCAGGTTCCTGCAGAAGGACGATAAACAGCAAGGTCATCTATCCCATCACCGTTAAAATCACCGGATAAAGGGATATCTCCGGGTAGTCCGAATTGACCTCTGGCATCGACATTCCCCTCACAAGGGGAAAAATCGATATACCAGGTGGCCAGTCCTCCGGCTCCGGAACGCATAACGGCAATATCAATCTTTCCATCACCATTAAAATCACCAGTCACGTACTTATCGGTAGCACTGATACCAAAACTTACCGGAGGGCTTGTTATCCAATCTTTTTTACCATCATTTATTTTCCATACCCATTTTATATTTTCACCGGTAGTCTCTACTTCACAAATATCTACCAACCCATCACCATTATAATCTCCCACACATGCTCCCCCTATAAAGGCAGCACTCACCGTCTGAGAGATATGAGACTGATTACCGATGTCATAATTCCATCCCGATTGTGTCCTGTAAATCAGGTCGTCGTGTGCATTCATCCAGGAAGCCAGAGACAAGGAGACGATGGACAACAAAATTTTCTTCTTCATGTTTTTTCTGATTAAAATTAATATCCGGGATTATTCGGTCTCAAATTGGGATTAGCATCAATATCGTCCATTGGAACAGGTAACAACAGATGTTTGGGAGTAGTGAAATTTGTTTTACCTATACTATGAAAGAAATTCTTTGCATACTCTCCGTTTTCATCATAACGAATCAAATCAAACCAACGGTGACCACCTTCAAAAGCCAATTCCATACGACGCTCGTGACGGATAATTTCCCGTAACTCTGCCTGGTCTTCGGTAGTAACATTAGGTAATCCCGCCCTGACACGAACACGATTCAACGGACCTCCTTCTTCATAAGAAGCAGCCGGAGCACATGCCTCCCCGGTATGTCCGGTTTCATTCAAAGCTTCGGCATACATCAGCAACACATCTGCATAGCGCAATACGGGAAAATTCAAAGGACTATCCATTGCACGGTCCTGCCCAATATCTTCACACAAGAATTTCTTCACATTATGTCCGGTTTGAGAAACCGAAGGATTATAGGCCCACCCTTTATACTGGTCGCCCTGACACCAGACAGATACTACCTTACGCAAATCTCCGGCTTCATATGAATTCACAAATTCCGGATAAACGGCAAACCAGCCAAAGTTTCCCCATCTGCCACCAATGGCTACCGGAGCCAAAGGAGCCATATAGTCATTGTGCCAAGCTCCCTGTCCAAGTATGTCAAATTCGGAATAGGTAGTTACATCTTTTTCGTACTGTACCTCAAACAAGCTTTCGGGACCATTCTCACGCAAATAATCAAAGTTCCAATCGTACTTTCTGTTTAATGAATACACATTCAAAGCATTCAATTCTTCGATTGCCTGAATGGTATCATCATATCTTTTCAGCGTAAGGTAAACCTTTGCCAATAATCCTAAAGAGGCACCTTTGGTAGCACGACCAATGTCGGAAGATTGTTCATATTGTACGGGAAGCATAGTAGAAGCATCCTTCAAATCCTGTATAATCAATTCATAAACCTCTTCTTTGGGTGTACGATGAACCTGTAAGTCGTCTCCCGCCGTCTGCTGAGTCTTAATCAAAGGGACATCCCCAAACAAACGTACCAGATTGAAATAATACAGAGCACGAAGGAAATGTGCTTCTCCTTTATATTGAGTAATCTTATCCGGACTCACATGGACAGCATCATCTATGTTATTCAAAATCCAGTTTGTACGACTGATACCTGCCCAAGGACCCCGCCATAATTCTTTTGCACCAGAATTGTCACTGGTAGTTATAAAATTGGAGAGTTGAGTCGTTTCCAATCCATTTCCTCCTGCTTCATTTCCTACACTACCCTCTCCGGCCACAATATCAAGTGTCCACATACGGAGGTTGTACATATACGAACTTTGCAGACGCTGGTACATGGAGTTGACTCCACTTTCTATTTCTTCTGCCGTACCTTTCTCGAAGAAATTATCGGTAATAATCTGATCACTGGGTAATATTTCCAGCTTATCCATACAACTCTGACTACAGAGTGACAGTCCTAAAAAGGCGAATATATAAATATACTTTTTCATGGCTTTATCATATTAGAATTTAACGGATACACCAAACATATAGGTACGGGCGGAAGGATAAACTCCATAGTCCAGTCCACTTAATCCGACTTCCGGATCCAATCCTGAATAGTTGGTTATAGTACAGAGGTTATCGAAACTAACATAAAGACGTAACGCTTTTACTTTTGCCCTGTTAGTCCAGTTTTCCGGAAGCGTATAACCGAATGTCAGATTTTTGAGCTTTGCATAAGAACCATTTTCCAGCCAACGGGTAGAAGCACGCGAGTTATTATTCGGGTCGGCATATATGGCACGTGGCATAGAACTGCTGGTTCCCTCACCCGTCCATCTCTCTAAAGTAGATGCCAGTTGGTTATAGGTACTGTTCATACTCTCATGGCTGGCTCTCACACCATTCCAAACCTGATTACCCAAAGCACCCTGAAAGAAAATACTCAAATCAAAGTTTTTATAACTGAACGTGTTATTGAAACCAAAAATACAATCCGGAGACGGATTACCGATAACCGTACGGTCCAAATCATTAATTTCACCATTTCCATCCACATCAACAAACCACATATCACCGGGAGAGGTGTTTTTATAAGGGTTGTGAGACGCTTTGTCCGCTGCACGATTTTCCATTACAGGCCCGGTGAACACTTCATCAAGTGTCTGGTATACTCCTCCCAGTTTGTAACCATAGAAAGAGTTTATAGGTTGTCCTTCCCGGATAAGGCTTACACCGTTCAAAATTTCAGGACCGCCAATAGAGACAACTTCATTATGGTTAAAGCTCATATTAAGATTGGTCTCCCACTTAAACTCTCCTACAAAGTTCTTTGTATTGATGGTAAACTCAAAACCCCGATTCAGTACCTTACCTATATTTACCGGTGGCCAATCTGCCTGTTCCAAGGAAGTGCCACTTGTTTGAGGAACCGGTTTTTTAGTTAACATATCACGTGTGTTTTTCACGTAAAAATCAAGATTTGCAACAATACGGTTCTTTAAGAAACCAATGTCAACACCCACATTATACTGTTCTACAGCTTCCCATTTTACTGACGGGTTGGACAAAAGATAAGGATATATCAAATTTACCAGATTTGATTCGAAACCACGTTGAGAACCAAAATTATAAACTCCGTTCACGCTCAGCTTATCGGCAAAAGTATAAGCACCGATATTCTGATTACCTGTCTGTCCATAACCGGCCCTGAGTTTCAGTTGAGAGATGGACTTCACTGATTGCATAAAAGATTCGTTGCCTATATTCCATGCGGCAGCAAAGGAGGGAAAGTAACCAAAGCGATTGTCTTTACCGAATTTCGACGAACCGTCTGCCCGGAAAGTTGCTGTCACTAAATAACGATCATCATACGAATAATGTAAACGTGCCATGTACGACATCAACGCCCAGCGTAATGAATTACCTCCTACATCGGTCGCTTTAGTTGCATTATCCAGTTCCGTAGTCAGTTCGCTGGCACGCCCGGAACCAGAAGCAGATACACTCTCTTTTTTATATTCCTGATAAGAAGTACCTGCCATGGCATTTATCCGGTGCTTCCCGAAAGACTTATCATAGTTCAAAGTATTGTCCCACAAATACAATTGTTCATAGGCAGAAGAAACGGTTTGCATGGTATTCTTCGATTCATTCATTCCCCATTTGTATTTAGGAATATACGAATTATTATAATCATACCCCAACTCAGCTCCACCTGTGGTTTTGAATTTCAATCCTTTTATAATTTCCCACTCAAGAGAAATATTGGATAACATACGGAATCCTTTCATCCGATAATTCTGCTCATTGATAATAGCCACCGGATTAAGTGCATTTCCATTCCATTCTGCATTACCGGTAGGACCGGCATATTCACCATTTTCATCCTGAATTGGTATAGAAGGCAAAATACGCATTGCATTTTGAATAACTGTGCTGACCGGTTGAGTACGACGATTCTCCGCACTCAGATTTACGTTTGCTCTTACCGTTACATTCGATACAATTTTAGAGGATATATTCGATTGCAGACTCAAACGATTATAAGACGAATTCTTCATAATGCCATCCTGCGTATAATAGCCCAATGAGGTAGCATGACTTATTTTCTGATTTCCACCCAACATGGAAAGATTCACCTTTTGCATGGGTGCAGTACGGAAAATGGCATCCATCCAGTCGGTGCCCGTTCCCAACGATTCCGGATCGGAAAAAGCCGGATTTAAAGAATATTCAGGTCCGGCATTAGTACGCATTTCGTTATGTAAAGCGGCATATTGTGATGCATTCAGCATATCATATGTTTTTGCCGAATGTTGTATACCGTAACTATAATCAAAATTAATTTCCGTATGCCCTTCCTGTGCTTGTTTAGTGGTTACCATCACTACACCGTTGGCCCCCCGGGAACCGTAAATAGCCGTAGCCGAAGCATCTTTTAAAACATCAATAGATTCTACATCATTAGGATTCAGATACCACATACCGCCGCTAACAGGTACCCCATCAATAACATACAAAGGAGATGCATCATTTATGGTACCAACTCCACGTATAAGAATAGAGACATCACCTCCCGGAGTTCCGGAATTTTGTACAACCTGTACCCCCGACATCTTTCCTGCAATGGCTTGCATCACATTAGAAGTAGCATTCTTAGTAATATCCTCTGTCCGGACTGAAGATACGGCTCCCGTAACATCTTTCTTACGCATAGTTCCGTATCCTACTACCACTACCTCATCCAATGCTTCAACATCTTCCTGTAGCACTACTTCGATAAAAGCCCTTCCTGATACATTTACTTCCGTAGTGACATATCCTATATACGAAATAACCAGAACAGGGTGTTGTCCTGTAATATTCAGTGTAAAGTTACCATACAAATCGGTAATGGTAGCATTATTAGTTCCCTTCTGGGAGATATTGGCAGCAATAACGGGCAATCCGTCCGGTCCTTTTACAATACCTTTTACAGTCTGTTGTTGCTGTGCCACATTCATAATTCCGGTTTCAGTATTTGTATTCAGGTCTACTGTAACACCGGCATAAAGGGTAATGGGAGAAATAAGAAACATTGCAGTCCCTATAAGCAAAATATGCTTCATACGACTCTTACATAGATACTCTGTTTTCATATTCATTGTGTTTTCATTTATTATAGTCTATTTATATCCCGATCAATAAAAGAGTTTTGGTTAGCATCGAATGACGAATGTAAAAGTACGGATAAGCAACATACCTTCTTTCCGCCATTTTAGCTGATAATTATGATATCTTACCATAATAATCATTTTAAGGCCTATTTATTGGTATTATTCCAATATTTTATTCTATTTTTCTATTTTAGAAAGCGTGGTTTGCCACCTTTGCGCCAATACTCCTCTATCTTCTCCAAAGAGATTCCTTTGGTTTCAGGCACATAGAAGTATCCCCATATCAAAGCAGCTAAAGCCACTACTGCATAAAACCAGAATGCACCGGCCGGATTTCCCAGATTCTCACCTTCCACATATATCTCGGTGCCACTGATAGTGAAAGCATGCACAATTTTGAAAAAAGTAAAAGATACAATACTATTAAAAAACCATACAGACAAAGAACCAATGGAGGAACCCAGCCCTCTGAGTTTCTGAGGAAATACTTCGGAAATGATAAGCCAACCTAACGGACCAATGCTGATAGCGAAAAAAGCCACATAGAAAAAGACCAATGTGACGGACAACCATTTACCCGCATCGCCTAACGAAGCGGAGAAAGCGAAACAAATACCTAATAAAATCAGAGAAACCGTGATTCCTGTCAGACCAGTGAAAAAAAGTTTGCGCCTTCCCAACCGATCTACAAAATATACAGAAACAATGGTAAAAAGCAGATTGACGGCTCCCACTCCCACAGAAGCCCAGATAGCAGAAACCGTACCGTCAAACCCAGCCATAAGAAATATTTTGGGGCTATAATAGATGACTGTATTAATTCCCACAAACTGTTGAAAAAACATAATACCAATACAAATGATCACAGCGTTGCGTAACCAGGGTTTAAACAATTCACGATACCCGGCTTTCTCCTCTCGGCTTTTGACTACTTCTCTCTTAATTGCTTCAAATGCCTCGTCTCTCGATTCCGGACTCTCAATACGTGACAGAACGGCGAATCCTTCCGATTCTCTTCCACGGCTCATCAGCCAGCGTGGAGTTTCGGGCATGTATAGCATACCTACAAACAAAACAATAGCCGGGATAACTCCGACGTAAAACATCGGCCGCCAACAATCTATCTGACTTTCATCGGCAAAAAATAAATCGGAAAGATAAGAAACCAATACTCCTATAGTAACCATCAATTGAAACATCGAAACCAAAGCTCCCCGTTTTTTTGCAGGAGAGATTTCTGCAATATAAAGAGGTACGGCAAAAGAAGAAACTCCGATAGCTACACCCAGAAATAAACGTGAAGCAATCAGATGATAAACATCGGGAGCAAATCCGGACCATAAAGCGCCAATGGCAAAAATGACAGCGGATACCAATATTACTTTTTTACGTCCGAGCGTATCTGTAATCTTTCCACAAAAGAGCGCTCCTAAAATAGCACCACACAATCCGGAAGCCGTAATTATTTCAATCATACTATTATCGATTCCAAAATCTTTCTGGAAAAAAGGAATGGCTCCTGATATCACTCCGGTATCAAATCCAAACAACAGTCCGCCTGTAGCAGCAACTACTGCTATGACATAAATAAGCTTACTATTATACTCTGTTTTCATGGTAGTTAAATTGGGTTGTTTATTAATGTTTCTCTGCTTTATTAAGGTTCATAATTCTCCCATACTTCTTTTTTCAGTTCCGGACGGGGAACATATAAAAAGGTATCCGGGTTCTTTTCAAAAGTTGTATAGATTGCTTCACCTTTTACAATACCCAGGTCAGAATAGCTCCCAGGAGATTTACAAATTAGCTCCGATTTATCATACAATGGATTTGCCTGCCACTCTATTTCATTTTCATCGTTGAAAACAGGAAACCAGGCGATGCCTTTGTGCTTACGGACTCCATCATATTCAAACCCATAGTCACGATCACACCAGGCACCGAATGTCAACGGTTTATCCGGATTGGCACTAATAGTGGCGTGTGCCCAATATGGAGGAACAATCACAACATCACCGGGATGGGCATAAACGGCAAAGCAACGTCCGGGATTGTCTTCTGCAAACTCCTGCATATAAATAATAGCTTCACCCGACCATATCTCATAAACTTCCGGAGTAGACCAATGACTGAACTTTGAAACCCAATGAATGTGCCCCTGGCTACGTATCGGTTCTTTGCCTAATTTTCCGGCTGCATAGGTCACTACTCCATAAAGAAGGTGCCTCTCTTTCAATAACTCTGCATGGATCTTTTTACCAACATCCATAGCAATGGCATACACTACTTCCGGCCCCTCACAATCAGGATCGGATAAACTCTTGCGAATGTCTTTCAACAAGCGATTCTCTACCTGAGGACCAAAAACATCGGCCCCATAAACGAACCCCATGGGGTTCGTTGTAGGTTCTATATTAAAACCCGGATTAAAAATCATATCAAAAAGCAGATTAAGGATTATGTTTGACAAAAGCTTTAATAGTAGCACATTGCTTCCCTTCAGATTCTCCGTAAGGACGGATCGTATACTCCTTCACAGATTCGGGAACTATAAAAGTCTCAGCATAATGAACTACAAAAGGCTCAAATTTTCCTGCCGGGCTTTCTACAATAACTTCTCTTCCTTCCACCAGGTTAAGTACGTTCACACTACCATCCGTTCGATGTAAAACTGGAACTGTAAACCAGTGCCGGCGGGTTTCAATAAACTCATTCTCATGCAAACCGGTTCGCTCTTCTTTCCAGCCTTCCCCCTCAGCGATTCGTTCTATCCGGTTGAATATTTCTTTTTTAACCCAGGATTCTGTACGGTTCCACTGAATAACTTCCTGACCATGCTTTATATTAATAGGACGTGGACGACCGTCCAATCCTAAACGTCCCCAATCCCAGAGCTTGAAAGTAAAAATATAAGGGGTTGCACTAATTTCAAGTACCATCCCGTTTGTTCCGGAACAATGTATCGTACCTGCCGGTATCAACAAATGATCGTGCTTCTTAACAGGGTAATTGCCCACATATTTCTCTGCATCAAAATGTCCGCTTTCCTGTGCCTCATTAAGGGCATTAATCATCTCTTGCGGATCAATGCCCTCTTTCACACCCAGATAGACAGTAGCATCTTCTGCGGTATCCAGCATATAGTAACTCTCATCTTGTGTGTAGTGCATACCAAATTTCTCTTGTATATATTGCGTCAGAGGATGTACCTGTAAACTCAGATTTCCCCCTCCCATCGTATCAAGAAAATCAAAGCGGATAGGGAATTCATCGCCAAAACGTCCATATACCGGATTGCCCAGCAAACGTGCCGGATAAGCAAAAACAAGATCAATAGACGGTATTTCAAAACGAACGTCTCCAAAACTGAAATAAAGGCTGTTTTCTTCAGGAACACAATCAAAGCACCAGGCAAAATTAGGAACATCGCGGTCCAGGTCACACACCTCTTTCATCCATTGCCCGCCCCAAGGTCCCGGATCAAAAAAAGGAACTACCCGAAACGGCGTACGGGATGCTTTTTCCAATCCGTTCCATACTGCCTTTGCTGTCGCCATCTTAGGAGTACCAGCTATATTCGTATCGAGCACGTAATCCCATTTCTTCATCAATTTCTTCTTAAACCGGTCACAGATACGCCAATCAACAAAGAAAGCACGTTTATACTGTAAAGAAGCACGTTCTTCTTTGTTTTCAACACCAATGTTGGATACTTCATTACGACGGAAACGCATCTGTATTTCCCAGCGGGCCATATCGGCATAAACCAGTAAGTCGGATGTAGGCTGTACATAAGCAGCTCCAACTCCATAGACAAAAACAATACCTTCGGCAACGGCAGCAATCTCCGAACGGACATCTTTCAACTTCTCTTCGTCAAAATAACAATCCATCGTCTGACGAGTCATATAACCGAATATTTCATCGTCTGTAATATCCTGTTTCAAAAGAGCATTTATCCTTTCCGATGATAACATAGCATCCAGCGAAAAGAACCAGTGAGAAGAAGGGAAAAAAGACTGTAAAGCCTCTACCACCTCATCATCCAACACCCCCTGATAACATTCCAGAACTACGATCTTTACTTTTTTATCAATTTGCGACAAGTCTTTATTCAAACAATCGGAAATAGCTTCCCAACCCACCTGGCATTCTTCTTCCATACCCGGCACATTTACCACCGGATATTTATCATAATTAGATTTATCATTAAAATATCTGTTCATAGCATTTTTCTTTTTTTATTGTTGACAACGTACATGAAATTCCCAAAAGGGCCGCATTATCTCCTAATAAAGAAGTTGTTATCTCCACTTTATTTTCCGGGGCCCACACCAGACGATCAATCCGCTCTTTGAGATAAGGCAATATGATATCCGCACTACGCATAATGCCACCACCAATCACAACAATTTCCGGATCATAAGCATGAATATAATTGATGATGGCTGCCGCCCATACATCCATACAATCTTTACACAACAGAGTAGCTTCCGGCTCTCCCCGTCTCATCAGGTCAAACAAGGTCTTAAAATCATAAGAAGAAGCTTTTGCTTTATATTCACTGCTGATTTTGGGATGGGTACGAATTATTTCCGGTAGAAAGAAAGAAGAAGCCATTGCTTCTACACAACCAATATTACCACAGGTACAACGTCGTCCCCGATAATCCACAACGATGTGTCCTCCCAATGAACCAGCCTGATAATGAGTCCCCTTAATAATCCGTCCATCTAAAACAACTCCGGTACCAATACCTGTCCCGATAGTCATCATTACCATATTCCGGCTATTTTTCCCGGCACCCATACACCATTCTCCGGCAAGTGCCAGGCGAGCATCATTATCGATAATAAAAGAGGTTCCCCAGTTCCTGTCAACCCAGGAAGGCAGATCTATGTCACAGGCATCATCGTATTTATCATTGGTAGAAGTTACTCTCTTTTCCTTCGGATTTACCATCCCCGGGAATGCGAGGCCAATACCTGCAAGCTCTTCTCTCGGCACTTTCCATTTGCTCAACAGCCTGCTTATTATCCCCTCCATAGCAGATAGATTACTATCCAGACTACCAGCTATGGCAGGAAATGAACTGAATTCAAGTATCTCATTTCCTTTTACCAAACCGATTTTAATGATGGTTCCTCCTAAATCTATTGCTATACAATACATTGCAAATCAGATTAAATGAGGAATACCATTTACTTCAATCAACCTTGCGGAAAATCCTTTCTCGGCAATTTCGGCATAATTGTGTCCTGCATCCGAAGGCCAACAAGCTGCAAATGAAAAAAGAGAACTTCCTACATTTGCCATCCGGTGGGCCACTCCTCCCGGAATATAATGCAAACTGCCGGGAAACACTCGCTCTGCCCATACATTGCGTTGTTCGTCCATGAGAATAAGCATTCCTTCTCCCTCTAAGCCCCAATAAAATTCTGCCCGGTCGATACTCGCATGATAATGTCCTTTCGTCATCATATACTCATTGCCGACTTTTCCCGGATACAAATAAGTAATACCGAAATACAATCCTCCCGGAGTCCCTTCCTTTTCGGGTAAAAAACTACTGACTTCGTAGGCAAGCTTGTCCTGAGGCATTTTTTCAAAAGCTTCCACATCGGCAAAAATGCCTTTTAAATCAGATAAATTCCGGGAAATTTTATGAACATCACGCCCAACTAAATTCCTATCGGTAAAAAAGAGTTCAGGAAAGATAATTTTTTTATTTTCCATAATCACCTATATTTTAAGATTCCACATGTAATTCGATGGGAACAAAGGTAGGTCATAGACACAGGCATCCTGTCTCCTATTTTCCCCGATAATTATGCTATCTTATCATTAATATAGGTATATAGATTTAATTTGATAATATTCCAGAATACAGAGTATATATTAAATAGCTTTTTTGTTTTTTACACCATACAGTTTCTGGTATTCAGTGGGCAACATATTAACTGTCTTTTTGAATTGCTCGATAAAGTTGGATAGGTTATTAAATCCCACTTCCATACTCACGGTAGAGATTTTCATCTTACCTTCTATCAAGAGCCGCTTGGCATGCCCGATACGCATATCATTCAGATATTGTACAAAAGTTTTCTTTGTCCGTTCTTTAAAATAGCGGCAGAAAGCAGTAGGGGTAAGTCCTACTAAACCGGCTACATCTTCAAGTTTTATCGGCTGATTAAAGTTTTTCACCAGATATTGGTATATCTTATTAAAACGTTCAAAATCGGAAGAATTGACTGACTGGGTAAAACCGACACTGGCAAGCAACTCATACTCCTCCGTATTAGCCATCATTTCCAATAGGGTTATCAGATTGGTAACCCTCACCACCCCATTTGAATCAAAAGTATTACGGATAAAATCAGCAATACGCTCACGTGCTGTTCCAGTGAACTTTATGCCCCGGCGGGAACGTTCTATCAAACTCCGGATATGCATAAACTCCGGTAAATTAATCATCACTCCTTCAAATAGCTCTTTACGGAAGTAAACACACAAACATACAGATCGCAATCCGGTTTCTTCTCCAAAAAACTCTTTATTGTTTCTCCACTCATGAGGCAACTGAGGACCAATAATACAAACATCTCCTACCTCATAACCCTCTATATGATCGCCCACAAAACGAGTTCCACTACCTTGTTCTATACACATAATCTCTATTTCGGGATGATAATGCCACGGAACAATAAAATAAGGTAAATCTTCCCGGTAGAAATTAATGTAATTCTCCACAGAAAACGGAAGTTCTTGATAAAGTGGTTTCATAGTAATACACAATTGGCTAAGTAATCGTTCTAAATTATATGATATTATTATTGAAACGCAGAAACTCGCAGATTCACGCAAAAAATATCATCGCTCAAGTATAGCGCAGCCATTTAATCTGCGAAAATCTGCGATCATTTGCGTTTCAATAAAACGCTGTCATAGTATGAACTAAATTTGAAATGCTACTTATTATTTAATTCAAAACTATAGATGGAGCAAATATAGACGATAAATGCATAAATACAGCCTTTAGCAAACAAAAAAAAGAATGAGATGTGTTAAAGAAACCACATCTCATTCATTATTTAAAGTATCTATTTCAAATGCATCATTTGGCATATATACCGATGCAAACCGTACTAAAAGATAGACTTTGCAATACCCAATTCAAGACCACGTAACTCTGCTAAACCGCGGAGACGTCCCAGACATGAATATCCAGGATTCGTCTTTTTCTTCAGATCATCAATCATCTGATGACCATGGTCAGGACGCATGGCAATAGAGCACTGGCGACGTTGCTGCAACTTCAACAAGTTCTTCATCACATTGTACATATCTACGTCTCCTTCCAGGTGATTGGCTTCATAGAAGTTACCTTCAGCATCACGTTGCGTGCTACGCAGATGAACAAAGTTTACTCGATCACCCTGACGCTCCATAATTCCGGCAAGATCATTATCGGCACGTACACCGAAAGAACCTGTACATAGGCAAAGGCCATTTGATTCGTTAGGAACAGCTTCTATCAGTTTAACAAAATCCTCTTCCGTACTCATGATACGGGGCAAACCTAAAATAGGATAAGGAGGATCATCGGGATGAATCACCAGCTTCACTCCCACTTCATCAGCAACCGGAGCTATCTCTTTCAGGAAGAAGATAAGGTTGGAACGAAGTTTCTCGGCATCAATATCATTGTATCTGTCAAGGGCTTCCTGGAATTGCTCAACGGTGAAACTTTCTTCTGAACCCGGAAGACCGGCAATCATATTACGAACGAGAAGTTTCTTATCGTCTTCATTCATCTGTTCGAAACGTGCTTTTGCCTTGGCTATCTCTTCATCCGTATAATCCTTTTCAGCATTGGGGCGTTTAAGGATGAACAGGTCAAAAGCTACAAAAGCTGCCTTTTCAAAACGAAGAGCTTTAGAGCCATCGGGCATTGTATAGGCAAGATCAGTACGTGTCCAGTCAAGTACAGGCATGAAGTTGTAAGTAACAACCATAACGCCGCATTGAGCCAGATTACGTATACTTTCTTTATAATTCTCAATATATTTCAGGTAATCACCGGTCTGGGTCTTAATATGTTCGTGCACAGGTACACTTTCAACGACCGACCAGGTAAGACCTACTTCCTCAATCATCTGCTTGCGCTTCATGATTTCTTCTACTGTCCACACTTCTCCGTTAGGGATGTGGTGAAGGGCATTCACTATTCCGGTGGCACCAGCCTGCTTTATATCCCACAGACTCACAGGGTCATTAGGACCATACCAACGCCAGGTTTGTTCACATAAATACATACTATTTTTATTTACGATTTGACAATTTACGATTTACGATTGAGATTGCTCTCATTCCAATTTCCAGCTACTAACTCCCAACTTCTAATTTAAATTGAGAAAGCATCGAAGCCACCATCAATAACGGCTACTGTACCGGTTACGAATTTAGAAGCATCACTAATAAGATACTGGATGGTTCCGTACAAATCTTCCGGTTCACCAAAACGACCAAACGGAGTATGAGCGATGATAGTCTTTGCACGATCGGTCAGAGAACCATCGGGATTGGTCAACAGAGTACGATTCTGTTCAGTCAGGAAGAATCCCGGAGCAATTGCATTTACACGCAAGCCATCACCAAATTTCAAAGCCAGTTCGCCAGCCATATATTTAGTAAAATTAGCGATAGCAGCTTTAGCCGTTCCGTAACCTACTACGCGAGTCAACGGACGAAGAGCCGATTCTGAACAGAAGTTTACAATACTACCTTTCTTCTGATCAACCATGATACTGGCAAATACCATTGTTGGCAAAACTGTTCCGAAAAGGTTCAGATCTACCACCTTTTTGAAAGCATCGATCTCAAGGTCAAAGAAAGTCTTATCGGGCGCAATGGTAGCTCCCGGCATATTTCCTCCGGCAGCATTCAGCAATACGTCAATACGTCCGTAAGTTTTCATAATTTCAGCTTTATTCCCTTCAAGTACTTCCTTATTCATCACATCAGTATAGAGGAACATTGCATTCCCTCCATCAGCTTTAATGCTCTGTACAAGTGCATTTCCAGCTTCTTCACTACGATCAAGAATTATAATCTTAGCACCTTCTTTTGCCAGATATGCGGCAATACCTTTACCCAAAATACCGGCACCACCGGTGATTACAACAACTTTGTCTTTTACGCTAAATAATTCGTTCATGATTTTCTGTTATTTAAATTAGAAGTTAGAATTTAGGAGTTAGTAGTTAGAATCTATGCAGTATGACAACATTTTATTCCGAATGGATTCTAGCTCCTAACTACTAGCTACTATCTACTAACTTCTAAAAATTATTGTTCAAATAATATTTCAGATTCTCTTTAATGAGAATATCTATCGGCATCAGATTTACTTTCTCGGGGTCTTGTTTCAACACAAGATGATTACACAACGATTTAATGCCATTATATCCTTGTTGTTCGGGACGTTGGGCTATCAAAGCAGTAATCACTCCCTCGGAGAGTAATTCTGTGTTTTTATCAATCAAGTCGTATCCCACCAATTTTATATTTCTCAATCCTCTTTCTTTGAGATAATTCCCTAAAATGTAACAAGTTGAATTGAATATAACAGCTCCCTCTATCCGTGGGTTATCATAAAATATCTTATCCAATTTTGCAAAATTATATTCAGAATCGGCAATCTTTAGCTCAACCTCATGCAGTTTTCCTCCGAATCCATTCTCGTTCAGATATTGCAAGAAACCTTCTTTACGGTTCCTCCCCTGATTGGAATCGTTCTTTCCATTATGAATGATCCGGGATATCAGAATGTCCGGTTGATTACCAATCTGACTTGTCAATAACTTGGCTGCAATAAATCCTGCATCAAAAGATTCTGTACCAAAATAAGCCAGTTGGTGTTCACCCGCTATATTGGAATCGACATAGACATAAGGGATATTTCTGATATCGAGCATACTGGAAAGACGACTCACAGAATCGGTAAACAAGGTAGCAATCAACACTCCATCTATCTCTTCTTCATCAAACAGATTGCGTACAATCACATCAAAGGTGCTATTATCGTACTGGTCAAAAAAGAGTTTGGTTACATTGATATTATAAAGTTCCGTCTCGGAAGCGGCTTTATCTATCCCTTCGGAAATGGCTTCCCAATACTCTCCTGATTCAAAAGAGGGGGTGATTGCAATAAAATGATATTGTTTCTTAGAAGCAAGAGAACGTGCCATCAGATTGGGCTGATAGTTTGCCTTTTCGAGGATAGCCTTTACTTTTTTCTCATTCTCTTCGGATACACGCCCACGGTTGTGGATCACCCGATCTACCGTACCAACAGATACACCCGCCATTTCGGCAATGTCTATAATACGAATATTTGAAGATTCTTTGTTCATAGGATAAATAGCTTAAACTCTATTTTTCTTCTGCAAAAATAAGATGAATAATCTGAATAAGCAATAATGTGTGCGCACACACATTGTATACACAAAAAGATATACAACTATAATTCAGCAACTTACAGCAGCATCAATGAATAATAATATGTTGTCAAACATATAAAGAGCTTAAGTTTAGCTTTCATTATACTATAATAGTATAATCAGTGATATATTAGTTCGTTATCCTTCAATCAATTTTATTCTATTTTAAGTAATATACCTTTAAATGGTGATTGCAGCGTATTACATCCACGATATTTCCCATATATAGATTACCTAATCATAGCGATTGTACAGACTCTAAATTATAAAGACCTTTGCAAAGTTTTAAAAATAAATAATAATAAAAGCACATTGGAAGCAAAAAGATTTAAACTGGTTCTCCTATTTTTAATAACTGTCTGCCTGTTCTCTGTTTCTGCGCAAAAACAGAGAGCGATGTTGTCAGGGAAAATTATATCTACCGAAACCAAAGAAACCATTGACTTTGCCACCGTCTATTTAAAAGGTACTACCTTTGGCTGTACCACCAACGAAAAGGGCATTTATCACTTAAAGGCTCCGGCTGGTCATTATACATTGGTTGTGTCTGCTGTGGGTTTTGAAACAGTAGAGAAAAAAGTAGAACTGACACAAGACGAGAGAAACAAACTAAATATTATGATCAATCCGGCTACTACAGAACTGGATGAAGTAGTAGTGACCTCCACGGGTGTAAGCCGCATAAAAAGATCCGCATTTAATGCTGTAGCAGTAGATACGAAAGAACTTCAGAATACCACAAAGAATCTAAGTGATGCACTAACCAAAGCACCGGGAATGAAACTCCGTGAATCGGGTGGTGTAGGTTCGGATATGCAACTCATGCTTGACGGTTTCAGCGGTAAGCACGTCAAGGTATTTATTGATGGCGTACCTCAGGAGGGTGTGGGAAGCTCTTTTGGATTGAATAATATCCCTGTGAACTTTGCCGATCGCATCGAAGTATATAAAGGTGTAGTGCCGGTAGGTTTTGGTACGGACGCCATTGGTGGTGTCATCAATATTGTCACCAACAAAAAACGCCAGCGTTGGTTTCTGGATGCATCTTATTCTTACGGATCGTTCAATACTCACAAGTCATACGCCAACTTCGGACAGACTTTCAATAACGGATTTACTTATGAAATCAATGCTTTCCAGAACTATTCGGATAACGACTACTATGTGGATTCTCCCATAGAAGATTTTGAAACCGGTAGAATTGACAGAGATAAGAAAGTGCGTGTGAAGCGTTTCAATGATACCTATCATAATGAAGCCGTTATTGGTAAACTTGGAGTAGTAGACAAGAGATGGGCGGATCGGTTGATGTTTGGTTTTACCTACTCCAATATGTATAAAGATATACAAACAGGCGTACGTCAGGAGATTGTATATGGCCAGAAGCATCGTAAAGGACATTCGCTGATGCCCTCGTTGGAGTACAACAAGCGTAACCTGTTCACAAAAGGCCTGGATGTAGTGTTAACGGCCAATTATAACAAAAATATGACAACGAATGTGGATACCGCTTCGTATAAGTACAACTGGTATGGAGATAAGAAGTTACTGAATTCACCGGGAGAACAATCCAATCAGTATTCAAAAGCGGATAACAATAACTGGAACGGTACTTTAACCCTTAATTATCGTATCGGCAAGGCTCATATGCTGACTTTCAATCATGTGTTAAATACCTTCCATCGCTCTAATACCTCTCTGCTTGCCAAAGAAGAACAAAAAGATGCTATTGCCAAAGAGACCCGCAAAAATATTTCCGGCTTGTCTTATCGCCTGATGCCATCCGAAAAATGGAACCTCTCCGTGTTTGGTAAATACTACGACCAATTCGTGGCAGGTCCGATAGCTACAACTACTAATCAGGATAAATATGTACGTACCACCCGTAGCATCAATTCCATGGGTTACGGAGCAGCAGGTACCTATTTCATTCTATCCGGTTTACAGGTGAAGGTATCTTATGAGAAAGCCTACCGTCTGCCCACTATCGAAGAGATGTTTGGTGATGAAGACCTGGAGATGGGAGACATCGGTATCAAACCGGAGAGCAGTGATAACCTAAACCTTAATCTGAGTTATAATAAAACTTTCGGTAAGCATTCCGTATACGTAGACGGAGGGTTGATATATCGTAATACAAAAGATTATATCCAACGTAATATTGCAGATCTGAGTGGAGGAAAATATGCCGCTACTTATATTAACTATGGTAAAGTATTGACAAAAGGATATAATATCTCCGCCCGTTATGGGTTCGGAAAATGGTTGAGTATAGGAGGTAATTTCACGCAAATGAATGTACGTGACAACATGAAAACCTCCATTTCCAGTAGCGCAGCCAATCTTGCCTATGGTGAACGTATGCCCAACCTACCCTATATGTTTGCCGATTCGGATGTATCCTTCTACTGGCGGAATCTTTGGAAGAAAGGCAATACACTGACCATGTCTTATGACAATCAGTATTTGCATAGTTTCACTTATTATTCATCCAATCTTGGTTCAAATAAAGGTGATTATGTGGTACCCAATCAATTCTCACACAATCTGGCACTCTCATATAGCCTTCAGAATGGCCGGTATAATATATCGTTTGAGTGCCGTAACTTCACGAACGAGAAATTGTATGATAACTTCAGCCTTCAAAAAGCCGGACGTGCATTCTATGGAAAGGTTCGCATACATTTTGGAAACTAAAAAACAATAAGTAATGGTTCAAAATTATATGATACTATCATTGAAACGCAGAAACTCACAGATTCACGCAAAGCATATCATCGCCAAGTATAGCGCAGCCATTTAATCTGCGAAAATCTGCGATCATTTGCGTTTCAATAAAACACTATCATTGTATGAACTAAATTTAAAGTACGACTTAGATAAAAATAAACAACAAATCGTTTTAAATTAAAAATAACATGAAGAAAAACTTCTTTTTAAATGGACTATTTGCTACAGCAATGGTCGGATTGACATTGACAGCCTGCTCAGATGATGAACAGGGTAATGGAGCAGGTACTGTAGGCAAAGGTGAATATGTAATCGCAGCCTCTGTCACAGCCTCCGGAAATACAACTAACGTTCTGCTGACTTCCGAAACTTTAAACGGAGGAACTGTCTCCACTATAAATAATGGCCTTGTGAACGATGGTGCAACCCAATGGGTATTTTATAAGGACCAATATCTGTATGGGTTGACATACAATCAGGGAAATGCCGGCACAACCCGGTCGTATTTCATGAATGCCAACTATGAGGTACAGGCACGCTCAGGAGAATATGCCGTCAAGAGATTTACCACCTACGGTATCTATGACAAGTATATCATGACTTCTTCCACCGGCGACGGACCTACGGAATATGCTGACGAGAATGGATATTTGCCAAAGATGTTTTTGTTGTCTTATCTGGATGTAGCAGCCGAAACATATACTACCAATAATACCCAGAATAAAGCATACATGTCAGAAAACTTTTTGGGTAATGGCGAATTTGTAACACTTGCAGGTATCCTGGAACATAACAATAAAATTTATAGTGCTGCAGTTCCAATGGGTTTGAGCCAATATGGTGGAAAAGCCAACGGGGGTCAATGGATATTGCCGGGTAACGAAGATCTGGTAAAAACTGAAGATGGTGGTTCGAACAGTAGCAGCTATAAAAAAGGAGAACTACAGTGGACACAATACCCTAACGAATGCTGGGTAGCAATTTTTGATGACGAGACGCTTACAACCAAGAAGCTTATCAAAACAGAACAGATCAGCTATGCCTGTGGCCGTATGAAGTCTCAGTACTACCAGACTATCTGGAGCGCAGATAACGGCGATATCTATGTATTCTCCCCCAGCTATGCCAAGACAATGAGCGATGCCCGTCAACGTACTACACTGGATGCCGGAGTGGTACGTATCAAAGCCGGAACAGAAGAATTTGATCCGAACTACTATTATAGCATTGAAGCACAGAGCGGCGGGAAGTCTTTCCTCCGTTGCTGGCACCTCACAGGAGATTATTTCCTGATGTTGATGTACGACCGTCCTTTAAGTGAAGAAGATTTTGTTGCCAACCAACTGGCTATTTACAAAGGAACAACCGGAAAACTTACTTATGTAGATGGCCTGCCATCAGCTGATCAGATCTCTGGTTTCGGTAATACCCCGTATACAGAAAACGGTTTCACTTATATCACAGTTACAACTACTACCGGCCATCCTGCCATCTACAAGATTGACCCGACAAATGCTACCGCAACAATGGGTATAGCAGTAGAAGCAACACAAGTCAGCGGTGTTGGTAGATTGAAAGTAAAATAAATAGTAGCATAAAATAACAGATTGAAGAGCCTGCAAGCCTTATGTGTTGCAGGCTCCTTTCATGACCTCACTAAAGAAGATATATGAAGAAGATATTTCGCCAAATACATCTCTGGCTTTCTATTCCTTTCGGCTTAATCATTACTGTCATCTGCTTCTCCGGAGCAGCTTTAGTTTTCGAAAATGAAATTATGGAATTGTGCCGGCACGACTTTTATTATGTCAGTAAGGTAGAAGAGACTCCCCTACCCGCCGGAGAACTGGCACAGAAAGTAGCAGCAACTCTGCCTGATAGTATATCAGTGACGGGGATCAGCATTTCATCCGATCCGGCAAAAGCATATCAGGTCAACCTCTCCAAACCCAGACGGGCGTCTGTATATATTGATCAGTATACAGGTGAAATAAAAGGAAAATATGAACGTGCCCCGTTTTTTACGACCATGTTCAAGCTACACAGATGGTTGCTGGATAGCATGAAACCAGATGGAGGTATCTTTTGGGGTAAGATGATTGTTGGCGTCAGCACGTTGATGTTTATCTTTGTGCTGATATCCGGAATTATTATCTGGATTCCACGTAGTGCCAAAGCTCTGAAAAACAGCCTCAAGATTTCAGTTAATAAAGGCTGGAAAAGATTCTGGTACGATTTGCATATAGCAGGAGGACTATACACATTCATTTTCTTATTAGCGTTGTCTCTCACCGGACTGACATGGTCTTTCTCCTGGTATCGCACAGGATTCTATAAAGTATTCGGAGTAGAAATGCAAGAGAAGGGAGAATTGAGAATGGAGAATGGAGAAGGAAAGAAGAGAGATATGCAAGAGAAAGAAAGAAGCGAGAAGGAAGGAGAGAACAGAAAAGGAAGAAACCAGAGAAAAGGCGAAACACAATCCCTTCTCCCTTCTCAATTCTCCCCTCTCCCTTCTCCTTATGCCTTGTGGCAAAAAGTATACGAGCAAGTGAAAGCTCAAAATCCCGATTATAAACAAATCACTGTATCAAACGGTACGGCAAATGTCTCTTTCAACCGCTTCGGTAATCAACGTGCATCAGACCGTTACAGTTTTAATCCGAGAAATGGAGAAATAACTGAGACTACACTTTATAAAGACCTGGATAATTCCGGCAAGATACGTGGATGGATTTTCTCTGTACATGTTGGTAGCTGGGGAGGTATGTTTACCCGGATTCTGAGTTTTATAGCTTCACTGTTGGGTGCTACCCTGCCCCTGACAGGATATTATCTATGGATAAAAAAAGAAATAGTCCGCTCGGCAAGAAAAAAAAGAAAAAGAGGTTGATATTCGTTATAAATCAAGCAATTACATAAAATCAAGAATCCATACACCATCTTAATATTTCCTCTGAAAGGATCTTTATAATTGCTTTTTTGGTAACTATACATTTATCGAATGAAGCATAGCTATTATGTATCGAAGAAATCATTGGAAATAATAAATTAACAACATTAACAGCGTTTCTTAATCACAAATTTTAGCCTGACAAGAGTACGTACTTTTTATAGATAAGAGTACGTACTCTTCTTATATAAAAGTACGTATTTAACACACACTTAAATACGTACTTTTACAGCATAAAGAACACATTATTTAACCACACTGTCATTCAACAAATTACATTCACATTTACTCTTTACCATCCATAACCTTCAACGACGATTATCAGTCAATAAGTACTGTTTTGATAACTGAGAACGAATAGAAAAAACTGTTCGAAAATAAATATTTATCAAAAAGAACCTGATGAATGACAATTAATTACTATGTTTGCAACCATAAGTTAATGAAAAACAGAAACAATTGTATGCAACCCACAGTAAATAAAACACCACGTATTGAAGTAATAGATGCCTTGAGAGGATTTGCCGTAATGGCAATTTTATTGGTACACAGTTTAGAACATTTTATATTCCCGGTCTATCCGACCGATTCACCCGAATGGCTGAACATTCTTGATAACGGAACACTTAATGTAGTATTCTCACTCTTTGCCGGAAAGTCTTACGCAATATTTGCTTTACTTTTCGGATTTACATTTTATATCCAATGCCACAATCAAGAGAAGAAGGGAAAAGATTTTGGCTATCGCTTTCTTTGGAGGTTAGTATTATTAGTTGGTTTTGCTACCATAAACGCCGCATTCTTTCCTGCGGGAGATGTATTACTGCTTTTCTCTATTGTGGGGATTGTATTGTTCTTAGTGCGGAAATGGAGTGATAAAGCTATTCTGATCACAGCAATCTTTTTCCTGTTACAGCCCATTGAGTGGTACCATTATCTGATGAGTTTATTCGATCCGTCATACACGTTGCCCGATTTGGGTGTGAATGCAATGTATCAGGAAGTGGCCGAATATACTAAAGCAGGTAACTTCTGGAATTTCATTGCAGGTAATGTCACTTTGGGACAAAAAGCCAGTCTGTTTTGGGCTATCGGAGCAGGACGTTTTCTGCAAACAGCCGGACTTTTCTTAATGGGCCTGTACATCGGCAGAAAAGAGTTGTTCGTAACCACCGACTCGCATCTTCGTTTTTGGATTAAGACGCTCATTGTTGCTGCCATATGTTTTGCCCCCCTCTATTCACTAAAAGAGTTGATTATGCAAAGCGAAAGTGACATAGTCAAACAGACAGTCGGTACTGCTTTTGATATGTGGCAAAAGTTTGCATTTACGTTTGTCCTGGTTGCGTCCTTTGTGATCCTGTATCAAAAAGAAAAATTCAGAAAGGCGGTAACAAACCTTCGTTTTTATGGAAAAATGAGTCTTACCAATTATATCAGCCAATCTATCATGGGAGCTATCATTTATTTTCCGTTCGGATTTTACCTGGCTCCTTACTGTGGCTATACAGTCAGTCTGATTATCGGTATTGTCCTTTTCTTACTGCAAGTCCGGTTCTGTAAATGGTGGCTATCCAAACATAAACAAGGACCTTTGGAAAGTGTCTGGCATAAGTGGACATGGTTGTTGGCTGAAAAGTAATGAATATATTTCACCACAGAGTTTCACAAGTTATTTGTTTAAGTAGTTAATTCATACTATAACAGCATTTTATTAAAACACAAATGATCGCAGATTAACGCAAATTAAGAGACTGTTGTTCTTTCTCTTTATATTCTTTGCGAAAATCTGCGATCATCTGCGTTTCAATAATTAATCATCGCTTGTCGTACCTCCCCGTGCAGGAAGCATCCGAAAGCCTACAAATTCGGATTGGCATCGATCTCAGCTTTCGGGATAGCATACAGATAGTTGATACTGTTGGGCACAAATGCATCTCCTCCGGAGAATGTAAGGAACCAATGTCCTAACGGAGTACGTTTGGCAAATCCTCCTCCTTCCTGCCAGGCATCTACTTGCTGCGCCTGCTCTTCAACGGAAAGTGCAACACGCTTCACAGATTGCTGTGTACGTAAGATATCAGTAATACTGAAACCCTCTCCCCAAAGTTCACGACGACGCTCCATCAGGATCTCATTGACAACATCGTCCTGTGATTTACCTGTTAAATCATAGTCACCCAATCCACGGGCATGGCGCAATTCATTTAATGGTATTACCGCTTTCTCCGGGAAACCTTCACGAGCAAGGGCCTCAGCCTCTATCAGAAGCATCTCGGAGGCACGCATCAACACGATATCGGCAGTATCATCTGCACGCATATGGAACTTTTTATAACCTAAATACCCCTCACGCATCCACTGGAATAATCCCAAACGAATATCTCCTTCGGAGAATGTATCCCTGAAATGAGGATCGGCCATGAAACTACTGTAAGCACCTACATAGGTTGCGTCCAGGTAATAAAAGTTATAGGAAGCATCGGATTGTGCAAGTGTCTGCGGATGCCCCCAGATCCATTCTTTATTAGATACATTGTTGAATCCTTCGTATTCGGCAGTCGTTGTCATCAGCGAATATCCCTGACGGGCAGCGGCGGCTGCCTTTGCTGCCTCCTCCCATTGTCCGGTCAACAGATAGGCACGGGCAAGCAGTCCATTGACAACATTGGTATTCGGCTTGAATTTCTGCCCATCCCCTTTGCGGGTATAGTTCTTCAAATAACTCTGTGCCAGGTTAAGATCATCAAAAACGCGCTGATACACCTGGGCTACAGTAGATTTTGCTTTAGGCGCCGTTTCACTTGTAGTGGGTTCTGTATAAATAGGTACACAGGGAGCAGTGGGATCTTTCAGGTAAGTGAACTGATAGTGTTGCGCCAGATGAAGGTAACAAAACGCCCGCAAAGCAAGTGCCTGTCCTTTTGCCTGAAAAAATTCTTCCGAATCACCATCAATAGCAATGGCGGTGTTACAGTTATCAATCGTTTTATAAATGAGATACCAGGCAAAAGAGGTTCGGCTATTGTTCGGTATTGCTATATCATTGAACTGATAAGATGAATTAAACCCATAAGCAGGGCGGGACACGACATCATCCGCCATCATATCGTCCTGGCACTGAAGAGCACGATAACCAATATTGGCATAGGTTGTGCCATATTCAAACAGATTATACCAGGCACCATTAAACAATCGTTCGGCATTACCGGGTACTCCAACCTCATCGGAACTAACAGAGTCCGTAGGTTCTTTATCAAGAAAGTCACCACTACATCCCGCCAATAAAAGCAGGAAGGCCATATAAGGATAGATATATTTTTTCATAAACTATAAATTAGTTAGTAGTTGGGAGTTAGAATCCTAAAACGTTACATTCACTCCTCCCGAGAAAGTTCTCATTGCAGGATAACGATAATAGGTCAGTCCGGTAATGCCTTGTTCCGGATCGAGCCCCTGATTACGATGAATAGTAAACAAGTTATCGCTTTGTACAAAAACCTGTACATTACTCAACGACGCCCGGTTGACGAGTTGTTTCGGCAATGTGTAAGAGAGGGTAAGGTTCTTCAGCCTCATATAGGAATTGTTCTGCAAGAAACGTGTAGAGTAGGAAGTCCAGTTATTGGAAGTAGTACCCAATGCCGGAACATCCGTATATCGATTTTCCGGTGTCCAGCGATCTAATATCTCTTTTGCCCATGAACGACCTTCGGCACTACCATTGTGCAGAATCATAGTGATATCACGATTCATGATATACCCACCTACGCTATAGGCAAAGATCGCCGAAAGCTCGATGCCTTTATAAGAGAATGCTGTATTGAAACCACCATATATCTTGGGCAAAGATGACTTATTGACATAATAATCAGTAGCATCTTTATACACATTCGTTGTCCTGCGACCTATCACATTTTCATCCTTATCGAGTATATCCATATACCACAACGGATCTCCGTTTTCCGGGTCTACCCCAGCCCATTCCTTCGTATAGAAATCATAGACGGAACGCCCCTCTTTTAGCTTGTTCACCCCTACCGGAGGCATGTCTTTCAAAGGTAGTTCGGTGACTACGTTCTTGTAATGTGTCAGGTTGAAACCAAGTTTCCACATGAAATCCTCTGTATGGATCACCGTACCATTCAGCGTCAGTTCAATACCGGTATTTTTCAGTGCCCCTACATTCTCATCAACCGAACTATATCCCATAGAAGGAGCTACAGGGCGTGAATAGAGCAAATCTTTAGAACGGCGCTGGAAGAAATCGAACGAACCGGATACACGGTTGTTCCATAAAGAGAAGTCCACCCCCACATTGAAGTTGAGATTGGTCTCCCACTTCAGCTTCGGAGTGGCAATGCGATCGGATACAAGTGCATTCTCCCCTAAATTGGATACAATGGTATAAAGCCCTTTGCTGGCATAGTAAGTACCTAAGTTGTCATTTCCCTGTGCTCCGTAACTGGCTTTTAAAGTCAAAGCTGAAAGCCAATCGGAAGTAGAAACCATGAAGTCTTCACGATCGATACGCCAGGAAGCTCCTACCGACCAGAAATTACCCCAGCGGGTCTCCGGTGCAAAACGGGAAGAACCGTCACGGCGGTAAGAGGCGGAGAAGAAGTATTTATCCTGGTAATCATACAGGAACTGAGAGAAATAACCCACCAGGGCATAATCAATCCGGTAACCGGAACCTCCGGTGAGTTGCGAACCAACTACCAGTTCGGGCATATTAGGTAACGCCATTTTCGTACGAGAAGCAGAAAGTTCATCATAACGGTAGGAATAAGCTTCCTGTCCAACAAGTATATTGAAGTGGTGCTCACCAATCGTCTTATCATAAGTCGCAATATTGTTCCACGTCCAGGAGAAAGTACGGGTGTTGACACGACTTGAGCCACCTCCGGTAGTGACCGAAGGACCGATAAGGGAATTTGTGAAATCGAGTGAATTGTAATTGATAAGGTCGAAGTTAAAACTCGTCTTGAACTTCAAACCTGGAATAAAGGTAACTTCCAGAAAAGTACGTCCCGAAAACTCATCTTTCATCCGTTCGGACTTATCAAGCGGAAGAGTAGCGGGCAGGTTCCAGTTTGCCATAGAACCGGAAGGACGATAGGGCCCGAAATCAGGAACAGGACTTCCGTCTTTATAAATGATACTTCCATCATTGGGGTTTACCTCGTAAATGGGATAGAAACCGGGCATCGTACGCCCTGCATTGATAACATTACTGGTTTTGGTATCCGAAGACACCGGATAGTTCTGCATGGAATGCGCAAAACTCATGTTAACACCACCTTTCAGCCAGGAGGTCATTTCACTGGTGATATTGGAACGCAGGTTGAAACGCTGATATCCGGATTCGAGGGCAATACCCTTATCATTCAGATAACCGGCAGAGAAGAAATACTGATTCTTCTGTCCGCCTCCGGATACATTGAGATTAAGCTCCGTACGCAAGGCTTGCTGTTCCATAGCATCACTCCAATCAAAATCCCACAGAGGGGTAGCACCGTCTACAAGTTTACCATCCGTGCCTACAGGTTGTGAATAATTGGGTCCATAGGGGTTAGGACCATCCCCCATAAGTTTGGTTACCAGATCTTTTGAAGCCTGTGCGGCAGCTGTAGCAGGAGTATAGTTCTGCGTATCCTTGGCATATTGATTGCGCAAGGCTTCCCAATAGAGTTGGAAATAATCATTTGTGCCTATACGGTCATAATCACGTACGGCACGATTGGAACCACCGAAGGAGGCTTTTACATTGACGGTTGTTTTAGAGTCTGTTTGCCCCTGTTTAGTGGTGATAATAATGACTCCATTGGCACCACGCGAACCGTAAAGAGCAGCCGAAGCAGCATCTTTCAGCACTGTCATGGAGGCAATATCATCCGGATTGATAGCGTTGACGGAACCATCAAAAGGCACACCATCCACTACATAAAGCGGTGCACTGGAAGCATTGATAGACCCGATACCACGGATACGTATCTCGGCATCTGTACCGGGTTGCCCGCTGGAAGCACTTGCCTGCACACCGGAAACAGTACCTTCAAGAGCACGCGAAACACTGGCTACCTGTAGTTTGGCTATCTCATCTCCTTTTACAGTAGAAGCGGCTCCGGTAAAGCTATACTTTTTGGCTGTGGCATAAGCTACTACCATGACTTCGTCCAGTTCCTTACTGTCGGATTCAAGAGTAACATCAATGGTACTCCGTCCGTTCACAGGCTTCTCTGCCGTCTTTAACCCTACAAAACGGAAAACAAGTATCCCATCGGCAGGGGCAGATATAGAATATTTTCCATCGATATCGGTAATGGTACCGGTAGTGGCACCTTTTACCTGTACGGAAACACCGGGTAATGGTTCTCCGTCGGATATTACGGTACCCGAAATACGTTTCTCCTGTTGTACGGCCGCCTGCAACGATACAGATACAACAAAGGCCAAAAACGCTACTAATAGACGTAGATTGATTCTCATATTTTCTTGTGGTTTAGGATTTATTTACGTGAGGTATCTAACATCACATAGCCTTGTTTTGTTTAAGATACGAAACAAAATTTAAAGGAAGATTGCACAAACGGGAAGGAAGTATTAATTTCGCGAATAATGAGGTTAGAAGTCAGTAGTTAGTAGTCAGAATCTATGCAGCATATCAGCGTTGTCATTCCGAAAGGATTCTAACTACTTACTACTAAATTCTAACTACTTATTAAAATAGTATGAAAAAACTTGTAATTTGTCTGTTGGTGATATTGCCTCTTTCTTTGTTCGCTCAGAATGAAGAGAGCAACATCGTCATGCAGGACAGTGTGGAGACAGCCAAACGTCCCAACGGATTTATAAGAGCTTTCAACTATCTGTTCAATCCCAGTGACATCGATACTACTTATATCAGCCCAAACCGTTACAACTATGCACTGATGCTGGATCATTTCACCAACTACGAATATTATAGTCTAAGCAGTAATACTCCTCAGTCACAACGGTTACGGTTCTCTCCCAACCCTCGTAATAAAATAGGTCCCTACTTCGGTTGGCGCTGGATATTCCTGGGATGGTCCATAGATACCGACGGGCTTTATGGCAAACAAAAAGGAAAAAGAAAAGGGACCGAGTTTGACTTAAGTCTTTACAGTGCCAAATTAGGGGTGGATATTTTCTATCGCCGCACCGGCAACGACTACCGGATCCATAAAGCAGACGGCTTTGATGACGTACCCGACAATTACTCCGAAAGTTTTGACGGATTGAAAGTAGATATAAAAGGGCTGAATGCATTTTACGTATTCAACTATCGCCGTTTTTCCTATCCGGCAGCTTTCAGTCAAAGCACTAACCAAAGGCGTAGTGCCGGGTCGATGATTGCAGGCTTTTCTATCTCCACGCATCATCTGAACTTCGATTCTGCCAAACTGCCGCAAACTATCCAGGAAAGCCTGAATGAAGATATGAGAGTGGAACATATCAAATACACAAATATCAGTCTCACTCTCGGTTATGCCTACAACTGGGTGTTTGCACGCAACTGGCTCGCCTGCCTCTCACTGACACCTGCCATAGCCTACAAAACCTCACGGATTGAGAAAGTACAAACAGAAACAAACGACTGGTACCAAAACTTCAACATAGATTTCATACTGCGTGCAGGGGTAGTTTACAACAACAGCAAATATTTTGCCGGGACCTCCTTTGTGGGCAGAACCTATGATTACTACCGGAATAATTTCTCACTGAACAATGGCTTTGGTACACTGCAGGTATATGCAGGATTCAATTTTTATCTGAAGAAGCAATACAGGAAAAAGCACTAAATGATAATCTGGCAACAGCTACTCCACCAGCCAACGACTGATATTTCGTGTTTCGGCACTGAACTCTACTCCCACCTTCACTATTTCGCGTCCATCCACCAGATAGGGTATCAGATAGCCCCTGTCATCAATCTGCTGTAAGGCTTGTTCTGCCGTGCCATTCAGCTTAAACTCAAAGACATAAATCTGATCGGGCGTCTTTACCACAGCATCCGCTCTTCCACGGGCACTACGTACTTCTGCCTCGGTGAACTGCCCCATCAACTTGAACACCAGATAAAACACAACCTGATAATGGCGTTCTTTGTTTTCGTTCAACTCATAAGGGAAATCGGCAAAAAACGATTGAAGACGAGTGAGGAAAGCTGCTACATCACCTGCCTGTAGTTCCTTGATGAACTTGCCAATGTAGAAACGTCGTTCTCCGTCCGGTATTGGTGTATAGAAAGGCAATATGAAATTCATAAAACCGTACTTCACTTCATCATTCGGAAAAGCCAAACGATACATCTTGAAACGCTTATCATACTCTTTTATCGTGAGATATCCACTCTGGTAGATTAACGGGATGGGATTACGTGCCTCTACCCGATATTCGGTAAAAGCGGTAGAAGATGCTTCCACACCATCAATCAAAATGCGAAGATCGTAGTCGCTCTTTTTAAGCAGTTCAACGAGAAAAGTAGGTGTCCCGGTCTGGAACCAATAATCATTAAATTCTTTTGCTTTCAACGCATTGAGTACACTAAACGGATTGAAAACGCCCTCTCCCGCAGGATGAAAATGATAACCATCATACATCCGGGTCATCTCATCCACCGTTTCTTCATAAGTGGTATCGTTAGCTCTGCCCAGTACTTCCAACTCAGGATGGAAAGTCGAAATTAACTCTTCCCGGGTAATACCACAAACAGTAGCATAGTCATACCACAGACTGATATCCTGTAATTGGTTCAAATCACTAAATACACTTACTTGGGCAAATTTGGTCACTCCGGTAAGGAAAGCGAAACGCAGGTAACGATCGGAGCTTTTCAGTACGCCATAAAAAGCTTTCAGGGTCGTGCGATACTCATCCAGCAAAGCTTCATTCTGCATGGCCTGAAGCAAGGGCTTGTCGTATTCGTCTATCAGGACAACAACATTGCGCCCGGTTATTTCGGAAGCACGTCTAATAACTCCCATGAAACGGCTCGACAGGGTAGTTTCGTCAACTCCTTTTCCGTATTTCAGTTCCCATTGAGTTAAGTGGTTACTGAGAATGCTGTTCAGTCTTTCGGGAGTATCATACTTCTCGGCGTTCAAGTCGAGGTGCAGCACAGGATAGGTGATCCACTCTTTCTCCAAATCTTCAATAGCCAACCCCTTGAAAAGTTCTTTCTTCCCCTCAAAATAAGCCTCGAAAGTAGACAGCAACAAACTTTTCCCGAAGCGGCGGGGACGGCTCAGAAAATAAGGAGTACTGGTACTTACCATCTGCCAGACAAGCGCAGTCTTATCCACATAGAGATATCCCTCTTTACGCAACTTCTCGAAAGTCTGTATCCCGATGGGGAGTTTACGGCTTAAATCAATCATAAGGCTATTATTCTAAGTATGACATTAGTAGTACGCAAAGATAGGTCTTTATGTTCACATACTCAAAATTTCTTTGTACATTTGCCCCGTTCAAAACCTGAGAAAAGAATGAAAACGAACCGTCCGATCCATAGACCTGCCATCCGATTCCGCTATTGGAGCCGGAAGAGATATGCTGCCTTTGCCAGCCTGGGACACCAGGTAACCATCGGACAGTTGCATCTCAATGTGACGGAACGTTCGCTCGCCAAGCAAAAAGCTGCTCAAACTATCCCTTATCATACATTTATGACACTTGAAGAACTTAAAGACCAGGTGCTGCAAGGCGTTGATATCACGCCCGAACAAGCAGCCTGGCTGGCTAATACAGCCGACAGGGAAGCGCTATATGCGGCTGCCCATGAGATTACCGTCGCCCGTGCACAGCGCGAATTCGACATGTGTTCCATCATTAATGCCAAGTCCGGACGTTGCCCGGAAAACTGTAAATGGTGTGCACAATCCTCCCATTACCAGACAAAAGCTGAGGTCTACGACCTCGTCAGTAAAGATGAATGCCTCCGACAGGCACAATACAACGAAGCACAGGGCATAGCCCGGTTCTCACTCGTCACCAGCGGACGAAAACCCTCCCCGAAACAACTTATTCAACTCCGTGATTCCACCCGCTACATGCGCAGGCATACTTCCATTCAGCTATGCGCCTCCTTAGGGCTCCTCGAAGAAGATGAATTACAGGTACTCTACGACGCAGGTATCACCCGTTATCACTGCAACCTGGAAACAGCGCCTTCCTATTTTCCGAAACTTTGCTCTACGCATACGCAAGAGCAGAAACTGGCTACACTCAATGCTGCACGCCGGGTAGGTATGGATATCTGCTGCGGCGGCATTATCGGTATGGGAGAGACACTGGAACAGCGTATTGAATTTGCTTTCACCCTCCGGGAACTTGGGGTACAGTCCATCCCGATCAACCTGCTCAGCCCGATCCCTGGTACCCCACTGGAACACGCAACACCGCTGACAGAAGAAGAGGTATTGACCGCTATTGCACTTTTCCGTTTTATCAACCCGACAGCCTATCTGCGCTTTGCCGGAGGACGTTCACAACTCTCTCCGGAAACTATGAAACGGGCTTTACATATCGGCATCAACTCGGCTATCGTGGGAGATCTACTAACTACACTCGGCTCAAAAGTTTCGGAAGACAAGCAGATGATTTGTGCAGCAGGATACGAGATAAAAGATGGGAGAAGGGAGATGGGAGAAGGGAGAAGGAAAGAAATAGGGGACGAGTTCGATCGGGAACATTTGTGGCATCCCTATACTTCGACCACGAATCCATTGCCGGTATATAAAGTAGAACGGGCAGAGGGGGCTACGATTACGCTAAGTGACGGGCGGGTGCTTGTAGAAGGAATGTCGTCGTGGTGGTGTGCGGTACATGGATACAATCATCCGGTATTGAATGAAGCAGTACGGGAGCAGTTGGAGAAAATGTCGCACGTAATGTTTGGCGGACTGACACACGATCCGGCCATTGAATTGGGAAAGCTGTTGCTCCCTCTGGTTCCTCCTTCGATGCAGAAAATATTTTATGCAGACTCCGGATCGGTGGCAGTAGAGGTAGCACTGAAAATGGCCGTACAATACTGGTATGCCGCCGGGAAGGCAGAAAAGAATAATTTCATTACCATACGCAGCGGATATCATGGTGATACATGGAATGCAATGTCTGTTTGTGACCCCGTAACAGGGATGCACTCGCTGTTCGGATCAGCACTACCGGTACGTTATTTTGTACCTCAACCCGCCTCACGTTTTGATGGAGAGTGGAATCCGGAAGATATTCTCCCTCTGAAAGAACTGATAGAAACACATTCCGACGAGCTCGCCGCACTTATCTTTGAACCGATTGTACAGGGGGCAGGCGGTATGTGGTTTTACCATCCCCGGTATTTACAGGAGGCAGCTAAACTTTGCCATGAGCACAATCTGTTACTTATCTTTGATGAAATAGCTACCGGCTTCGGACGTACAGGAAAGCTCTTTGCCTGGGAACATGCCGGAGTAGAACCGGATATCATGTGCATCGGCAAGGCACTGACCGGAGGATATATGACACTGTCTGCCGTATTGGCAACCAATGAAGTGGCGGATATGATTTCCAATCATGCACCGGGAGCTTTTATGCACGGCCCTACGTTTATGGGGAATCCGCTGGCTTGTGCCGTAGCTTGTGCTTCGGTACGCCTGTTATTAGAGTCCGGTTGGCAGGAAAATGTATACCGTATCGAAGAGCAACTGAAGCGGGAACTGGCTCCGGCACGTTCACTTCCGACCGTAGCAGATGTACGGGTATTGGGTGCTATCGGGGTTATTGAAACACATCAGCCGGTAGACATGGCGTACATGCAACGGAGCTTTGTTGAAGAGGGTATCTGGGTACGTCCTTTCGGAAAATTAGTATACCTCATGCCTCCGTTTATCATCACGCCGGAACAATTAAGTAAACTTACGAGTGGAGTTATCAAAACAATGAGTAATTGAGTAGTTAAGTAGTCAAGTAGTTAAGTAGTAAGTAGAATACATTAGGCGAGTCATTTCTACTTGACTACTTAACTACTTGACTACTTAACTACTAATCAATAAATAAGTTAAAGAATTATGACCACCATCGAACAGATGCAACAAGAGTTGCAGGAACTGAAAGAGAAAAGCAATCTACGAAAGCTTCCTGCCATTACACACGAAGGCAGAAACGTTATTGTAGACGGGCAGCGGATGCTGAATCTCTCTTCAAACGACTATTTAGGATTGGCAAACGATAGGAAACTGCACCAGGAGTTCCGGGAAACCCTGACCACGGAGACTTTTTTGCCTACCTCCTCCTCTTCACGTCTGCTGACGGGGAACTTCAGTATTTATGATCGGTTGGAGCAGCAACTTGCCGATGACTTTGGTACCGAAGCGGCATTGACATTCAACAGCGGATATCATGCCAATACAGGTATTCTGCCGGCAGTGAGCAATACACACACGCTCATCCTAGCAGACAAACTGGTACATGCCAGCCTGATAGACGGCATACGCCTATCGGCAGCAAAATGTATCCGGTACCGTCACAATGAATACAACCAGTTGGAACGTCTGTTGCAAGTGAATCATTCGGAATACGAACGCATTATCGTCGTCACCGAAAGTATCTTTAGTATGGATGGTGACGAAGCCGATCTCCGGGAACTGGTTCGTTTGAAAAAACAATATCCCAATGTACTGTTGTATGTAGATGAGGCTCATGCCTTCGGAGTACGCGGACAGAGAGGACTGGGATGTGCAGAAGAGCAGGATTGCATCAACGATATCGACTTTCTGGTAGGTACATTCGGTAAGGCGTTAGCTTCGGCAGGAGCCTATATCGTCTGCCGGAAAGTAATACGGGAATACCTTATTAACAAGATGCGTACTTTCATCTTCACCACGGCATTGCCTCCAGTGACAGTACAGTGGACCTCCTTCATGCTGGAACGTCTGGCAGGCTTCCGGCAAAGACGTGAAACTCTGCGGTTCCTTAGTAACCAACTCAGGGAAGCCCTGAAAAACAAAGGATATGACTGCCCTTCAACCAGCCACATCGTGCCGTTGATAACAGGAGAAAGCTGTGTGGCCATCCGGAAGGCGGAAGAACTACAACGCAAAGGATTCTATGCTTTGCCCGTACGCCCACCTACGGTACCGGAAGGTACCTCACGTATCCGATTCTCGCTGACGGCAGAGATCAGGGAAAGTGAAATGGAGAAATTAATAAATGAAATATCAAAAGACGAAAAGCCTGTTTAAATTTTCCTCAAAAAGAAGATGCTAAGATGCCAACTGTTACTCCCGTTTTGTCTGAATATATAAGTTTAAACGATATGGAATCCACCTCAAACAGAATCGCATTATTTTACATACAGTTTTCTCCCCAAGCCGTACGCCTTGCCCGGCTCCGGGGAGGAGGTAGCCCGGCTCCGGGGAAGAGGTTCTTCGGCACCGGGGAGCAGGCTGTTCGGCTCCGGGGAGAAAAGCGTTCCGTAAACCCTTTAATAATCAATACATTACAAAGACAGACTTTAGTATTCCGAACAATGCGACAATAGTAATATTACACAACATTATTTTAAGTATCACATCTACCTATGAACCAATATATCCATACGTCAACGAATCATAAACAAGATCGCCTTCTCCTGTTCTTCGCAGGCTGGGGAATGGATGAACGCCCTTTCATACAATATACACCCCGTGAAAGCGATTTTATGATTTGCTACGATTATCATACACTCGATTTCGACACTTCCCCGGCAGCCCGTTACTCTCATTTCGACGTTGTGGCATGGTCTATGGGAGTCTGGGCGGCCTCACAAGTACTCTCACGCATTGCACTTCCTGTCAACGGCAGTGTCGCGATCAACGGCACCCCCTTCCCTATCGACGAGAAACGAGGTATTCCTCCCGCCATTTTCGAAGGAACATTAGAGGGTTTGAACGAAGCATCCCTTCGGAAATTCCAGCGCCGGATGTGCGCCAATGGAAGTGCTTTTGACAGCTTCCGCCACATTACTCCCCAACGGTCAGTAGAAGACCTGAAAGAGGAACTCGCCGCCATTGCCCGGCAATATCGGGAACTTCCTCCTGCCAGTTTCTCCTGGAAAAAAGCCATCATCGGTGAAAACGACCGTATCTTCCCTCCCGCCAATCAACATACTGCCTGGGAAGAGACTTCCGCTTCCATCCTCCATGGTAACGAAGCTCATTATGACGAATCACTCTTTACGCAATACCTGAAATGAATATGGACAAGAATCTGATAGCCGAACGTTTCTCTAAAGCAATCGGTACTTATACGCGGGAAGCAAATATACAGCAACAGATAGCCGAAAAAATGATCCACCTCTTACAGCAATATCTCCCTCCGACCCCGTTGGGGAAAGTAGTAGAATTTGGTTGCGGCACAGGCAATTACTCCCGGCTGCTCTATCATACCCTGCAACCGAAGCAACTTCTCCTGAATGATATCTGCCACGACATGCAGACCTGCTGTGAGGACCTGCTCAATCGGGGCGTAGGCTTCCTTGCCGGAGATGCCGAAACACTCGCATTTCCCGAAGATACGGAACTTATCACCTCCTGTTCTACCCTTCAATGGTTTGAAAACCCGGAACACTTTTTTCACCGTTGTACGAACTATCTGAGTAGAAACGGGTATTTCGCTTTCACCACTTTCGGGCAAAAGAACATGGAAGAGATACGTAGTACCACCGGTCACGGACTTACCTACCGTTCGCTCCGCGACCTGAAGGCTTCGCTCGCCCCTATGTACGATATCATTTATGCAGAAGAAGAGGTACTTCCCCGTACCTTCACCAATCCGCTGCAAGTACTCTATCATCTGAAAGAAACAGGAGTTACGGGTACCGGTAAACACCATTGGACACGGCGCGAACTAAACCGTTTCTGCGAGGACTATCCCCGCCAATCCGGTAACAACCGCTCCGTGACACTTACTTATCACCCTATTTATATCATCGCAAAAAAGAAGAAACAATGAAACAGAATGTATTTTTTGTATCCGGCATTGACACTGATGCCGGAAAGAGTTATGCCACCGGTTTCCTGGCCCGCGAACTCAATAAGAACGGAAAGCGTACTATTACCCAGAAATTTATTCAGACCGGCAATGTAGGTTATTCCGAAGATATTGACCTGCACCGCCGTATCATGGGAATTCCTCATACCGAAGAAGATCGTAAAGGACTCACTATGCCGGAGATTTTCTCCTATCCGGCTTCGCCGCATCTTGCCTCGCAATTGGACAAGCGCCCCATAAACTTCAACAAGATGGAACAAGCCACCGCCGAACTCAGCCGCCGTTATGACATCGTTCTGCTCGAAGGTGCCGGCGGACTGATGGTGCCGTTGACCGAAGAGTTGCTGACGATCGACTATGTAGCCCAAAAGGGTTACCCGCTCATTTTTGTTACCTCCGGCAAGTTGGGAAGCATCAACCACACATTACTCAGCTTTGAAGCCATACGTAACCGGGGGATCCGTCTTGATACTGTGATGTATAATCTGTATCCCACAGTAGAAGATAAAACAATACAAAAGGATACGCAAAGCTTTATCAGAAAGTATATGGAGAAATACTTCCCGGACACCCGGTTTATACTTGTGCCGGAAATAAAGCTCCGGAAATAAAGTATCTTCTATGGCACACAGGATGAAACGGATGACAACGGATCATCCATTCCATCCTGTGTACCCATGAAAGCATAACACAGTTTTGATACAATTACTCCTTCGTACTACTCTCTATGGTGAAACATAATTGAAGTTTTACTTTTGCTTCTTTGCCCATTCCAACCGACGTGTATCAGGCAATTGTTTCACCTGAAAATCTTCAAAGATAGCTTCAAATCCCGTACCATCAGGACATGCTCCCATTAATCCTACCATTACCGGACAGTTATCTTGTAACCAACAGGTACGCATCATCGTATACTTCTTATCATCCAATGAGAAGAATATTTCTACGGCATCCAGCTTTCTGACAGCTTTTATCCAGATAGAACGAGGAGCTTTATCCAACTCTACCACACTCCAGTCACTTGTTTTATGTGTCACCACAGCACTCACATTCTGTTTACCATTCACATACTCCACACCTGCTTTTATCCAGTTCTCATGATCCACACGAATCATCAGTCCCATTTGGTCAAAAGTAGTCACATAGTTTCCCGTTATTTTAACTTTCGCTTCAAACTCCCCACCGTAAAGAGCATAGTAAAAAGGTGCATCATCTACCGTAAAACCATAATGGGATATTCTCCAATAATCCGTTTTCGGAGGGACTATCATTGAGACAGTACGTGCATCCCGTATCTCCCATTTATCAGGTTCATTAAACCAATTCATCTTTTCAAGACTTTGTGCCATAATTGTTTGATATTGCACAGCAAATGTCATAAACAGACCAGCTGCAAGTAAAAAATGTTTCTTCATATTCCGTTTTATCTAAAGTATTTTATTTCAGTTCGTCTTCGGTAAGTTCCCGAATCACTTTACAGGGATTTCCCACAGCAACGGCATTGGCGGGAATATTCTTTGTCACCACACTTCCGGCACCTATTATGCTATTATCGCCAATCGAAACTCCCGGAAGTATCACTACATTACCACCAATCCACACATTATGCCCTATTGCTACCGGACAGGCATACTCCCAACCGGCTATGCGCCGTGTCACATTTACAGCATGTCCTGCCGTATAAATACTCACATTAGGAGCCAACAGTACATTATCTCCAAAAGTCACCAAAGCCTCATCTAATATCGTACATCCCATATTGGCATAAAAATTCTCACCGACACGAATATTATAGCCATAATCGCAGCGGAAGGGTTGTTCGACCAGCAATTGCTTTCCGGTAGCACCCAAGAATTGCTTCAGTATTTCAGTACGTCTTTCCATGTCCGACGGACGCAAATTGTTGTATTCAAACAAAACGTCTTTTGCCCGGGCACGATCTTCTACCAACTCGTTACAAAAAGCCAGATAGGGTTCACCTGCCAGCATTTTCTCTTTATCTGTTTTCATATCTTTATACCTCCTGATTTGTGGGAAACTTGTATAGGAACAGCAAATATAAATGAATAAATAGAATAGTAACCCACATTCTCTCCCTATATTTTCTTTATTAGAGAAATATTTCTTACGTTTGTATCTGAAAGGCAAATGTATTGTTATAAAAAGAAAGAAGATAATGACCTGCCCACTGAAAGTAATGAAACGTTTTTTGCTCCTTATACTGTTAATCATTCCCTTGGCATTTACATCATGCGAACAAGAGGATTGGCCTGTAAAAACAGATCAGACCGTACTCATGTATCTTCCATGGTCCAGCAATCTTAAATCTTACTTCGAAACCAATATATCAGATTTTGAGAGTGTAGTAGAACGAAACATACTCAAGAACGAAAGGGTTGTAGTATTCTTCTGTACTTCGCCCACTGAAGCAGTACTCTTTGAGTTGGCATATGATAATGGCAAATGCATACGCAAACCCCTGAAAATTTATCATAACCCCGCTTTCACTACGGCTACGGGCATTACTTCCATTTTGAATGATGTTAAAACCCTCGCTCCTGCCAACCGCTATGCCATGACAATCGGTTGTCACGGAATGGGATGGATTCCCGTACCAACCGCACAGGTGCGAAGTATAGGCCAGAAGAAGCACTGGGAATATGAAGGCGTACTTCTGACACGCTATTTCGGTGGATTAAGTCCTGAATATCAAACTAACACCACCACTCTTGCAGAGGGAATTGCAAATGCCGGAATAAAAATGGAGTATATTCTCTTTGATGACTGTTACATGGCTTCTGTAGAAGTTGCCTATGATCTGAAAGAAGTTACCGACTATCTGATTGCTTCCCCTTGTGAGATCATGGCTTACGGTATGCCTTATGCTGAGATTGGTCCGCATCTGTTGGGTAAAGTCGATTATGAAAGCATATGTGATGCATTCTACGAGTTCTATAAGAACTACGAAGAAATGCCTTGCGGGACAATCGGAGTAACGGTATGTTCCGAGTTGGAAAATTTAGCTGCTACAATGAAAGAGATAAATAACCAATATACTCTTCCTTCCTCTTCATTATATACTATACAGACAATGGACGGATACACCCCCACCCTCTTTTTCGACTGTGGGGACTATGTAGCGAAACTCTGTACAGACGCCGGCCTATTGGCACGATTTGAAGAACAACTGGAACGCACTATCCCCTATAAAAGGCATACCGATTATTATTACACCATGAACAAGGGAAAGATTAAAATCAATACATTCTCCGGTGCAACAATCTCAGATCCAAGTACTAACTCCTATGCCACTGAAAAATATCAGACTGCGTGGTACAAAGCGACTCATTAGTTCTTTAATATACATAAATAGTCTATAAGCGTTTATAATCCCACATAGAAAAAACATTTATGCATACTTTAAAACCATTACTCATTCTGATAAAATATCCAACAAGAGTCTGGCGGAGTAAAACAACAGGATAGTTCTTTAGAAAAGTTATCATGAAGAACGTTAAAAGGGAAAAAATGTCAAACATTCCAGCTAAATTGTCATTTATATATATGCCTGACATCACTATCTTTGCAACAGTAAAAACTATAAAAAAAGAAAGTATATGAAATCAATTAAAACCTTAACTGTAATTTTTATCCTCACACTGACTTTTATAGCAACAGCCTGTGCAGGTAATAAAGACAATAAAAGTGTTTATTCTCAAAAAGAACAAAGCGATATGGAAGTAATAGCATTAACTGAAGCAGACTTTTTAAAGAAAGTATATAATTACGAAGCCAATCCCAATGAATGGAAATTTGAAGGCAACCGTCCTGCAATCATTGATTTTTACGCCACCTGGTGTGGTCCGTGTAAAGCAATGGCCCCCATTTTAGATAATATAAGTAAAGACTATGCCGGGAAAATAGACGTATATAAAATAGATGTGGATAAAGAGTCTGAACTTGCCGGAACATTCGGTATCCAAAGTATACCCACCTTATTAATGATCCCAGTAAAAGGAGAACCAAAAATTTTACAGGGAGCAATGCCTAAAGACCAGTTGATTAAAATAGTAGACGAGTTTCTATTAGAAAAGAAATAAGAGAATAGAGGTTATATTCTGCGTAGCGTACTACATGTGGTAGCAATGACTTATATAAGTTATTACTACCACAACTTTTTTTGTAAGAATTCATCAGAAAAGTAAAAGTAGCCAAACAGAGCAATAAGACTAAGAGGCAAAGGCTTCAAGTACCTTCCCCCTTGTCCATCTAATCCATTTGATTTTACATGTACGAGGGAGAGTATTCTATCTCCCGCTTTGATCAGGATTCAATGTTTTGTAGTATTTAATACGTTCTCCCCAAGGACGATATTCAAAAGGAAAAACGTGTTGTTGTTCTGCCCACCGGTTCCACTTCTTTTCCAAAGTTCTTACTTTCTCCGGGTATTGTGCTGACAAATCCTTTTCTTCAAAAGGGTCTGACGACAGATTTATTAACTCCCAGGGTGCTTTGCCATTACTTCGTACCAACTTCCATCCTTCCGAAATAACAGCACATGATGTTTGATGCTCAAAAAACAAATCACGCGGACGTAGTTTTTTATTTTTCATGGCGGGTAAAAGACTTGTTCCGGCCAGTTTCACTTTCCTACCATTAAAAGAGGAAGGATACTTCACAGACGCCATATCCAAACAAGTAGGGAATAGATCTATAATATGACTGGGGGTACGGCAAATAATACCTTTCTCTTTCACTCCGTTTTTAACATCATTGCCGTATTTTACAATCAAAGGTGAACTCGTTCCACCCTGAAAGCACCATTGCTTATAACTACGATAAGGCGTATTACTTAAATCTGCCATCAACTGCCCTAAATAACCACCTTCACTGGTTGCTCCGTTATCACTCATAAACAGAAATACCGTATTCTCGTATATGCCTTTCTCCTTTACCGCTTCGATAAGCCTGCCTATACCGTCATCCATTATCTCAATCATAGCAGCATAAGTAGCCATATCAGTAATCCATTGTTCTTGCTGCCGGAGAGATAGCTCGGTCCATGCCGGACGTTTACCTTTGAATTCCCTTTGATAGACCGGAAGTTCCATTGATTTATCAACTAACCCTAACTCTTTCTGACGCTCAAAACGCTGCTGCCGTAACACATCGTATCCCACTTTATAACGTTCCCTACAAGCTTCAACCCGCTTCTTTGGAGCATGTAACGGTAGATGCGGTGCATAATGCGCCACATACATAAACATAGGTACATCGTCAGGGTGCTTTCTTACAAAACTTACAGCAGAGTCTGATATAGCTGTCGTATAATAATAATCATCGGGGAACTGATTAATTCTTGTCAAACCGGAATAAACCGGTTTAGGAGTATAGTAACTACCACCGCCACTCAGACAACCATAATACTTTTCAAATCCCCGTTGTACCGGATAACTTCCATTAGGTTGATCGAAAGCTCCATCCACTGTCACATGCCATTTACCACTCATATAAGTGGCATAACCATTGTCCCGGAATACCTCCGCAATCGTAGGGATATCCGCTGCTATCTGTCCCCGGTAACCAAGGCGATGTTCATCTACAGCAGTCATCCACCCCATACCGGCTTCATGCTGATAATGACCGGTAAGCAAAGCAGCCCGGCTCGGACAACTTCTTCCCGTATTTTTAAACTGACTGAAACGCACTCCGTTCTCTGCCAGAAAATCAATATTAGGGGTATGTACTTCTCCCCCATAACAGGCGAGATCGGAGAATCCCATATCATCACATAATATCAAAATAATATTGGGGTGTTCCTTATCCGAAACAGTACCGGCAACTGTACTACTACCTCCTATCGAAGACAACAGTAAAGAACTTATCAAAAGCTTATTCTTCATAGTATATTACTCTTTTTATGTCTGACAAAAATATGACATTTTGGCTGCCTTATATGTTCTAATTTAGTTATTTATTATCCAATATCGTCTAAATGTCTCACTTTTTCAAAGAAATAATATACAAACAAACTTATCTGATTCTCTTTCGTAATACAAACTCTTCAAAAAAAGCATCATGATAACTATTACCAATAGCTATCTCGTGAGACTTCATAAAGATATCGTTGTTATCAAAAGAATCCTATAACTTAAACAAAACTTTTAAAGCCTCAGCAAGATTTTTCCGTATCAGTACATTGTCATTATTGAGCATATTAAACAGGAAATGCGAATTAATCTGATTCTTGAGAAACTTCAGCTCTGATTGCAATGTAGTAGATTCGAGTTAATCAATACGCTGATTATCAATCATCCAATACCGATCAAGAAATATAAAGATCAACAGATATAAATGTTTTTCTTTTATCAATTGGATATAAAAACAAAAATATTTAACTTTACCCACAAGACAAACCAAGCAGTATACATGGAAAAACAAAGTACATTAAAACAATATGTACTGCCATTCATACGTGTCAATACGTTTATGACAGGCAGTTGGATCATTCTGGTAACTCTGTTCAGGATGAGTGAGATGGAGATTCCTTCAAGTTTATCGAAACAATATGGAACTCTCATCTTGTTTGGGATCAGTGCACTCATAAGCTTCTTATGGATTTATCGTCCTCACTTCAAAGAACTGTACCGTAACTCAGAAAAGAATGACAATCTCGGATTACCTGTTGGCTCATTAGGAATGGCACTCTGCATGCTTATGTTTGCAGAAACACAATATTCTCATGCAGCCATAGCCTATCTTGCATCAATAGCTGTATTTATCCTCTTTCTGTACTGGGACTTATACAAAATGAGGCTAAGGAAACAAAAAAGACAAACAGAAAGAGCACGAAGAAACTGTATGCACACACAGAATAGAGTATCCAATAACAAAGTGATATTAGTGGAAAAAGTAAATAGCAGCGAAATTGAAATATTAGTAAAAGATTTCTGCTCCATGTACAATAAAGAAAAGGACAGAGCTATTATCAAGATACAAAAATTCACTAACAAAGCACATGTATTAAGCTTTCCTTACGATATTGATTTCGATATCTATTGCTATCTTTTCAACTATATGACTTATCCATCGAATATAGAAAGCAGACCGTTTGTCACCGGCTGGTATCCTGTTTCAAAAGAGGAAGAAGAAAGTATGTTTTATATACCCTTTAATGAAAGAGAAAAAGATTATGTCTATTATGTAACACCTGAAGGTAAAAACTACAAAGTAGATTTTGGCACAATGAAACCTTTACGGACAGAAAGTATACAACCTTATGGTCCGCTTCCCACAATGATAGAGGATTGGGTAAAAGCAGATATGGGTTAATGTCTTCCCCATATCTGCAAATGACAGATGGTTAGTATCTATTCATATCGTAAAGACCGCGCCGGTTTACTCAGAATGATATTCATCGTCTGACAAGCTACCGTGACAAAAGAAATCAGTAACATCAGTACTACCGGCAATATAAAGAACCAACCTTTCAGCTCTGTACGAAAAGCATAATGACTCAGCCAGGTATCCATACTAAACCATGCCACCGGAAGAGCAATCAGGACCGCTATCAATATCAACAGGAAAAAGCCCTTACCTAACTGAAAGAAAAGGTTAAAACGAGAAGCGCCCAAAACTTTACGGATACCCATTTCTTTAGTACGTGTAGTACAGGAAAACATAACTAACACCCACAAGCCAAGACAAGATATAAAAATAGCCAATCCGGTAAACGAGCCAATCATTACCCCAAAGGCTTCATCCTGCCGGTACTGATGATCAAAAAACTGATCAAGAAAGAAATAGTCATAACTGGAATCTTCAAAATAACGATGCCATATCTCCTCTACCTGAGATACCAGTTCTCTGGGATCACCTGATTTCATCACAACAGAAATATAACGCTGAGGTAACCAATCGATCTTATCTTTGTGGATCAACATGATAGGCGTATAATTTTTACTTAATGCCTGTTGATGATAGTCCTTTACCACCCCGATAATCTGCATAGGGGCATCTGTACACTCTACAGTCACCTGCTGACCGATAGCCTCATCATTGGAAGTAAAACCAAGGTTACGTACAGCTGTCTCGTTGATAACCAACTTGTCAACATCATCGCCATACTCTTCTGAAAAGCCACGCCCAGCTACTACTGTTAACCCGTAAGCATCTACATAATCAGGATCACATGCCAGCATTTCATACAAACGGTTTTGTTTCAACGCATCATTCGTCCGCCGATTGGAAAGAAAAGTAGCCACTTCTTCACCCGGAACAGCCCCCGAAAATGTAACTTTATGAACCAATGGCAATCGTGATATCGCCTTTTTCATCGCTTCCAGTTTAGTATTCATGCCTTCGGTATGACCGGGAAACTTTACCACTAACGTCTGCCCTGTCTTCACTCCTAATGACTGATTACGCATAAAACTGAGCTGTGCAAAGACAATCAGCGTTCCACAAAGCAAAATCATAGAAGCGGTATACTGTATCACTACCAATACTTTACGGGTACGCTCTCCGGACTTACTATGGAGAAATTTCCCCTTCAACAAAGTAATCGGTTTACGATTGAGCAGAGCCAGTGCCGGATAATAACCAGAAAGAAAGATGCCTGCAATAAATACAGTAACTAATAATATCCACCAGTATCCTGCCAACCATACAGAGAATGTCACCGTACGCCCCACCAGTTGGTTAAAGTACGGAAGTACAACCTCTATCAGTCCCACAGCCAATACAAAAGCAATAAGATTCATCAACAGTGCTTCAAACAGGAACTGTGACACAAGTTGTTTACGAAACGCTCCAACCACTCTGCGTACCCCCACTTCTTTGGCACGCTCCATAGAACGGGCTACTGCCAGATTGATATAGTTGATCCAGGCAATAGCCAAAATAGCAACAGCAGCAAAGATCAAAGCAATCATAGCTGAACGATTCCCTTTCGTTTCCGCTTCATAACCAACTTGTGGTTGCAAATGAATATCTGCCAATGATACCAGAGATACCCCCCAGATTTTATTCTTCAAGGCTTCTTCTGTCTTGTACTTCTCAGCCATGACGGGAAACTCTTTCTCTATTTCTCCCTTCCGCTGAGGATTGTCAAGCAATACGTATGTATATACTTCATGCTTGTACCAGTATTCCTGCATATATTGAGGCAAAGATTTATACGAAATCAGAAAATTATAACGGATATGAGAATTAGAAGGCATCTCTGCCATTACTCCCGTTACTTCACAAGGTAACCCACCCCCACTTCCGGTAAAGATAAGTATCTTCCCGATAGGATCTTCATCTTTAAAATACTTCTGCGCAATCCGTTCGGTAATTACTACCTGCCGTGGCATCGCAAGGCAAGTTACTCTATCTCCTTTCAGTAGTTCAAAATTAAAAAGACGAAAGAACCCCGGATCTGCATAAGCTATCTGATTTTCACGAAGGGTAAGCTCGCCATACTTCACAATCTGCTCGGGTTGAAGTAATGAACCAATCCGGGTATAATCTTCAATTCCTGCTAAATTTTCTTTCATAGCTGAAGCATAGCCAAAGGAACTGCTTGCCCAATAGTCCGTCTGTACATCGCCCTCATGAAATGTGCTCTCTACGCGGAAAATACGGTCATAGTTGGAGTGCATTTTATCAAAACTAAACTCAAAAGTCACATACGTAAGAATAAGTAAAGCTGAAGCCATACCCACAGCCAGACCGAAAATGTTGATAAAACTGAATACTTTCCGCTTCATCAGATTACGCAAGGCGCTATTCCAATAATTTCCAATCATAATACCTGATATTTAGATTCAGACTTTTCTGTCATCGGACGGTTGATATTCTCAGCTACTATTTTTCCGTCAAGCAAATGGATAACCCGGTGAGCATATGTAGCATCACGCTCTGAATGAGTAACAATAATAATCGTCGTCCCTGCCTGATTGAGCTTATCCAGCAAATCCATAACTTCCACCCCATTTACCGAATCAAGATTTCCTGTCGGTTCATCAGCTAATAGTAGTTTACAATCTGTCACAACAGCACGAGCAATAGCTACCCGTTGTTGTTGTCCACCCGAAAGTTGTTGTGGAAAATGATTGGCACGATGTAAAAGGTTTACCTGTTCTAATACCTGTTTCACCTTTTCTCTCCTTTGAGCCAATTTCATCCCCATGTAAACCAATGGAAGCTCTATATTCTCATAAACCGTCAACTCATCAATCAGGTTAAAACTCTGGAAGATAAATCCCAGATTACCTTTACGAAGTGTAGTAAGCTGGCTTTCTGTCATTTTATCGACCTGTTTTCCTTCAAAAAGATAAGAACCGGAAGTAGGTGAATCAAGTGTACCAAGGATATTCAGCAAGGTAGATTTTCCACAGCCCGATGGCCCCATGATAGCTACAAATTCTCCGCGTTCCACTTGCAAAGTAACTTCATTTAATGCTTTTGTCTGCACTTCTTCTGTGGTGAAAAGCATAGATAATTTTTCTGTCTTAATCATAATAAAAAAATAAATAGAGTAGTAAGTAGTCAAGTAGTTAAGTAGTAAGTAGTAGATAGTATGGTTACTAAGTTGTTTCATCTTATTAATCAAATAGTCATAGTATCCTACTTAACTACTTACTACTTGACTACTATTTCAGTACCAATTTTTCATTGTCTCCAAATAATTCATAACCGGATATAATCACTTTTTCACCTGGAGACAATCCTTCTGTTACCTCGTAATACTGCGGATTCTGTCGTCCGATTCTCACAGAACGTCTCGTGGCAAATTTACCACTTTCATCAACAACATACATCCATCGACCACCTGTAATCTGAAAAAATCCTCCACGAGGTACAAGAATAGCCTGAGAAGGGTCTCCTAACTGTAAATTGATATGATAAGTCTGTCCGGCGCGAATATTCTCAGGCCGGCCAGAAGTAAAATATAAATCTGTACGAAATTGCCCGTCTTTCACCTCTGGATAAGGTTTAATTACTTCCAGTTTATAATTGCCTCCGTCACGTGTAAAGTCGGCAGGTAATCCCGGTATAACACGCTCCACATAATGTTCATCAATTTGCGCCTGTACTTTCAGGTCGGAAGTGATAATCTGTCCGATATGCTCTCCCGCAGCAATAGACTGACCAATTTGCGCATCGAGATTGCCCACTTGTCCATCAATAGGTGCCTTCACTTTCAAGTTCTCTATACGCTCACGTACCAAAGAAAGGCTACGTTTCATATTCCTGATGTTCTCATCCAGACTGGTGATCTGACTTTCCCTGAAAATATTGTCCTGACGGATACGCTCATCAATCACAGCAAGTTGTTCTTTTGCTGCCATATACTCTTCGCGGGCCTGAAGAAAATCCTCACGAGCTATAAGTTGTTCCTTCATCAGGCGTTCATACTGCTCGTAACGCCTCTGCCTGGTAGTCAATTCTTTATTTACCCCAATACGTTCCTGTTTCAGACGCAATCGCTCCTGCTCCATACTGATACGTGTATTACGCAATTCATTTTCCTGATAAGCAAGGTCGGCTTCACTCTGCATAATACCAATATTGAGTAGCGGATTGCTAAGCCGTAGAATTACATCACCTGCTTTCACCATGGCTCCTTCCTCTTTCAAACGCTCCTCTACACGCCCACCCTCAATGGCATCCATATAAATAATCCGATTAGGCATCACCTGACCAATAACACGAATATAATCGTTGAACTCTGCCTTTTTCACTGTAGCAATGGTCAAACGGTCTTTCTCTACAGTCATAGAAGGAGCTGTATCTCTGAAAATAAAAAAAAGTATCAAAACAAGCAGTACAAGCCCTCCGGCAATAAGCGAAAGATACTTGCGTTTCATTCCCGGTTTTCGTTCAATAAGTGTATCCATTTTGTCTATTCTGCTATAAAAGTTCCATTTCGATAATACTGTTCCAATCTCGATAACATCTCCATTTGTAATCGTACCCGCATCAATTCTGCTTTGGCAGAAATAAAACGGTTACGCGATTCCATCAACTGAAACACAGAAATAAGTCCTTCCTCCCATTTTCGTTCAGATTCTTTCAACACTTGTTCTTCAGCACGAAGCTGTGACAATGCTTGCCGATGCTCATTATGTCCGGCATGAATAGACAATACCGTCTGCTCCACTTCGGTATAAAGTTGTTGCTTTTCGAGTTCCGCATTGTTTTGTAACTGATAAATACTCAATTTCTGTTTTCTCAGACGTGTAAGCCGCTCTAAGCCGCTCAAAAGAGGAAAGGATATGCCGATGCCAATATATTTGCCGATATTATTTTTCAACTGGTGCGAAGAGAAACCGTTATAATAGTCTGATCCTATTGTAAAACGGACATAAAGGGAAGGTGAGAATTGCCCGCCTGCCATAGCATACTCTTTACGGGCAGTACGTTGCTGCAAATCTATCACTTTTATGGAAGGTAACACCTCAACTGACCGATCATAAATATATTGTGGAGAAGAAACCGATAATACAGGAAGTATTTCTGCATTCACCGTATCCTTTATAATCAATGTGTCACAAGCAGAAACATTTATCAATTGTTTCAGATGAAGCAGAATTAATCGCGCACTATTCTTACGCGTTTCATACCGATAGATATCCCCTTCAAACCGGGCTTTTACCTCTTGTAAATCAGATTCAGACTTTAATCCCAATTCAACAAATGTTTCTGTTTGCCTGAGATAGCGTTCGCCCAAAATACTTTGTTCATAGGCTAAACATTGTAATTTCCTCTCCAATAATAGTTTATAATAAGTATCCGTTATCTGATAAGCCAGTTCATTCTGTCTATTCTTCAGTTCCCATTCAGTACGTTCGTAATTCATCTTCTCGAAACGTACCCGGTTGATACGTGAGAAACCTTCAAACAAAGAGAGAGTCATATCCAAACCGATGCTCCCTTCATCAAAAGATTCAGTGGTATAGCCATTTGTACCCGGATCTATAGAACGGCCGTAACGTCTTCCGGCAGTAACATCTACCACCCCACGTGGTAAAAAAGCACCAATAGAAGCTACATAATCGGCACGTGCTCCTTTTATTCGTAAAGCACTATTCTTTATTTCCGGATTTTGTTTCCATCCCAAACGAATACAATCATCAAGTGTCAGTTCTACCTGAGCTTGCAATGATATTGTCGAAAACAGAAAACAAATCAGAAATAATCTTTTTCCCATAATATATAGTATCTTTAAATCTATATTCACCACAGAGTTCCACCGAGTTTTATTGTGAGGAATCATATAAACAGCACTCTGCATTACCTTACAGTGGGTCTGCTATATATTACTAAAAGCAAACGATATGCCAAAATTCTTAATCTTTTGATAGTAAGAAACATATCTATAACACCATAAATTAACTGTCCAATATTTCAACATTACAACGTCCAAAAACTGGACACTGCAACTTTTATCAGCTTTAAAAATATAGCAATTGCCTTCTTTTACAAATTTTTCCTCCAAAAACGTCTAAATATTGGACAGTCATTTGCAAAGAGAATCAAAAACAAATACCTTTACCCAAAACTCAGAGACCGATAAAAACAGCTCATGGAAACAGGAACCATTCTCATCGTAGATGATAATAAAGGTGTACTGACTTCACTCGAACTTCTGCTCGAGAATGAATTCAGACAAATCAAAACAGCTACCAATCCCAATCAAATCACTACCTTGCTCTCTTCCTCCAAAATAGATGTCGTTATTCTTGATATGAATTTCTCAGCAGGCATCAATAATGGCAATGAAGGGTTGTACTGGCTGAAACACATTCACGAAATAGCTCCATCGTTGCCTGTAGTAATGCTCACTGCCTATGGTGATGTGGAATTAGCTGTGAAAGCTTTAAAAAACGGAGCTACTGATTTTCTTTTAAAACCCTGGGATAACCAAACCCTGATACAGAAAATAAAAGAAGCGTTCAACCACCGGAAACAACCCATAGGAACTACCGGGAAGGAGAAAAAGAACAATCAGAATATGTTGATTGGGCGCTCACCCGCTATGATACAACTGATTAAAATAGTAAGAAAAGTAGCTCTGACAGATGCTGATATTCTAATAACCGGTGAAAACGGAACCGGAAAAGAAATGTTGGCACGCGAAATACACCAGCTTTCTCCGCGTCATTCAGAAACCATGCTCAGTGTGGATATGGGAGCCATCAGTGAATCCCTTTTTGAGAGTGAACTTTTTGGGCACGAACGAGGAGCCTTTACCGACGCCCGCGAAAGTCGCCCGGGTAAATTTGAAGCAGCCAACGGAAGTTCGCTCTTTATGGATGAAATAGGTAATCTCCCTCTCTCTCTTCAAGCCAAGCTATTGACCGTTTTACAAAATCGTAATCTGATGCGCATAGGAAGTAACAAGATTATCCCAATTGACATTCGCCTTATCTCGGCCACCAATAAAGATATTCCGGAAATGATCAAAGAGGGAGCATTCCGGGAAGATTTATTTTATCGTATCAATACAATACATCTTGAAATACCTCCGTTACGTGAACGAGGAGACGATATACTCCTGTTTATTGATACTTTTCTACGTAAATTTGCCACAAAATATCAACGCCCCAATATACAAATGCACGAGCAAACTATTGAGAAGCTATGTGCCTATCATTGGCCCGGAAACATACGGGAGTTGCAACATACCATCGAAAAAGCAGTTATTCTTTGCGATAGCAATGTCATACGTCCTAAAGATATCTTTATAAAGCAAGCCTGGAAGCCTCAATCTATACCCATTGTCCCCAACCTGGAAGAAGTGGAACGCCAGGCTATTGAAACGGCTATCTTACAGAATAACGGTAACCTCACAGCAGCTGCCGAACAATTGGGAGTAAGCAGGCAGACTTTATATAACAAACTAAAACGGTTTAAAATTTAAATGTCATGTTATTCAGCAAGCATATCTATGTTGTCATACTCGCATATATTCTACTTATTCTCGCCATTTCGGGAGCAGGTATGTGGATGATTTTGTCAAAAACAGGAATCATTATAGGAGGCTTGCTCATTCTTTGTTCTTTCTTCCTGATAGGCGCATTAACCCATAGATTGAATACGTTTAACCGAAAGATAAGACTCTTCTTTGATGCAGTACAAGATAAGGAAAACATACTCTTATTTCCCGAAGAGAATGTCAGTCAGGAACAAAAACTACTAAACCGTTCGTTAAACCGAATCAACAGTTTACTGCTACAAACAAAAGTAGAATATCAAAAACAGGAACATTTTTATCATTCTCTGTTGCAGGAAGTTCCCAGTGGAGTATTGGCATGGGATCGTTCGGGCAAAATAGTGATTGCAAACAGCGCTGCACTTCATTTATTGAAATGTAATCAATTATCCAATAGCCAACAAGTAGAAAGATTATTGACCAATAGAGAAATTTACAATCATCTTAGTATTTCGCGTAATCAAATGACACTACAAGGAGAAGTCTTCACTTTACTATCCATCAAAGATATACAAGATGAATTAAGTGACAAAGAAAGTGAATCATGGAGTAAACTCACCCACGTACTCACTCACGAAATAATGAATACAATTGCTCCTGTAATCTCTTTATCACAAACTCTTTCTTTGTATTCGGATATGAATGAGAAGGCAAAACAAGGACTCAGCATCATTCAGGGGCAAAGTGAACGACTTATGGAATTCACTGAGTCATTCCGTCACCTTTCTTATATGTCCAAACCCGACAAGAAGCCTTTTTTATTAAATGAGTTACTACAAAAACTCGAAATCTTACTGGAAACAGATTTCAGAGAAAATCAAATTACGTTCTCAGTACAATGCCACCCGCTTTCTATCGAAATAAACGGAGATAAAAATCAATTATCACAAGTTTTTCTCAATCTATTGAAAAATGCTGTGCAGGCTCTGGAAGGAAGAACGGACGGAGTCATTAGTCTTCGTGTATCACAAACAGAGCATATACTTATAGAAATAGCAGATAACGGCATCGGTATCCCAGAAGAATTACAGGAAAAAGTGTTCATTCCCTTTTTTACCACCAAATCTGAGGGGACTGGAATTGGCCTCAGCCTATGCAGGCAAATCATCCGACAACATCAAGGGCATCTCTCTATGGGTATAAGCCAGCCGGGAGAAACAACATTCGTCATAGAACTCCCATAATCTTAAACGTTTATAGCTCCTTGGGGTTTATACTCCAGATATATGATTGTGCGCTCCAATGCTATTGGAATTACACTTCTGGCAATCATACAAGAAGGTTGTCTTTGTTTCTCCTCTTTGTCGATATGTTCAAAAGAGAATATCTGGATGGACGAAAATAAGAATCACCACCCGTGAGTTTTCTACAACCGTCGGGGTGGTGGTAATGATAGTTGTACTAACTAAACATGCTTATAATAAAGGTTCATACTTTCTATTTTCCCGGCTATATTCGTATTATTTAGTAAAGTTCCTACATAGTTGAAACCGAATCTTACGAACGTCTTATTCATCGCAATAGATTCCAACCGTGCAATGGTATAAAGCGTCGTTATCCCTTGTCGCTGCATCTCGTATTCCATCATTTCCAATAACAAACAAGACAAATGGTGACCGGCATGCGCTTTGCAGGTAGCAAAATCGGTCATTTCGGCATTCATTGCTTCGGGGTCGACCTCCGAAGAGGCCAAAGCCGCCAATTCTCCTTTGTTGAATGCTCCGAAGTACTGAACATGATCTGCCATTGTATCCGCAATGTAGTCGGGGTTGTCAATCGGGAAAGGATAGCTCTCAAAAGTCTCTGCATAAAGCGCAGTAATCTGGGGAATATCCTTTTGATTGAGTTTCCGCACTGTATATGCAGAGTTGAGAATAAACTGCTTCTCCTTTAGGGGAGTTTGTTGAACCTCATAAAGCGTTTCCAATTGACTTTTGGGTAAACGAGAGAGCCGCTCTGCTTTCAAGAACTTGGAGAGAAAGAAAGCCCCTGTTTTACCATTATAAAATGCGGGGATGTATCCCTCAAGCATATATCCCTTGGCTAGAAACAGAGGAGCAACCGGTGCGGGAACTTTGCAAAACACTTTAGAGTAGTCGTATAAAGCCAATAGTCTTGAAATCTCATTAAAAACCAGCGTTACATCTTCTTCGGCCAATTTCATTAAATAAATCCGGTCGTTCTGCTTTCCGTGCTGAATCAAGGATCCTCGCCCGAGAGGAACGATTGAGTCGGGCTTACTCATTACGTCTTTGTATTCTTTCATTGTCTTCGGGTATTAAGGTGGTAGTATCATTGGTGTCAGACAGTAATCTTTCAATGCCAATCGTCTGGAGGTCATCGCCATCATTCTGAACAATCTGAAGCGTGCATTTCTCGCAATCATTATTACATATCGTCGATTGATAGTTATCCGGCTCTGTGTAGGTAGCTATCATTCCTTCATAGTTTCTTAAGATGAGCTTATTCACCGATCTGGAAATAACGTAGTTGGGCATTATCGGAATTTTGCCACCACCACCGGGAGCGTCGATCACAAAGGTAGGACGCGCAAATCCGCTGGTATGCCCAATCAGGCTCTCCATTATCTCAATTCCTTTTCCAACCGGAGTTCTGAAGTGCGACAATCCTTCCGACAAATCGCACTGATACAAATAATAAGGACGCACTCTATTCTGTACTAATCTGTGCACCAAAGCTTTCATTATCCGTGGACAATCATTGACCCGGGCCAGAAGAACCGACTGATTTCCTATCGGGAAGCCTCCATCGGCAAGTTGTGCCAATGCTTTGCGAGACGAACTTGTTATTTCATTGGGATGATTGAAGTGTGTATTAATCCAAAGAGGCTGGTACTTTTTCATAAGAGCGACTAATTTATCGGTTATTCGATAAGGAAGAACGACTGGCATTCTGGTGCCTATTCGCAGAACCTCCACATGAGGTATTTGACTGATTTCGGACAACAACCAATCCAGCATATCATCAGAAAGCATCAAAGGGTCTCCTCCCGAAAGCAATACATCTCTCACTTGTTTAGTGTTTTTGATGTATTCTATCCCCGCCAGCAATTGTTCTTTGGAAGGAATCGAATCTACGTCGCCCACTTTCCTCTTGCGTGTGCAATGCCGACAATACATAGAGCAGATATTGCTCACATGAAATAACACACGGTCGGGGTATCTGTGAGTAATCACCTCCACTTGGCTATCTTTGTCCTCCGACAAAGGGTCGGCACGTTCCGACTTTAGGGTTATCAACTCTTCGGGGCTTCCGAATGCCTGCTTAAAGACAGGATCGTTCCGGTAGTCTTCCGTGCGAATAAGCGAAAGATAATAGGGAGTAATGGATAAAGGAAACTTTTCAAATGTCTGTTGCAACTGTTTCTTCTCCTCTTCTTCAAATTGAATTCCCGTCAGGTATTCAAACTGCTCAAGCGTCCTAATCGAATGCCGCAACTGCCATTTCCAATTCGTCCAATCCGTGAGTCCTGATTTACTGTCTATTTTCGCTGTTATTTCTTGCTGTACCTTGTTGTATATCATACTGTTTAAGTTTTTTTATTCAGATGGACATCCATCCCAATAAAATGAATAATAATTAGTAAAAATCTTCAAGCATCTTGACTGCCTGACATTTTAGAAAGTGGTCTAAGAAAAGCTATGAGATGTCCCTTATTCCACTCCTAAAAGACGGGGATCGGAACGTTATAACTTCATATCTCTTCTTCAGAGATTTTCTCGGGTATCCAATTGCTTATGACATCCCAATGCGCATTCATCCAGAGGCGAGCCGCATCCTCCTCCGTAGTTTGAGTCGCTTCGATAGCGGACATTAGAGAACTGATTTGTTCGTTTGTCAAATGAATATTGGAAAGCAATGTGGCAGCGAAAGAATCTTTTTCGGAGAATCCCTTCCAAGCTAAGATCTTGCAATGCTCGGTTGTTCCATACACTTGTTTGGGATCTTCAAGCACTTTCAGATCAAATCGGTCAAACATCCAGTGCGGTGTCCATCCGGTGACAACAACCCACTCTTTGCGGTCTATCGCTTTCTTCAGTGAAGCAGTCATCGCAGGACCACTAGAGGTGAGCAGACTGTATTTCAGTCCATACGCTTCGATAGCCTTGTCTGTTGCCCGCATGATGCCTGCTCCGGCATCAATACCGATAATCTTATCCGAAAACTTCTTCCGGCTTCCATTCAGCTCTCCGATTGAATGGATAGTGACGTATGAAGGGACTACAAGCCCAATGCGAGCATTGTTGTAAATGGTTCCGATAATCTCTAGTTTATCACCATATTGCTTCATGTAATCATCATGCGTAACGGGCAGCCATGCATCCATAAAAACGTCCGCCTTCTTTCGAGAAAGTGAAGCGAAGATAGGTGCTATATCTGCATTCTGCAACTTTACCTCGTAGCCTTGTTTCTCGAAGATAGCTTTGGCAAGGTAAGTAAAAGCAATACCTTCGGACCAATTGGCATAGGCGAAAGTAATCTCCTTTTTAACATTTGCCGGATTACACGAAGTCAAGATGACCAAGACAAGGAGTAATACACTTAATAAGATTCTGAGTTTATTCATGTTTCTTTGATTTTTTGAAAGGCTATATCAAAGCCTCGGTTTATAATTACATATTATGCTGGTTCCTCTATAAATAGCTTAATGTCACCTCACGCCCGTCGTTTCCTTCCCTTCGCTATCCCTTGTGTGATGCGGTCGAGAATGATAGCCAGAATCACTACTGCGATCCCTCCTTCAAACCCTTGCCCTATTTTCATCTGAGTAATACCTTTCAGCACTACTTCGCCCAGGCCTCCGGCAGAAATCATAGCAGCAATGACTACCATCGAGAGGGACATCATGATGGTTTGATTTACTCCTGTCAGAATACTAGGCAACGCCAGTGGAAGTTGCACTTTGCAAAGAAGTTGCCACGGGGTAGCACCAAATGATTGAGAGGCTTCAACCACTTCATGGGGCACTTGACGAATCCCTAGCCCCGTAAGCCGAACAACAGGTGGCATGGCAAAAATGATTGTAGCAAAAGCTCCCGGCACAGTTCCTAAGCCAAAAAATAAGACTGCAGGAATGAGGTAAACAAACGCAGGCATAGTCTGCATAAAGTCCAGAATGGGACGTACAGTTTTACTACACCGCTGGCTACGTGCCGTCCATACACCCAACGGAATTCCTATGAGAAGAGCCAGACTGGTAGAAGAAAGCACCAGCGCCAGTGTCTGCATAGTAGCTTCCCAGAGTCCCATACCATAAATTAGCCCAAGCCCAAGCAATGTAAAAATAGCCGTATTCCTCCCCGCCTTACGCCATGCCAGCAAAACAAGCACAACGATCGTTATACTAGCTGGAACTTCAAAAAGTGCTTGTTGAAAACCTTCGATAAAATTTCCGACCACCATACTTAGCCCATCGAAAAAGGAAGCGAAGTTGTTTGTGAGCCAATGGATAGCTCGTTCTATATAATCTCCTATATTAATCATAAGTCTATGGCATTTTGAATAATTTCATTGATTTCTTTCTTATTCTTTCCCGTCATCTCAATAACGAGCTTCGACAGCGGGATGGTTCCCTGAAAAACACGCTGTTCATCGACCACCCAGATAGGCGAATTGGAACGAGTCAACAAAGGAAGTATATCTTCAAGAGGGGTATCGCCCGACACAGAATGTATTTCCTTGCGCACAGCCGATTGAATGGTATCAATTCCCATCTTTTGCAATTTATAAAGTTCACTCAGGCGAATTTCTCCCATCAGTATCCCCTTGTTGTCTACCACCGGAAACACACCTATGTTTCGCTCGTTCATCCGGTCAATCAGTTCATCCGGTGTATCGGTTTCCCAAAATGCTACCTCCGGATTCTCTATCAAAACAGAAGAGGCCGTAACGATTCTCATACGGTCTACATTTTCCACGAAACGCTTCACATAGTCATCTGCCGGTTCGGTCAGTATCTCTTCCGGAGTACCTACCTGTATCACTTTCCCGTCTTTCATGATAGCAATGCGAGTACCCAGTTTGATGGCTTCATTCAGGTCATGAGTAATAAAGACAATCGTTTTCTTCATCTTTTCCTGAAGAGCCAATAATTCATCCTGCATCTGTACACGTATCAACGGATCGAGAGCGGAAAAGGCCTCATCCATTAGTAGTATTTCGGGATCATTGGTCAGGGCGCGTGCCAGACCCACTCGTTGTTGCATACCGCCAGACAACTCATTGACCATTCGTTTCCCATAACCCTCCAGACCCACTTGCTTCATTATTTCCAAAGCCTTTCTTTCTCGTTCCTTTTTCTTAACACCCTGTAGTTCGAGCCCAAATGCGATGTTGTGTAATATGGAGCGGTGAGGCAACAATCCAAAATTCTGAAATACCATAGCCAATACCTTTCTACGTATCAGTATCAGTTCCTCGTCAGAGGCATCCGATATATCAGTTCCATTCACTAATACATCTCCCGATGTGCGTTGTATCAGTCCGTTGATACAACGCAACAAGGTAGACTTCCCACTCCCCGAAAGTCCCATAATGACAAATATCTCCCCCTCTCGTATAGACAGATTTGCATTATCAACGGCAACCACACATCCTGTTTCTTTCAAGATTTCCTGTTTCGTCTTACCTTTGGCTAATAGTTTGAAAGCTCGCAGCTTCTCTTTTCCGAAGACAAGACAGAGATTTTTTATTTCGATTTTATTCATAACCAAGCATATTAAAAGTAATAACCAATATTTATATTCAACCGGGCATTCCATTCTGCAGAAGGCATTCCTGCGGCAAAAGCTCCGTTCCAATCAGTGCCCAACCATGCCTGATTCTTTCCCAATGCATAGTCGATGTATGTATAGACAGGTCCCATTTTCAAAGAACACCCAGTCACGTTCATATAGCTGTCATTAAACCCTTTCTCGTATTTATGCATAAAGCTGAAATCGTTGTACACCCGAATGTGGTCGAGTATTCCTTTGTCAACGAGAAATGTGTAAGCGAGTGATGCCGTATAAGTATCGGCTTTGGACGCTATTTCATACGAAGACCCATAGGCTCCCACCACTGGCGACTGATGTTTTTCATTCGCTTTGTTTCGTGCATTTATTCGATATAGAGTATATTGAGCTTTGAAATCCCAGTTTTTGTAACTATTAAGATAATGTACAGCCAAGGCAGCGTGCGATCCCATCCGTTTGGTGTCCAGATTGTAAAGACCACCCAGCATTGCCGATGCGCCTGCTTCTTGTTTCCAGAGGTTTCCGTAGCGATATGCCACACGAATATTCCCTTGGTTGGTTTCCTTGTTTCTTCCACCTATATCATAAGCATAACGGTTGGGCGAAGGTTCGGCCCCTTCGCTAAAGTCGAGTACATCCGCATTTTTAAAGAAAGCCAGTGCCATGTCCCAGTGTTTTCCTGTATAAAGATATTTAATACCCATATCCGCGTCATCTTCTAATCCCAGATAATAGTTGATATTAAAAAAATAGCTGTTAGCCGTATATGGCATAATACCAAAAGGTACAGCAGTCAGCCCCAGTTGCACTTGATGCTGGTTGTCAAACCGGTATCCCACCCAGCCATGCTTCAACATGCCTCCTCCGGAGGAAGTGGCATACAAACGATACTCGGCATCCAGCATTATATTTTTGTATCCTCCAAGCACATTCAGGCGAAACACGTCGAACCCCAAATCGCCTCCACGCTTCTTGTTTCCTTCTTTCCAATCCGAATAATTATAATTAAACCGCACGGCTCCACCCCATTTGATTTCCGGCTTCTCTTGAGCCGAAACAGGCGATAAGTAACTTGCCAATAGCATACTGATAGAAAGTAAAATACGATGATATTTCTTCATTAATAAAAAATAAATTATTATCGAAGGTATATCACATACCTACGATACAAATGAATAATAATAATAAAGTAACGGCTATTCGATGATGTTGCTTTTCTATATACTCCGAATTCATCAGCCTGCAAACCCTCACATAATCCATACGAAAAGTAACGCTATCATCTACTTTATAATTGGAAGAGTTCTTTGTTGAGCAATTTAGTAAAACACGCTACTGTCATTGCTTCTTCAGTACCATTTTATATCTGTTGTTGAACCGTATAAACGCCTCAACAAACTCTTATTAAATTGATCGGGAAACAGGAAAAGAATGTAAAACAGCACAATGGCAATACATATTGATATAATAGGAGAAAAATCGGATAGCGAAGTCAATAATAAGACAATTCAACCTTTCAAAAACACCTGAGTCCCACCTAGATTTTTTACAAAACTATGCATCAAAGAGCTAAAAAACAAAAAACGAAAGGTTTTTTTAGCTATATTAACAGTTCGTGCCAATAAAAAACAGATTGATTCAATACAGAAATAGTTGTCAAAAAAACAACTCTATTTCTTTCGGAAGAGAGGAGTTTGAAAGAAGAAAGGAGTAATTTATTTTCTTAATTAACTGATTTGCAACAGGTATAGTCCTGACTTAATACAGTTTTACTTTACACCGTTTTAACATTATAAAAATTCATATGG
>DXWV01000058.1 GCA_019416685.1 Bacteroides sp.
AAGTAAAACTTTTCTCTTGATTTATGAGAAAGAGGAACATTTACTGAATATCCCTTTTTATTTCTTTGAAATTCTATCGAATATATACTTAAAAAAGCAGAGAGAGTTTTTTTAATACCACTGTATATTACTCTGCGTCTGACTTCTTTGCTCCCACTTTAAATCCTGCAAGATACTTGCATTAGCGCTGATCTTAAAGTTATAGTATTTCCAACGTCCAAAAGGAGAGAGACTTGCTGACATATTGAAACAGTGTAAGTCACGAGAAATAGTCATTGACGTCTGAGTAACTTCTTTTGCCTGAAAATCGTAACCGGTATTAAAAGACACCTGCCAGTTGTTCGAGAGCTTGATATTACCGGAAGCATTAATATTGTGCGTATAAGTAAACGGATAGCGCATTGAATGCACATTAATAGGCTTACTCTGATCTTCACGAATATTAAATGAATAGTTCACACTCAAAGACCATGGCATCTTGAACACCTGATAACCATCAGCGTCCGCCTGCGCTTTCTCTACCTTTTTTGTGGTTCCGGTATCATTTCCGGCATCCATATCTTCGCTGCCTTCTCCATTCTGATCTTTGTCTTTATCCTTCTGATCCTTATCATCTTTAGGACCAAACCATTTCTTCCAGGTTTCATTATTAAAAGTATAATTAAATGAGGATCCCCAACCGGAGAAACGTCCGAAACGTCCGTAAGACCATTCTGTACGATCGCCAGTCACAACCCTGCCATCTTTATCAAACGTATAGGCATATGTAGCAAACGTAGAATTCAGATTGAACGTATAGTTCTTGGTCAACTTTAAGCGTAGACGCAAAGTAAGGTCACTCCACGGTCTCTTCTCAGCAGCCATATTATAAGAAATATAACCTCCCAATTCATCAATCAGACTTATCTTTTTAATAGAGTCATTCCGATCCTTAAACTTCATCTCTATATTGTTAGACAAATCAAAAGTCACTGTCCCCTGTTTTTCACGTGGTGCTGTACCGAACTGCTGACTGGTATAAGGAGAAAAATACGACATGTTTCCATTGGCATCTTCATGTTCCTGCCAATACTTTCCAAACCCCGGCGCACCGCTCACACTTACTTGCGGAGTTACCACATGGCGAATCTGTATCTCTTTCTTCTTCATAAAAAGAGGTTTATACATACCATAAAGTTTGGTACTTAGTCCTAAAGAGAAATTATAATTGGACACACGGTTAAAACCATAAATAGTATCGGTAGCTACCCATTGGCGCTTTTCTTCATTATAATAATTATCAGTCTTATGGGTGTACCAACGTTCTGTGTAATTGAATGACGGGGTCAGATTGAAATATTTAAAAAGAGTAAATGTAGCACTCACCGGAATGGTATGTTGCATAGCATTTTTCCAGTCCTTTATCAGATTTGATTTAAATAAACGATCATCTTTAGTTGTGATAGAATTCGTTAGACGACCCGTATATTGAAATGAAATCTTTTCATACCAACGCTCCGCACCTACTGCTTTTTTCCTCTTGAATGGAAAACGACGAGTCAATGAAATATTCAAGTCAGGCAATGTTACAGCAATAGAAGAGTCTCTCATAGTCTGCGATATATTAGTAGTTCCCGACAGCGTCAGACCAATGTCTGGAAAGGTGCGTGAGTAACTGATACTTGATGTTTTGGTGTTTTGAGTCAACAACTGGGAATTATATAAGTTACCAATATTGGTACGTTCATAGCTACTGGTTGAAAAGTTTACACTTGCCGAAAAAGTGGCATTAGGGTTTGCTTTAGGATCTTGTCGATGACTCCACACAATTTTAAAATCTTTAGAGACCGAATAATCAGGCATATTCTTATCACCAGTTTTCGTCACCTGATAATCAGCCATTAAAGAGCCGGAAAATTTATAACGCATGTTATAATTCGTCTCCAACCCCAACCTCCACGAACCTTTCGTGAAAATATCACCCGTTAGTTTCAAATCCATCAAATCACTGATAGCAAAGTAATATCCTCCGTCTGATAAACCAAATCCACGGGCAGAGTCATCAAGAACAGTAGGCATAATAAATCCGGAAGAATAACTACTGGAAAAGGGAAAGAAGAAAAATGGCACAGCTAATGGTAACGGTACATCTTCCACCACCAGATAAGCCGGCCCCGTCACCACATTCTTTTTGGGACGAACTTTAGCTTTTGTTAGTTGAAGATAGAAGTGAGGATGATCATGATGATCACAGGTAGTATACCTACCATTCTGCATAAACAGCTCATCATCAGCTCCTTTTTTTGCATTATTACCGGTAACGTATCCTTCACCCTGCTGACTGACAACATTGTTAATATATCCTTTTTTACTCTTAAAATTGTAACGGATAGCCTCAGTGTCATAAGAAGTATCACCATCTTTAAAAACAGGCTTTCCGGTTTCTACTCCCAGTGAATCTTTCACACCACGAGCATACACCGTACTACTGTCCATATTCATGGTGATAATTTGTGCTCCCAACTCCACCTTCTGATAATTCACCTTTCCATCTCCGTAAAGATGCGCATATCCTCCTTCTTCAAAAACAATGGAATCGTTTGCCGAATAGATCACCGGAGCATCCAGTGGCTGTTTCTTAATGGGTTTAGCAACAACAGAATCGGTTCTTACCGAGTCAGTCGTCAAAGAATCTGCATTCAGAGCTACCGGAGGGTTAAATGTCTCTACACCTCCTTCTACTCCCCTGTTTCGGCGACGCTGAGACATGGCCTCATCAGGAAGCACCAGTAAGACAAACAGTAGTATAAATGATATTAATGTATTTGCTTTCAATGGCGTCATTAACTAATAGTTTACGCTTGAAGGGGCAAAAGTACACAATCTTCATCAATTATACATCGGAATCTCTCTTTTTAATTATTTTTTAGTGCTACAAGAATAGCTCACACCAGCGATTGAAACGGCTCAGTCCCTCCTCTCCATACTTCGCAATACTTTTCCGGGCACCTTCTACCGTTTTTTCTCTGTCAAGATGGGTCTTTGAGTAGAATTTATCCGCAAAACATATTACCTGTTCTTCCATACTCACAGGAAGCATTTCGCGATGAGGAACCGGAAGCTGTTGATGAAGTATTTCCTTCAATGAAAGCCCGGCACCCGTATGCCTTTCACATACCAAAGCATGCAACGGAAAACCTTCTTTACGCATTAAATCCGCTCCCAGATAGCCATGACAGATGTAAGGTTCTGTACCGAAACAATAAATAGGAGCAGCATCCGTCAGAAAGACACCAAGATCATGAAGCATGCCTGCTTCATAAAGAAATGCTTCATCAAGATTTAACTCCGGATGCCGTGCAGCTATCCACAGTGCTTTGTCGGCCACCGACTGGCTGTGTACTAATAAAATATGTTTCAATTCATTATCCTGCGGATAGTATTTATCAATTATATCAATCGGATTCATAACTTCACCTATTATAACTTGTAATAATCAATACAAATGGATATTTTTGTGCAATATTACTAAAAAATACCGAGATGCACCGAATAATAATCTTCATTCTCACCAGCCTGTTTATCGGCATTAGCACCCTCTTTGCAGAAGGTACTCTCGCTACCGGAGCAGAACGTACCGAAGAATACCTGCCACTGTTGAAAGGGAAACGGGTAGGAATGGTAGTCAACCACACCTCCATTGTTGGTGAAGAACAAACCTGCCTGCTCGATACCCTTTTACAACTAAACATTCATGTAGTGAAAGTGTTCGCCCCGGAACACGGCTTCCGTGGTAATGCAGACGCAGGCGAAACGATAAAAGACGGAAAAGACAGTCGGACGGGAACTCCCCTCATCTCACTTTATGGAAATAATAAAAAGCCTACCATGCAACAATTGCAGGATATAGATATTATTATATTCGATATACAAGATGTAGGAGCACGATTCTATACCTATATCAGTACAATGTTTTATGTAATGGAGGCTTGCGCTGAGAATGGGAAAGAGATGATTGTACTCGATCGGCCCAATCCTTGCGACTATATAGATGGGCCCATTCTTCGTCCTGCTTTCCGTAGTTTTGTAGGTATATTGCCTATCCCTATACTCCACGGTTGCACCATTGGCGAACTGGCGCTCATGATAAATGGTGAAGGGTGGATAAATAAAACCCCGGATGCCTGCCGGTTGACAGTCATTCCCATGACGGGCTGGGAACACGGCCAACCTTATTCTCTTCCTATTAAGCCCTCGCCTAATCTGCCTAATGACCAGGCTATACGGTTATACGCTTCTCTCTGTCCGTTTGAAGCAACCCGCATCAGTGTGGGGCGGGGTACAACCTTCCCATTTCAGGTGCTCGGTGCACCGGATAAAAAGTATGGTGACTTTACATTCACTCCGCATTCGCTACCTGGTTTTGACAAGAATCCCATGCACAAAGACCAACTGTGTTATGGAGAAGATTTAAGAAGAGTTGCCAATATAGATGGATTCACTCTGCGTTACTTCCTGCGCTTTTACTGGAAATCGAATGCCGGAAGCACTTTCTTCGACCGGGCACGCTGGTTCGACCTTCTAATGGGTACAGATACTGTACGTAAAGAGATTTTAGCAGGAAAAAGTGAAACGGAAATACGGGCAGGGTGGAAGACGGAACTGCAAAAGTACAAAGAAATGCGGGAAAAGTATCTACTATATTGATTCGGAACACGAATGTTTCATCTTGTTTCAATCCTTTGAGAAAATATTCTCAACGCATTGAAACAAAATTCTCATCGTATTGAGAAATCTTTCTCAATAGGTTGAAACTAAATTCTCAACCTAATGAAACAAAGCGAAACCTCAAAGGACAGCATATACTCCCTCCCATCAAACAATTTAATAAACAACAATTATAGACACATAACAATATGGAAACAATTCAAATACAATACTATCAATCCATATGCGGGAAGTTAATACTTGGATCTTTTGAAGAGAAGCTCTGCATGTGCGATTGGATGAATGAGGAACGTAGAGCAATAATTGACAAACGACTACAGAACACACTACATGCTAAATATGAAATAGGAAATTCTGAAATAATAACGGAAGCAATGGCGCAATTAGATGAATATTTCTCTCGAAAAAGAACTACATTTGATATTCCATTAGCCTTTATCGGAACAGACTTTCAAAAAGCTGTATGGAATGAATTACTTAATATTCCTTACAGAACAACCATATCTTACACAAAACTATCGCAAAGATTAAACAATCCTAAGGCCATCCGTGCAGTAGCAGCAGCCAATGGTGCAAATCCCATTTCCATATTTGTCCCTTGCCACCGTGTTATTGGCAGCAATCACAAATTAACCGGATATGGTGGCGGGCTCGCAGCCAAAAAGATATTATTAGAATTAGAAGCAGGCATAAAATACCTACTGTAAGAATCACTATCCATTGCCCATGTAGACAATATCGCAATGCTTTCAGGTAGATTTCATATAATACTTTTTCTCACATCAGCCCAAGCGTACTCTCTAACATTAAAATGTTTTGTCTGCAGCAAATACTGCTCCAGGATACACCTAAAATTTGGTAACGTCATTTATTAAATGATAAAACGTATATCTGTTTTTCCGAATTATCATTAAAAACTTCTTCTTCAAAACTTCCAAACTTGTGAAGGACATTAAATCCAGCGCATTCCAGATATGAATCTAATTCTTGAGGAAAAAACAATCTCATATCCACATTTTGGATTGAATGAAACTCGCCATTTATAAAATAATGCCATTCGATGCGATTTATTTGGGTTGCGCTTTCATAATGCATTATTTGTTTTATTAATATTTCTCTTCCATCGCTGGTTGTATATTCAGCAACTACTTTTTGTTCTTTTTCGCCTTCAACAATATATTGAATATTAGGGTTAAAGCAATCAAGCAAAAATAAGCCCCCTTCTTTGAGATGATTCTCAACCCTCTTTAACGTCTTAAATAAATCTTCATTTCTATATAAGTGATGGATTGAATTGAATGGGATAAAAATAAAATCAAATTTTTCCTGCAAGTTTAATGTTCTAATATCTGCTTCAATGAAATTAATCTCTAATCCTGCTTCAGAAGCTTTTGCCTTTGCCTGTTCAAGCATGGATGAAGTGTAATCAACCCCACAAATATTGTATCCATCCTTTGCAATCGGAAGCGTAAGTCTGCCTGTACCACAGCAGAGTTCAAGTATCCTCCTATCATCCTTATTTTCCGGCAACCACTTTTTGTAAAATTGCAAATCAGACAGGAAGGTGTTTAATCCATCATAAATATTTGCGTCATAAATCAAATCACCCACCTTATAATCTGCATTCATCTTATCTCCCATATTATAAACAATTAACTATTAAAACTTTACGCTTACTATTCAATCTCTTTCTTTCTCTTTTTCCACAACTGATAACTATTGATAATGTTTTGCCACAAAACATAACTTCCCGGAGCAACAGAAGAAAGAGGGTTCAAATATGTGTGAGCCATCCAAATAGCTAAAATGGTATTCTTTTGCCCCAACGCCTGACCACCACTAATGCGATCATTATACAAACTACCGAGTGTTTTTCCAAAAAAGAATTGCAGACAGCAAACTACCAAAGCTACGAGAGCAATCATGATTTCAGTTATCCCATCTGCCGGATCATTAATTAAAGAAGAGAGAGTCTGTGCAGTAACAATAGCAAGAGATACAGCCCAAAGATAGAATGCCAGTTCATGATAATTCAACAACGTACGGTGTACGCGAGGTACAAAACGTTGTAAAAGCCATGCAACTAAAAAAGGACAAATCAGCAAAGGGAAAACTTTACTCAATATCAACAAAAACGAATCAAAAAAGCTAATATCGGCATGTACCTCAATCAATGGAAACAAAACCGGAACAGCAATAGCAGCTCCAATATTACCAATCAATGTATAAGTAGTCAGACTGGCAGCGCTCCCACCTAATTTGGAAGTAATAACAGCAGCAGCAGTCGCTGTAGGGCAAATAATACAAACCATTGCTCCTTCTGCTACAATTTTATTAAAACGGAAAAGAAGTAAATAAACAGCAATAGCTCCAAATATCTGAATCAAAAGTAACCATAAATGCAGAGGCTTCGGTTTTAAATCACGAGGAGACACCTTACAGAAAGTGAGTAGCAACATGGTAAAAATAAGTACCGGAGTCAAGAAAGAAAGAGTGATAAATAATGGATAACCAATAGCCCCCACCAACATGGCAATGGGCAATGTCCAATTCTTCAGGAACTTAAGCATCGCTATATCATTTATAATTTCAAAACACAAAGTAACAACGAATCATGGAAATAAACCCATGAAATATGGAAAAAAATACAAAACTTAATAGTGAATAGTAAGTTTTCAGCAAAATTCTGCTACATTTGCATCGTCATTCCAATAAAATGAGACGTCATAGATACTACATATTATATACATTCATTTGCCTTTGGCTACTTAGCTCTCCGCTTTGTATCAGTAATTCATGGGCAAAAGACTTTGTTGTCGTTATTGACCCTGGACATGGCGGTCATGATCCCGGAGCTGTAGGTAAGATTTCTAAAGAAAAGAATATCAACCTGAACGTTGCATTAAAACTGGGAAATATGATCAAAAAGAACTGTGATGATGTAAAAGTGATCTTTACCCGTACTAAAGATGTATTTATACCACTGAATCGTCGTGCAGAAATAGCTAATAATGCCAAAGCCGATCTGTTTATTTCTATACATACCAATGCACTAGCCAATAACCGTACTGCTAAAGGTGCATCAACCTGGACACTCGGTCTTGCCAAATCGGACGCTAACCTCGCTGTTGCACAACGTGAGAATTCAGTAATCCTTTACGAAAGTGATTATAAGACCCGTTATGCCGGCTTTAATCCCAACTCGGCTGAGTCGTATATCATCTTTGAATTTATGCAGGATAAATATATGGAGCAAAGTGTACATTTGGCCTCCCTGGTACAAAAACAATTCCGCCATACCTGCAAACGAGTAGATCGTGGAGTACACCAAGCTGGATTTCTTGTATTAAAAGCAAGCGCTATGCCGAGCATCCTGGTAGAACTGGGATTTATTTCAACTCCTGAAGAGGAGCGTTACCTCAACTCGGAAGAAGGAACCGGTACATTGGCTAAAGGAATCTATCGTGCTTTTCTTACTTATAAAAAAGAACATGAAATTCGCCTGACAGGCGTCAGCCATACCATCATTCCTAATGATGAAGAGGTATCGGAGAATGAACTGGCTACCACACAGCCCAAAAAAGAAAAAACAGACAGTGCACCGGTCCAAACAGAGCTGGTAGCTCAAGCTAAACCGCAACAACGTCCTATCACAGTAGAAAGTGCAACAAATAGTGGAGAAATAACGTTTAAAATACAGATACTAACTTCGTCAAGTCCGCTGACCAAAAACGATAAACGTTTGAAGGGATTGAAAGACGTAGATTATTATAAAGAAAAAGGATTATATAAATATACTTATGGAGCCTCAAGTGATTATAATAAAGTATTAAGGAGTAAACGTGCTATCACGGATAAATTTAAGGATGCTTTTATTATAGCTTTCCGGGATGGAGAAAAAATGAATATTAACGCAGCAATTGCAGAGTTTAAAAAGAAACGAAATAAATAGAGAACAGAAATGAAATACATTACAAAAGAAGTCAGAATAGGAATAGCGGGAATCATTGCCCTATGTATACTCGTTTACGGTATCAACTATCTGAAGGGAATCAATATGTTCAAACCTTCAAGTTATTTCTATGTAAAATTCCAGAATGTGAATGGATTGGCTAAATCAAGTCCCGTTTTCGCTGATGGAGTACGTGTCGGTATTGTACGTGACATTTATTATGACTACAACCAGGCTGAAAATGTAATAGTAGAAGTGGAATTGGATACAGAGCTCCGCATCCCTAAAGGAAGTTCTGCTGAATTGGTATCCGAATTAATGGGTGGCGTAAGAATGAACATCCTCCTGGCAAACAACCCCCGGGAAAAATATGCAGTAGGAGACACAATCCCAGGTAAATTGAATAATGGAATGATGGAAAGTGTAGCTGCACTCATGCCGCAGATAGAACAAATGTTGCCGAAACTAGATTCTATTATGCTCTCTCTAAATACCATTCTGAACAATCAGAGTATTCCCGCCACACTTCACTCTGTAGAAAAGACTGCTGCTAATCTTGAAGTAGCAAGTGGACAATTAAAGGTATTAATGGGACGTGATATTCCACAGCTAACAGGTAAACTAAATACAATCGGAGATAACTTTATTACCATCAGTGGAAACCTGAAGGAAATAAATTATGCTGCTACATTTAAGGAAATTGAACAAACACTAGCTAACGTAAAAATGGTTACAGAAAAGCTTAATAGTAAAGACAATACAGTAGGATTGTTATTAAACGATCCGCAACTTTACAACAATCTGAATGCAACAACTGCTAATGCTGCAAGCCTGCTTGAGGATCTAAAAGAGCACCCCAAACGGTATGTACACTTCTCTTTATTCGGAAAGAAAGATAAGTAAGAAATAGCGTTATATAGATTTTATCTAAATAACATCACATCCAATTGTAAGTCTTAAAAGCTTTGAAAAGTGCATAGACAGACTGAAAGAAATAAAATATAGGAATACTTATTTGAATCTCTTTTCCCTTCGATATCATCATAACAATCTATCAGACAGAATATTATAAAAAAGCAATAGCCCCGACAATGGGGCTATTTTATCGGAGGATCATAAGTATCTGAAAGTAAAGGCATTATTCTTTCAGTGAGAAATACAAGAAAAAATAGATTTGTTTTTCTCAAATAAGATTCCCAATTTTGCAAGCGTAGAAGTTTTGCTTAATTAATAAATGTATTATAGCCGTTATGAGTGAATCCAATCATGTCGGGCTGTGGAACCGCTGTCTTGAAATAATTAGAGACAATGTTCCCGAATCGACATATAAAACTTGGTTTGTCCCCATCGTACCATTAAAATATGAGGACAAAACGTTAATCGTACAAGTACCCAGCCAGTTTTTCTATGAATTTCTGGAAGATAAATTCGTGGACTTGTTACGAAAGACTTTATATAAAGTCATTGGCGAAGGAACCAAGTTAATGTATAATGTAATGGTAGACCGGACTTCAATACCTAATAAAACGGTAAATCTTGAAGCCAGTAACCGTTCTATAGCCGTGCCACAGACAAGTGTAATTCGTGGTAGTGGCAATAAAGCACCTAACCTATTACATGCTCCGGCACCGCAAGACCTGGACCCACATTTAAATCCTAATTATAATTTTGAAAACTTCATTGAAGGATACAGTAACAAGCTGTCGAGAAGCGTTGCTGAAGCCGTAGCTCAGAATCCGGCTGGTACTGCCTTCAACCCCTTGTTTTTACATGGTGCATCAGGGGTAGGAAAAACTCACCTGGCCAATGCCATTGGAACAAGAATAAAAGAACTGTATCCCGGAAAAAGAGTATTGTATGTATCAGCGCATCTTTTCCAGGTACAATATACCGACTCTGTTCGTAATAATACTACAAACGATTTCATCAACTTCTACCAGACAATCGACGTACTGATTATTGACGATATTCAAGAATTTGCAGGCGTTACCAAAACGCAGAATACTTTCTTCCATATTTTTAATCATCTGCACCAAAACGGCAAGCAATTGATTCTAACTTCTGACCGTGCACCCGTATTATTACAAGGAATGGAAGAACGCCTTCTTACCCGTTTTAAATGGGGAATGGTAGCTGAACTTGAAAAACCAACGGTAGAATTACGTAAGAATATTCTGCGTAATAAAATTCATCGTGATGGATTACAGTTTCCACCTGAAGTTATTGAATATATTGCAGAGAATGTAAATGAGAGCGTACGCGATCTTGAAGGTATTGTTATTGCTATCATGGCACGTTCTACTATTTTCAATAAGGAAATAGACCTCGATCTGGCGCAACACATTGTGCGTGGTGTTGTTCGCAATGAGGCCAAAAGCATTGGTATTGATGATATCATCAATGTGGTATGCAAACATTTCGGACTGGATACTACTGCCATTCATACTAAATCACGAAAAAGAGAAGTTGTACAAGCTCGTCAGGTAGCAATGTATCTGGCCAAAACACATACAGATTTCTCCACTTCAAAGATTGGCAAGTTTATCGGTAACAAGGACCATGCAACTGTACTTCATGCCTGTAAAACAGTAAAAGGACAGTGCGAAGTAGACAAAAGCTTCCGCTCTGACCTGGAGAATATAGAAGCATTACTAAAAAAGAAAAGAAATTAAATAAAAAAGAGAGGCAGTATCATAATATAAGTATTGCCTCTCTTTTTTATTGTTTACATAAACCCTTGTTGTTTCAACACCTTCAACAGATTCTCAGACATAAATTCATTATCCTTTTTTGTATAACGAACATCAGTAAACACTTGAGCCAACGTTTCCTTCCGGTTTTCTTCTACAAATTGTTTACTTTCGGGTAAGGACTCTTTGTAAGCATACAGTTTATCAATACCCTTCTCTGTATAATCATGATAATACTCCTCATGAATGGTAGCCTCCAGAGGCAAACGGTCTACTTGGGCTGGAATACCATCGGGATAACCCACGGTCACTGTAGTTATCGGGAAAACAAGTTCCGGAAGTTTCAAGGTATCAATAATCATTTGTGGATTATAAGTGGTAGTACCCAAATAGCAAATACCCAATCCTGCTTCTTCCGCCAATGTACAGAAAGTTTGTGCTACCAGCAATGTATCCATCGTTGCATTCATAAATGACATCAAGTTGTTATATCCCGGTATTGCTTTACGCAACTCACACCATTTTGTAAAACGGCGAAAGTCTGCACAAAATGTAAGTACCACCGGTGCTCCTTTTACCATTGGTTGATTAAAGTGTGCGGGAGAAATTTTCTCTTTCATTTTGCTATCGCGTGTGATAACAACACTATATAACTGCATTCCTCCCATAGTAGAAGCGCGGAATGAAGTTTCAAGCAAATCATTTAACAAATCAGATGAAATATCTTTTTGTAAGTACTTTCTGATTGTTCTTCTATTCTTAACGGTCTCAATCATATCTTTTTTCCTGCAAAGATATAAAAAGATTTTTTATTTTCTATTCGTACTAAATAGATTAATTTTCTTTTTGGAAAACCTTAAGCATTGAACAAAAGAATCATTTTATTGTTTATCAATAGCTTATCATTCAGAAATGGAAAACTTGCAGCCTACCAGCAATTTATCTCATTTTTATTTTGATATACCAAAAAACATTCATAGCTTTGCGGCACGTTTGTTAATGATAGGTAAGCTTCTACACATTTTCTTATTTATTAAAGTAATCTAAGACACATACCAACGTGGAAAAACAAATTTATTCTTACGAAGAATCTTTTGAAGAATCTTTACGTTATTTCAAAGGAGACGAACTTGCTGCCAGAGTTTGGGTAAACAAATACGCAGTCAAGGATTCTTTCGGAAATATTTACGAGAAATCTCCGGAAGACATGCATTGGAGAATTGCAAATGAAGTGGCACGTATTGAAGCCAAGTATACAAATGGCCTTAGTGCAGAAGAGTTATTCAATCTGCTCGATCACTTTAAATACATTGTTCCCCAGGGTAGCCCAATGACAGGTATTGGTAATGACTATCAAGTAGCCTCATTATCCAACTGTTTCGTAATTGGAGTAGATGGTGCAGCCGATTCTTATGGTGCCATCATCAAAATTGACGAAGAGCAAGTACAATTAATGAAAAGACGCGGGGGTGTAGGTCATGATCTTTCACATATCCGTCCTAAAGGTTCTCCGGTAAAAAACTCGGCACTGACTTCTACAGGATTGGTTCCTTTCATGGAACGTTATTCCAACTCCACACGCGAAGTGGCACAGGACGGACGTCGGGGGGCATTAATGTTGAGCGTATCTATCAAACATCCGGACTCAGAAGCATTCATTGATGCCAAGATGACGGAAGGAAAAGTCACCGGAGCCAATGTTTCCGTAAAACTGGACGATGCATTTATGCAGGCTGCAGTAGAAGAGAAACCTTACATACAACAATATCCGATTGATTCGGCCAATCCAACTACCACTAAAGAAATTGAGGCTTCTACCTTATGGAAAAAGATAGTGCACAATGCATGGAAATCTGCAGAACCAGGTGTATTGTTCTGGGATACAATCATCCGAGAGTCTGTACCCGATTGCTATGCAGACTTGGGATATAAAACCGTTTCGACTAATCCTTGTGGCGAAATTCCTTTATGCCCTTACGACTCCTGCCGTTTATTGGCTATCAACCTTTATTCATATGTAGTTAATCCGTTCAAACCGGATGCTTATTTCGATTTCGATCTGTTCAAGAAGCACGTGATACTTGCACAACGTATCATGGATGATATTATCGACCTCGAACTTGAAAAGATTGAGCGTATCATGAAGAAGATAGATGAGGACCCTGAAAACAGTGAGGTAAAACGTACTGAACGTGAATTATGGGAAAAGATCTACAAAAAGAGCGGTCAGGGAAGACGTACCGGTGTAGGTATTACAGCCGAAGGTGACATGCTTGCCGCATTGGGTCTGCGATATGGAACAGAAGAAGCTACGGAATTCTCTGAAGAAGTTCATAAAACTGTGGCTCTTTGCGCTTATCGTTCGTCAGTAGAAATGGCCAAAGAGCGCGGTGCCTTTGAAATATACGATACAGAACGCGAAAAAAACAACCCATTCATCAACCGTTTGCGCGAAGCAGATCCGGAACTATACGAAGAAATGAAAAAGTATGGACGCCGGAACATAGCCTGCCTCACTATCGCTCCAACCGGAACAACAAGTCTGATGACACAAACAACTTCAGGTATAGAACCCGTGTTCTTACCTGTATACAAACGTCGCAGAAAAGTAAATCCGAACGATACCAATGTCCATGTTGACTTTGTAGACGAAACAGGAGATGCTTTCGAAGAGTATATCGTATTCCACCATAAGTTTGTAACCTGGATGGAAGCTAACGGATACAACCCTGCTAAACGTTATACCCAGGAGGAAATTGACGAACTGGTAAGTAAATCACCCTATAATAAAGCTACTTCTAACGATGTAGATTGGTTAATGAAGGTGAAGATGCAAGGACGTATCCAGAAATGGGTAGACCACTCCATCAGTGTAACGATTAATCTGCCCAACGATGTAGATGAAGATCTTGTAAACCGTTTGTATGTGGAAGCCTGGAAATCGGGCTGTAAAGGTTGTACAGTATACCGTGACGGATCACGTTCAGGAGTATTGATCTCTGCCAAACCTGAAAAGAAAGAGGACCTGCCTCCTTGCAAACCACCTACTGTAGTCGAAACCCGTCCATCTATATTGGAAGCCGACGTAGTACGTTTCCAGAATAATAAAGAGAAATGGGTGGCACTGGTAGGTTTGCTCGATGGACATCCTTATGAAATATTCACTGGTCTGCAGGATGATGATGAAGGTATCTTCATTCCGAAGAGTGTCGTTGCGGGCCGTATCATTAAGAATGTAGACGAAAACGGAAACAAACGTTATGACTTCCAGTTTGAGAACAAGCGCGGATATAAGATGACAATCGAAGGTCTGTCCGAGAAGTTTAACAAGGAATACTGGAACTATGCAAAACTGATTTCCGGAGTGCTTCGTTACAGAATGCCAATTGAACAGGTGATCAAACTGGTAGGTTCGCTACAACTGGATAGCGAAAATATCAATACCTGGAAAAACGGTGTGGAACGTGCATTGAAGAAATATATCCAGGATGGTACGGAAGCTAAAGGCAAGAAGTGCCCGAACTGCGGAAATGAAACACTGGTTTATCAGGAAGGATGTTTGATATGTACGACGTGCGGGGCTTCAAGGTGTGGGTAAATTGATATTCTTTCTTTTGCCTTGATGCAAAAGAAAGAACCAAAGAAAAAATCAAGGCTGCATTTACTTCGCTACAAAACTCCGGTAAAAAGCTAAAGGGACTCGAACTCGCTTCGCTCAGACAATCGCCCCTTTGACGCTTTTTGCCGGAGTTTTGTTTAACGCTACGTAAATGAAGCCGAGGAACCATTCGGCAGGAACGCACTGATATGGTATGAATGAGACTAAATCATGGAGCGATTTATTTGCTATCTGTTACAGAATAAAAGATAGATAGGTTCTAAGATTCTATCTGCAAATAGAATCTTAAAGCATAACCAAAAGAATCAAACAATCCCCCTGCCCTACCATAACCGCTGCGGCCTCATTTTTTCTCCGTTAAGCGAACGCCCGTAGTGAAGCGTTAAAAAGGGGTGATTGTCTGAGCGAAGCGAGTTCGAGCCCCTTTAGCGGAACGAAGGAAGTGAGTAGGAGAAAAAATGCAGCCTTGATCTTTTCTTTTGGTATCTTTTCTTTTGCATCAAGGCAAAAGAAAAGTACATCCCAACACAAACGTTTGCATAACATTTTAAATTACTTCTAAGAATTCAGATACATAATATATAAAAAGAATGTCTTATACTTGCATAATCAATCGTTCATAATCAAAATCTAATATATATGATAGTATCATTTAATATTGAATATCGTACCAGCTGGGGAGAAGAAGTAAGAGTCACAGGCTCCATCCCCGAATTGGGTGAAGACAATCCCGAATGCTCCATTCCCCTCCACACTGTAGATGGAATTCATTGGACAACAGAGATTGAAATACAACTCCCCAATGAAGAATTTGTGAATTATAGTTATCTCATCTGGCAAGACGGGAAAGTAGTCCGCAATGAGTGGAATAGTTTTCCCCGCCGCCTCTATTTAACAGGTGACAGTAAGAAAAGATACTGCATCAATGACTGCTGGAAGAATCTTCCGGAACAGCAGTACTTCTATAGTTCAGCTTTCACTGAATCATTGCTGGCACATCATAATAGAGCCGGTGTACCACAAAGTTACAAAAAAAGTCTGGTAATAAAAGCATATGCTCCACGCGTCAACGAAGACTACTGCGTGGCTATCTGTGGCAACCAAAAAGCACTGGGTGACTGGAATCCTGACAAAGCATTGCTAATGAGTGATATCAACTTCCCAGAGTGGCAGGTCGAAATGGATGCAAGCAAACTTAAATTCCCATTAGAATACAAATTCGTTCTCTACAATAAAAAGGAGAAACGTGCCGAAACATGGGAAAATAATCCAAATCGCTATATGGCTAACCCGGAATTGAAAGCGAACGAAACGCTTGTCATCTCCGACCGGTACGTCTATTTTAATACCCCCGCATGGAAAGGTGCCGGCGTAGCCGTGCCTGTATTCTCACTAAAATCAGAAAAGAGCTTTGGTGTAGGAGACTTCGGAGACTTGAAACGCATGGTTGACTGGGCCGTAAGTACGAACCAGAAAATAGTACAAATCCTGCCTATTAACGATACGACGATGACTCACACCTGGACGGATTCTTATCCGTACAACAGCATCTCTATCTATGCTTTTCACCCCATGTATGCCGATCTCAAAAAGATGGGTACACTGAAAGACAAAGAAGCAGCTACCGTCTTTAATCAAAAGCAGAAAGAGCTGAATGCACTTTCTACAATTGACTACGAAGCAGTGAATCAGACAAAGTGGGAATACTTCCGTCTTATCTTCCGTCAGGAAGGTGAAAAGGTGCTGGCTTCCAAAGTATTCAAGAAGTTCTTTGAAGCCAACAAAGAGTGGTTGCAGCCATACGCTGTATTCAGTTATCTGCGCGATGCTTTCAAAACGCCTAACTTCCGCGAATGGCCCCGCCATAACGTATACAACGCAGAGGAGATAGAAAAAATGTGCCAACCGGGATCTGTCGATTATCCCTTTATCTCAATCTATTTCTATATCCAATTCAACCTACACCTGCAATTGCTTGAAGCGACTACATATGCCCGCGAAAACGGGGTAGTACTGAAAGGTGACATTCCTATCGGTATCAGTCGCAACAGTGTGGAAGCCTGGACGGAACCTTACTATTTCAACCTCAACGGTCAAGCCGGTGCTCCACCCGATGACTTCTCTGTAAACGGCCAAAACTGGGGATTCCCAACCTATAACTGGGATGTTATGGAACAAGATGGTTATAGCTGGTGGATGAAACGTTTCCGGAAAATGGCGGAATACTTCGATGCCTACCGCATCGACCACATTCTGGGTTTCTTCCGTATCTGGGAGATACCGATGCATGCCGTTCACGGACTGTTAGGACAGTTTGTACCCGCCCTGCCAATGAGCCGGGAAGAGATAGAAAGTTATGGACTTCCTTTCCGTGAAGAATTCCTGAAACCTTATATACACGAATATTTCTTAGGACAAGTGTTCGGACCACACACCGATTATGTGAAACAGACATTTATCGAGCCAACCGATACCTGGGAAGTATATCGTATGCGTGATGAGTTTGACACGCAACGTAAAGTAGAAGCCTTCTTTGCCGGAAAAACAGATGAGGATAGTATATGGATTCGTGACGGGTTGTATGCGCTGATCAGCGATGTATTGTTTGTGCCCGACCGTCAGGAAGCAGATAAATACCACCCGCGTATCAGCGTACAGCACGACTTTATCTACCGTTCACTGAACGACTGGGAAAAGGCTGCCTTCAACCGCTTGTACGATCAGTATTACTACCATCGCCATAACCAGTTCTGGCAACAGCAAGCAATGAACAAGTTGCCACAGTTGACACAATCTACCCGTATGCTGGTATGCGGTGAAGATCTCGGCATGATCCCCGACTGCGTTCCATGGGTAATGAATGACCTGCGCATTCTCAGTCTTGAGATACAGCGCATGCCAAAGAATCCAACTTATGAATTCGGTCATTTGAATGAGTATCCGTACCGTTCTGTCTGCACTATCTCAACGCACGATATGTCTACTTTACGTGGTTGGTGGGAAGAAGATTATCAGCAGACACAGCGTTACTACAACACCATGCTTGGTCATTATGGCGCTGCTCCGGCAGTGGCTACCCCGGAATTGTGCGAAGAAGTAGTCCGTAACCATCTGTACAGTAATTCCATCCTCTGTATCCTCTCTTTGCAGGACTGGCTGGCAATAGATGGAAAATGGCGTAATCCAAACGTACAGGAAGAACGTATCAACATACCTGCCAACCCACGGCACTATTGGCGCTATCGCATGCATCTGACGCTGGAGCAGTTGATGAAAGCAGAAACCCTGAACGAGAAAATAAAAGAGTTGATTAAACAGACAGGAAGAAAGCCGGAGAAATAAAAAAACCTCGTCATTTCCTGAATTTCATAAAAAGCGCCTCTCCCTATTAAATCAATTCGGGAGAGGCGTTGTTATTATTAAGATATCCTGTATCTTTGCGACCATAAAATGATACAAACACAACAATGGAAGATAACAAAAGCAAACGCATTGACTTTGTAGACCTCACTAAGGGCGTTTGCATCATTCTGGTAGTTATGGCCCACATTGGCGGAGCATTTAACAGGTTTGATGAAAACTCCATGGTATCTTGTTTCCGCATGCCGCTTTATTTCTTCATATCCGGTATCTTCTTTAAATCTTATGAAGGCTTCTTAGGTTTCTTCCTTCGTAAAATCAACAAGCTACTTATCCCATTCACTTTTTTTTATGTCGGAGCTTTTCTGCTAAAGTATGTCGTATGGAAAATAGCCCCCGGTGTATTTCATCTGCCGGTGCAATGGAGTGAATTACTTGTTGTATTTCACGGGCACGATTTAATCAAGTTCAACCCTCCTATCTGGTTTTTGATCGCACTGTTCAATTGTAATATCCTATTCTATTTACTCCATTTCTTACGAGACAGACATCTGAAGCTGGTATTCGCCCTCACTCTACTCATCGGAGCAATCGGTTTCTTTATGGGGAAATATCGTTTTGAACTACCATTTTATATAGATGTGGCCATGACAGCTCTGCCATTCTACGTTGCCGGTTTTTGGATACGCCGTTACAATTTCTTTCTCTTTCCGCATCGGCTCGACAAGCTGATCCCCCTGTTTATCATTGCTGCACTTGCCATCATGTATTTCGTTGCTTTCACCCCGGGGATGCGTACCAACAGTTATCATGGCAATATCTTCCAGTTCTATATAGCCGCTTTTGCCGGTATCTTTATGATTATGTTGCTGTGCAAGAGGGTGAAGCACATACCTATAATCTCTTATCTGGGACGTTATTCGGTAATCACGCTTGGTATTCATGCACCGATACTTCATTTTTCCGGTCAGCTCGTATCACGGTATATTCATAACGAATGGGCGTTAGCCTTCACACTACTATTCATAACATTGGGCATCTGTATTGCCGTAACGCCCTTCTTCCTGAAAGTAATGCCTCAGGTGGTGGCACAGAAAGATTTGATAAGAATCAGGTAAGAGTTCTATCCGGTTTGTTGTATCTTTGTAAAAGTATTCATCTTTTCAAGCCTAAATACAGTCATGAATATAAACGCCAGTTATATACATTTAGAGAATATACTCTTCTTTGCCCATCACGGAGTAGCTACACAAGAAACGATTGTGGGGAATGAGTTTTATATCAACCTGAGATTAAAAGTTGGTTTCGCACACGCCATTGAGACAGATGCAGTAGAGGATACTGTGAGTTATGCCGACGTATATACCCTACTGAAAGAAGAAATGGGAATCCCCTCCAAGCTGTTGGAACATGTATGCGGACGTATTGTAGAAAGATTATTCCGGGATTTTCCTGCCATTGAAGAAATAGAAATAAAGTTGTCCAAACGGAATCCACCCATGGGAGCAGATATTGATGCGGCAGGTGTGGAGATGTTTTGCACCAAAGAATGAGAGATGATGAGGAAGAATTCACCCCATCATTGAATACTTTTTCCCCGGCTCCGAGGAGGAATGTCCTCGGCTCCGGGGAGGAATGTCCTCGGCTCCGGGGAGGAATGTCCTCGGCTCCGGGGAGGAATGTCCTCGGCTCCGGGGAGGAAAATGTTCCCCGGAGCCGGGAATATCAGTCAAAAATCGATTGAATTCAGCACGGGGATAACGCAGAAGGGAACTCATTTTTGAGTCCCCCCATCGCCTGCCGAACCTCCCCGTGTGGGAAGCACTATTTCTTTTTCTTCCGTTTATTTACCGATGCTACCGCTTCGGTCACTACCGGTTTGTTTTCAAACCGCTTCGTATAGCCGGAATAATCAGGATGAGTCCGTTCATAATCGGGATCAACAAACAGGGGACTCGATATGATATGGTCAGCTGTAGAACGGTTACAGCAGAATACAATGTTCTCTACACCGGCCAGACGGGTCAATGCTTTCACATCCGTGTCATGTGGTTGCAGCGTCATCGGATCGGTAAAGAAGAACAGATAATCGATCTCTCCGTCTACAATACGCGAACCCATCTGCTGGTCACCTCCCAACGGACCGGATTTCAGAATCGTAAAGTCCCATTCAACATCAGGATGTTTCTCTTTCAATGCTTCAAGAATCAGTGTACCGGTCGTACCCGTACAATAGAACTTATGTCCCATCAACAGTTCTGAATTCCAGAGCACCCATTCAATCAGATCTCTTTTCATGGCATCATGTGCCACCAGACCTATTTTTCTTACTAACTTTTTTTCCATTTGTGTTATCCTTTAAAGTGAGACAATTGGGAGAAACGTTTCCGTCTCTTCACATAAAACTGCCACAAGATACTGCTTTTTATCCGTTCGGGAATAGAATCAACACAAGTTTTTCTCCGATTTTCTTCACGGGCTTTCAGGAAATAAGAACGAAGCCGTTTATATTCACTTCGTGCATAAAACACTGCTTTAGCATTACCCAACTGCCCTTTCAATAAGTATTGAAGGGCGGCCACATAGTCGAGAAAAGCCCGTACGCGCATCACCTTATTCAACTCCTGTGAAGGAAGATTTTTATAAAGCATGACAAGATTATTACGAAAATTGAGATAAGTCTTCCGTGGACTCTCTTTTTTCAGAGTTGCCGCCCCCACATGATAGACAACACTTTGAGGGATACAAACAATACTCCTCCCGCGTGAGCGAAGCCGCCAGCAAAGATCTATCTCTTCCATATGGGCAAAAAAGCGGGCATCGAGTCCACCTGCATCCATATAATCCGCCCGGCGGATAAACAAAGCTGCTCCCGTAGCCCAAAATACCGGAGCAATCGTATCATACTGCCCCCGGTCCTCTTCCACTTCATTCATCACACGTCCCCGGCAAAAAGGATAGCCGTAACGGTCTATGTATCCACCAGCTGCACCGGCATATTCAAACATCTGCTTCTGTCGCCAACTACGTATTTTGGGCTGGCAGGCAGCTACTTCAGGATGGGCATCCATATAACTGACAAGTGGTTCGAGCCAATTCTCCGTTACTTCTACATCCGAATTAAGCAGAACCACATATTCCGCATCCACCTTTTGTAAAGCAAGATTGTATCCTTCTGCAAAGCCGTGATTCTCTTCCAACAAGATCAAACGAGCCATTGGGAAATCATCCCGAAGCATGGCAACAGAAGAATCCGTAGAACCATTATCGGCCACGCAAACCTCTATATCATCACTATCGGAATGGCAAAGTACCGACGGAAGAAAAGAGCGGAGCATTTCACAACCGTTCCAGTTTAATATAACAACAGATATCTTTTTCATAGCCTTTATAGAATAGTGCCCTTCAATGCCGTACCATCTTCATTAAGCTCTCCCAACAACACATCGACCATTTTATTATCCAACGAAGGATCATTTTCTACTTCTACCCGGATATAATTGCCCGTAAAACCATGCATCGGCATGCCCGCCTTGGTCTTTTCCATAAGTACAGGCATTGTCTGCCCAATGTGACGGACATAAAAAGCTTGTGTTTTTTCATCCGAAAGAGCCAGTAATCTCTGGCTACGCTTATGTTTTTCTTCGGGAGCTACGACATAGTCTATCTTCAAAGCCTGTGTGCCAGGACGTTCCGAATAGCTGAATACATGCAACTGGGTTACGTCCAATCCAGCAATAAAGCGGTAGGCATCTTCAAAATATTCATCCGTTTCGCCACGTGTACCCACAATTACATCTACTCCAATAAAAGCATCGGGCATCACTTCCTTGATCTTCTTTATTTTAGAAGCAAACAAAGCCGTGTCATATCGACGACGCATTAACTTCAGTACATCATCCGATCCGGACTGCAAGGGTATATGGAAATGCGGCATGAATCTGCAGGAATGAGATACGAATTCAATAATTTCATCCGTCAGCAGATTAGGCTCAATGGAAGAAATCCGATAACGCTCAATGCCCTCTACCTCATCCAATGCTTTTACCAGATCAAAGAAAGTCTCTCCGGTAGTTTTACCAAAATCACCAATATTCACCCCTGTAAGTACAATCTCTTTCCCACCTTCGGCAGCTGCCTGACGAGCTTGCTCCACGATAGAAGCAACCGTTCCGTTACGGCTCCGCCCACGCGCAAAGGGAATCGTACAATAAGAACAGAAATAATCACAACCATCTTGTACCTTCAAGAAAAAGCGGGTACGATCTCCGCGTGAGCATGAAGGTGCAAACAAACGAATATCTTTTGTAGCCGTTGTATACGCTTCTCCGGCTTCATGCTTTTGCAAATCGCCCAAATACTGAAGCAGATCCTTCTTTTGCTCAGCACCCAACACAACGTCAACTCCCTCAATCTTCGCCACATCACCCGGTTTAAGCTGCGCATAACATCCCGTCACCACAACAAAAGCTCCCGGATGTTGCTTCACCAATCGATGAATAGCCTGTCGGCATTTCTTATCTGCCATCTCCGTCACCGAACATGTATTAACCACACAAATATCCGCACGTTCACCTTTACGTGCCGTACGTACACCTGCTTCACGCAAGGTTTTACCAATAGTCGAGGTCTCTGAGAAATTCAATTTACAGCCTAAAGTATAGTAAACAGCTGTCTTATCCTGAAATACAGTGGTATCTATCATAATTTTAACAAACGCATATTGGATGCAAAGTTACACAATCTATGAGAATTAAGTATTAAAAATCAGGAATTAACAACTCAAGAATTTAACTTATCCACAGACTTTAATTACTATTTTTTAATTCCTAATTAAATTATTATTCCTATTTTTGCACAATTCACTAAAAAACGTGCAATGATAAAAGAGAATTTTATTAAGCTATACGAGAATAGCTTTCAGGAAAACTGGGACCTGCCTTGTTATACCGACTATGATGAGGACTCCAGTTACACATATGGGCAAGTAGCCGAAGAGATAGCCCGCCTTCATCTATTATTCAGACATTGTAGCCTCCGACGTGGTGACAAAATAGCTGTTATCGGAAAAAATAATGCCCGATGGTGTATTGCTTATATGGCAACAATCACCTATGGTGCAATTATCGTGCCGATTCTTCAGGACTTCAATCCGAACGACGTACATCATATTGTGAACCATTCGGAATCAGTTTTTCTCTTTACGAGCGATACCATCTGGGACAATCTCGAAGAAGAAAAATTGACCGGACTCCGCGGTGTATTCTCGCTTACAGATTTCCGCTGTCTATATCAACGCGACGGTGAAACGATACAGAAATTCATCAAACATCTGGATAATGAAATGCATCGTGCATACCCCAAAGGATTCCATCGGGAAGATGTACAATATACCACGCTTTCCAACGACAAAGTAATGTTGTTGAACTATACCTCCGGCACCACAGGTTTCAGTAAAGGCGTTATGCTGACAGGAAACAATCTTGCAGGAAATGTCACCTTCGGAATCCGTACTGAACTTTTAAAAAAAGGAGATAAGGTGCTCTCCTTCCTTCCATTGGCACATGCCTATGGTTGTGCATTCGACTTTCTGACGGCTACGGCTGTAGGTACACACGTCACCCTGCTCGGTAAAACCCCTTCTCCGAAGATCATAATGAAAGCTTTCGAAGAAGTGAAACCCAATCTGATAATCACAGTTCCACTCGTTATCGAAAAGATATACAAAAACACGATCCAGCCTCTTATCAATAAAAAAGGCATGAAGTGGGCATTAAGTATCCCTCTACTTGATAGCCAAATTTACGGTCAGATTCGCAAAAAACTGATCGATGCACTGGGAGGACGTTTCAAAGAAATCATCATTGGCGGAGCCGCTATGAACCCGGAAGTAGAAGAATTCTTTCACAAAATCAAATTCCCATTTACTATTGGTTATGGAATGACAGAATGTGGTCCGCTCATCAGCTATGCCCCATGGAATGAATTTATCCCTACCTCTTCCGGCAAGATACTCGACATTATGGAAGCACGCATTTACAAAGAAAATCCCGAAGCCGAAACAGGAGAAATTCAGGTACGGGGTGAGAATGTTATGGCCGGTTATTACAAAAATCCGGATGCCACCAGGGAAGTATTCACCGAAGATGGCTGGTTGCGCACAGGTGACTTGGGAACAATAGATGCTAATGGCAATATCTTCATTCGCGGACGATTGAAAACAATGATTTTAAGTTCGAGCGGACAGAATATATTTCCGGAAGAAATTGAAGCTAAACTAAATAATCTGCCTTTTATTCTTGAAAGTCTTGTTATTGAAAGAAATAAGAAATTGGTAGCCCTTGTATATGCTGATTACGAATCTTTAGATTCACTGGGACTCAACCAACCGGATAATTTAAAGACCATCATGGATGAAAATCTGAAGAATCTGAATGCTACTGTTGCCAACTATGAGAAAATAAGTCAGATACAACTCTACCCAACAGAATTCGAGAAAACACCTAAGAGAAGTATTAAACGCTATCTATATAATAGTATAGCAGTGAATTAAGTATGTTTTAAAACATGTTGCGAGACAAATAGAAAGTGTACTTCAAAAAAAAATATAAAAAAAGTTGGCTTTTCGAGAACAACGTATTCTAAAAGTACATATCTTTGCAGCGTTTTAATAAGCAATTGATTGTATTACAGATTTTAAAAGCAAAGAAAATGAAAAAATTAGTTTTAGTATTCGCAGCTATCGCAGCAGTATCATTCGCATCTTGTGGAAACAAAGCAGCTGACGCAGCAAAAGCAGAAGCAGATTCTATCCGTATCGCTGACTCAATCGCAGCAGTAGAAGCAGCAGCAGCTGAAGCGGCAGCAGCAATGGATACAGTAACTGTTGATAGCGTAGCAGTAACAGAAACTGTAGTAGCTGAATAATTTTAGCTCTGAGAGAATTGAAAGTCTGGCGTGTAAAACACGAACAGACTTTTTTTTATGCCTACCCTTCCCATCCGACACCGAAAAGCACGCTCAACAAGCACTCAAATATGAACCCCATATTAAGTACTCCCAATTAACACTATTAACAGTTCTCTGACAATACAGAAATTCTTCATTATAAAAGTACGTACTTTAAATACTCCAAAATACGTTTCTTTAGAACATAAAAGTACCTATTTAACACCCTATTAAATACTATACTTTACATCAAACATATTAGATTATTTTCAGCTTGAGAATCAACTAATTACAATTAAACAACCCCCTCTTTCCACCTCATTCTGTAAATCTTTAAAAGAAATAGTTGTCTTTTAAGCAAGTATCCCTCACCTTGACACATAAGAAAAAGCCTAATCTCTTACGAGATCAGGCTTTCCTATATTTAGTAAGTTCTAAATCTTATTCAGCAACTACTTCAAAAGGAATTTCTACAGAAACTTCCTTATGCAATTTCACGATAGCTTTATAAGCACCAACTTCTTTCACTGCGTCTTTTACAACGATTGTCTTTCTGTCAATTTCATGACCTAACTTAGCCAACGCTTCAGCAATCTGAATGTTACTTACAGAACCGAAAATAGTTCCTGTAGAGCTAACCTTAGTTGCAATAGTCAGAGAAACACCTTCCAATTTAGCAGCAATTGCTTCAGCATCTTTCTTGATTTTCTCAAGTTTGTGAGCACGCTGTTTCAGATCTTCAGCCAACATTTTCTTTGCAGAAGGAGAAGCGATGATAGCTTTTCCAGTC
>DXWV01000059.1:0-82233 GCA_019416685.1 Bacteroides sp.
AACCTTTGTTAACCTTAAATCTAATACTATGAAAAACACATTGCAAAGATACGGCCTTTTGTGGTATTTGCAAATAATCCAAATAAAAAAGTGTGTTTTATAACATGCTTTAATATTTGCATTTATAAATTTATAAAAAGAAGGCTTTCCGGAAGGGGTATTTTAACAAAAAGTATTTTTTCTACGGGGAGGTACATCGACACAGTGTAATCTATTATTTTGTGTGTTTTTATTGAATTGATTGCTCCTTCAAACTACTGCTTGGATATTATTTCTTATTTTTGTGTGGATTGGGAGATAAAAAGACTGAACTATAATAACTAAGGAATTATGAAAACAAAGTATTTATCTGGACTGGTATTACTCCTTCTTTTGACAGTTGGCTTTGCGTCATGCAACGATGATGAAGAGCATTGGTATGATAGTATGAAAGACGGGAGACCTTTTTTTAGCGGTCATGTTGTACGTTTCTATTTTATTGATGAAGAAGGGCATGATCTCATTAATATGATTGCATTGCCTATTTCCTGTGAGACTCTGCTTGATACACCACCGGCACCTCCTACTGAGTTTGCTACAACAACTGATGGACTTTGGTATAATAATAAGATAAATAATATAGTAATGGATAAGGATGAAAATTTGAATAGTTTCTTTACTTATGCGTACGGCGATTCGCGGTACAGTGATTTTACCTTTTATGTATACTTCAAGGGCAAGCCTTATGAAATGGCTCTTCAACACAGATATCAGGGCAAACGTAAAGCAAATGGTGATTATATCAGTGATGAAAGTAAATGGAAAACTTATTTATTCTGCGGATGAACCTACTTACAGGAGGAAAGTATTCATTATGTGCAAAGCTGATGGAGAAACGGTCATTACATCTAAGTGAAAGAATGAAGTGATGATAAGAATATAATTGAATGATGGTAATGTGGTTCGTCTTCTGGCAAGTGTGAAATGAGATAAAGGCAAGGTACGGACATAAAAAAAGGAGCAACGCCTTGCTCCAACCTTTGTTAACCTTAAATCTAATACTATGAAAAACACATTGCAAATGTACGGCTTTTGGTGGTATCTGCAAATAATCCAAGAAAAATAGTATGTTTTATAACACGTTTTAAGAATATTGTGCGGGTTGTTAATAATTCAGGAGCTTGTTTAAAGACTTTTTTACTATAAAATAACCCAATAAATCTTGGTGTTGACGGGATGGTAGATTAGTGGGAAATCAGTATCTTTGCCCACTGATTACTGAATTAAAAAAGAAGAGGAGACTACCTGTGAGCAACGATATTGAACTAACCCCTATGATGAAACAGTTCCTTGACCTGAAAGCAAAACACCCGGATGCGGTGATGCTGTTTCGATGCGGGGACTTCTACGAAACTTATTCAACAGATGCAATTATTGCAGCTGAGATACTGGGAATTACCCTGACTAAACGTGCCAACGGAAAAGGAAAGACTATTGAGATGGCCGGTTTTCCTCATCATGCGTTGGATACCTATTTACCAAAACTGATTCGTGCCGGTAAACGTGTAGCTATCTGTGACCAGCTGGAAGATCCGAAGATGACAAAGAAACTGGTGAAACGCGGCATTACAGAACTGGTTACTCCGGGTGTGTCTATCAATGATAATATTCTCAATTATAAAGAAAATAATTTTCTTGCCGCAGTACATTTTGGTAAATCAGCCTGTGGTATTGCCTTTCTTGATATTTCTACCGGTGAGTTCCTGACGGCAGAGGGACCTTTCGATTATGTGGATAAGCTGCTCAATAATTTTGGTCCCAAAGAAGTACTCTTTGAACGCGGTAAACGTGGTATGTTCGAGGGTAACTTTGGAAGTAAATTTTTCACTTTCGAACTGGACGACTGGGTTTTTACGGAAACGACTTCCCGTGAGAAGCTACTGAAACATTTTGAGACGAAAAATCTGAAAGGTTTTGGTGTGGAACATCTGAAGAATGGTACAATTGCTTCGGGTGCTATCCTGCAATATTTAGATATGACACAGCATACACAGATTGGTCATATTACCTCGCTGGCCCGCATTGAAGAAGATAAGTATGTGCGTCTGGACAAATTTACCGTACGTAGTCTGGAACTTATCGGCAGTATGAATGATGGCGGCAGCAGTTTGCTCAATGTCATTGATAAAACGATTAGTCCGATGGGAGCCCGTTTGCTGAAGCGCTGGATGGTATTTCCGTTGAAGGATGAAAAGCCGATTAATGACCGCTTGAATGTAGTGGAGTATTTCTTTCGTGAACCGGAGTTTAAAGAGCTGATTGAGGAGCAACTGCATCTGATAGGGGATTTGGAGCGTATTATTTCGAAAGTGGCGGTAGGACGTGTGTCACCGCGCGAAGTAGTACAGTTAAAAATAGCTTTGCAGGCTATCGAACCCATAAAAGAAGCTTGCCTGCAGGCAGATAATGCCAGTCTGAACCGGATAGGAGAGCAGTTGAATCTTTGTATTTCTATACGTGACCGGATAAGTAAGGAAATCAACAATGACCCTCCTTTATTGATAAACAAAGGGGGCGTGATTCAAAGTGGGGTAAATACCGAGTTGGACGAACTGAGGCAAATAGCCTATTCGGGCAAAGATTACCTTTTGAAAATACAGCAACGTGAAAGTGAACAGACAGGGATTCCAAGTCTGAAGATTGCCTATAATAGTGTATTTGGTTACTATATAGAGGTACGCAATGTACACAAAGATAAAGTACCTCAGGAGTGGATTCGCAAACAGACGCTGGTCAATGCGGAGCGTTACATCACTCAGGAGTTAAAAGAGTACGAAGAGAAAATCCTCGGAGCAGAAGATAAGATTCTGGTGCTTGAGACCCGGCTTTATACGGAGTTGGTACAAGCTTTGAGTGAATTTATTCCTGCCATCCAGATTAACGCCAATCAGGTAGCGCGTATCGACTGTTTATTGGCATTTGCCAATGTAGCACGTGAAAATAACTATATTCGCCCGGTAATTGAAGATAATGACGTACTGGATATCCGTCAGGGGCGTCATCCGGTGATTGAGAAGCAGCTCCCGATAGGTGAGAAATACATTGCTAATGATGTGATGCTGGATAGCACAACGCAGCAGATTATTATTATTACGGGTCCCAATATGGCCGGTAAATCTGCTCTTTTGCGTCAGACGGCATTGATAACTTTGCTGGCTCAAATCGGTTCTTTTGTTCCTGCCGAGAGTGCTCACATCGGATTGGTAGATAAGATTTTCACCCGGGTGGGAGCCAGTGATAATATCTCCGTTGGCGAATCTACGTTTATGGTAGAGATGAATGAGGCGGCGGATATTCTGAATAACGTTTCTTCGAGAAGTCTTGTACTGTTTGATGAGTTGGGGCGTGGAACCTCTACCTATGATGGTATTTCGATAGCCTGGGCCATTGTAGAGTATATCCATGAGCATCCTAAGGCAAAAGCACGTACCCTTTTTGCCACGCACTATCATGAACTGAATGAGATGGAGAAATCTTTCAAGCGGATAAAGAATTATAATGTATCGGTGAAAGAGGTTGACAATCGGGTGATTTTTCTTCGTAAGCTCGAACGTGGTGGTAGCGAGCATTCCTTCGGTATTCATGTAGCTAAGATGGCAGGTATGCCGAAAAGTATTGTGAAGCGTGCCAATGAAATTCTGAAGCAGCTTGAATCGGACAATCGTCAGCAAGGCATTTCCGGTAAGCCATTGGGTGATGTGAGCGAGAACAGGGGAGGAATGCAGTTGAGTTTCTTCCAGTTGGACGACCCTATATTGTGCCAGATCAGAGATGAGATACTCAATCTGGATGTGAATAACCTTACTCCGATTGAGGCGCTTAACAAACTGAATGATATAAAGAAGATAGTGAGAGGGAAGTAAGAACGTAAGATAAAAATGCCTGATGATCATGTACAATCATCGGGCATTTTTATATCAACTATAGGTGAAAGTACTCTATTTCAACCACTCTTCTACTTTTTTATAAAACAACGAAAGATGATGTCCATCTATAAACCCATGGTGAATAGTCATCGCAATTGGCATTACAAGCTTTCCTTCTTTTAATATTGCTTTTCCGGCGTTCATCAAAGGGTAGTTACTGCCATGACGATGTTCCTGCGTACAGGTCAGTGAGGTGAAATATAAGTCGGGGGTAGCACTTAACAATATAACATCAAGCAAGTCTTTACCACCCACTTTTTCCATATCATACGGGTCACCGTCGGGATCAATAGTATCTATGACTGATCTGGCTTCTGTATAAAAGGTGTTGAAGTCTTTGTTCCATGGCAGACGAATGGTGAAGAACCGTCCGTTTTCCTTCACCTTTATAGGAGTCAACATATCTACGCTGTCGAAATAGACTACATTGCCTTCTGCATCTATACGGAAGCGAAACTCCGGTATTTCATTGACAGCACGCAAAACGGCATAGAGATAGTGTAGAAAGAATGATTGCCCTGTGGCTTTAGCACGGGCTTTGGCTCCTCCGCACTCTACCTCTGAGGTAATGGAAATAGTGGGGTTCTGAAAACTCTTGAAGAACTCATAATTACTCTTCCGTTCCCAGGTTTCTATGTCTATAATATGTTTCATTTCTTGATGGATTTCCTGTCATAAAAGAACATGAAGTAGAGGCCGATGATCACGAATGGGATACTTAGCCATTGCCCCATGTTGAGGCTCATATTGTCTTCAAAGCTTACCTGATTTTCCTTTAAGAACTCAACGAAGAAGCGGAATACAAAAATAGCCGTCAGACAGAGTCCGAAAAAGAAACCGCGGTGTAGCTTTTTGTTATAGAACTTATAAAGATAGATCATCACCAGGAAAAGCAGGAAATAAGCGATAGCTTCGTAAAGCTGTGCCGGATGGCGTGGTAGCATATCTGTACGTTCAAAGACGAAAGCCCAGGGCACATCGGTCGGTTTGCCAATGATTTCAGAGTTCATCAGGTTGGCCAGGCGGATACAGCAGGCAGTGATGGGAGTGGCTACGGCAATCATATCTACTACATCCATATAATGCATTTTCATTTTACGGCAATAGAGCCAGAGGGCAATCATTAGTCCTAACGTTCCACCGTGGCTGGCAAGCCCTTCATAACCTGTGAATTTCCAGCCTCCGTCGGGCAGGAATCTGATAGGAAGTATCATTTCCCAGAATCCCCGGAAACTGGTGAGATAGGTCTGGGGATCATAGAATATACAATGTCCCAGTCGGGCCCCAATCAGAATACCAAAGAAACAATAGAAAAACAGGGGCTCAAATTTCTTTTCGCTTATCTTTTTATCCCGGAACTGATAGTGAACTATAACATAGGCCAGAAAGATACCAACGGCCCACAATAGTCCGTAATAGCGAACGGGAAGTCCGAAGAGGTTGAACAATTCGGGATTCGGGTTCCAGTTAATAGATAATAAAATGGTATTCATAATTATTGAGTTTAATTTTATATTCTGAATTTCTTGGCTACTTCCTGATAGGTCGGTACCGCTATCCCCTGTTCTTCGGCAGCTGTTATCATGTCAAAAAGCAATCCTTGTACTTCGGATTGATGTCCTTTCTCCATATCTTTCTGCATGGATGCAGTGCTTTGAGGGTCGAGTTTATCAATTACTTTGAGATTGTAGGTGACAGGGTCTTCAGAGAATTCAATGCCGAGTTTCTTTCCCAGCATGGCACTTTCGGTAGACAGGGCTATGAAAGTATCGCGTATTTTACCCGGCTTTTGTACTTCGCCCATAGGAACATTGAAATAAGCTCCGGTGACGGCCATGGCCGAGATAAAGGACCACTTGACAAATGTATCCCGTTGGATATCCGGTGACAGATCTACTTTTATTCCGCTTTCTACCAGATCGTCACGTACGGCTTCAAGCAATCCGGCGGGTACGTTTGTGCCTCTATGCGCTCCATATACCAAACGGAAGATAGTTCCCATTTGAGTAATTTCTCCCGGGGCGGATACGAACCCTACAATGTAAATACAACCATCCAGAACGGTTACGCCCGGAACAAGACGCTGAATACGTGGTCCTGTACCGTAAACATTGAGTATGGGAATTACGATTGTTTTTTCGTGAGAAGCCCGTTTTATCAGATCCGTGATAGAGTCAACGGAATAGCCTTTGACGCAAACGAATATCACGTCTGCTTTTCCTGTGTACTCTTCTGCTGTACAAGCTTTCACTGGAATGGTATGATTGCCTTTCAGGCCTGACTTTAACGTCAGCCCATTGTTCTGTATAGCTTCCAGGTGCGCCCCACGGGCTATACAGGTAACATCCTTTCCGCCAAGTGCAAGAAAGGCAGCAATACTGCCTCCTACACCTCCGGTTCCTGCTATAAGATAATTCATTCTTTATACGTTAAAACGGAAATGCATGATATCTCCGTCTTGTACTACATATTCTTTTCCTTCCACACCCAATTTACCGGCTTCTTTCACGGCAGCTTCTGAACCATACTGGATAAAATCATCATATTTGATAACCTCTGCACGGATAAATCCTTTTTCAAAGTCGGTATGGATTACTCCCGCACACTGAGGTGCTTTCCAACCTTTTTCATAAGTCCAGGCACGTACTTCCTGTACACCGGCTGTAAAGTAAGTTTCCAGATTCAATAATTTGTAAGCCGATTTGATAAGCCGGGCAACACCTGATTCTTCCAGTCCTACTTCGGCAAGGAACATCTGGCGGTCTTCGTAAGTCTCCAGTTCGGCAATATCCGATTCTGTTTTGGCAGCAACAATAAGAATTTCTGCATCTTCATCTTTTACTGCTTCGCGAACCATGTCTACATATTTATTTCCGTTTACGGCGCTTGCTTCGTCCACGTTGCAAACATACATTACCGGTTTGCTGGTAAGCAGAAAGAGTTCACGGGCTATTTTCTGTTCGTCTTTGGTTTCAAACTTTACAGTGCGGGCCGATTTTCCCTGCTCCAATGCTTCTTTGTATTTAACGAGGATGTCATAAGTCTGTTTGGCAGTTTTATCACCTCCTGTTTGCGCTTGCTTTTGCACTTTCTGTATACGTGCGTCAATTGTGTCGAGGTCTTTCAACTGTAGTTCATAGTCAATAATCTCTTTGTCACGCACAGGATTTACACTTCCGTCTACATGTGTTACATTATCATCATCAAAGCAACGAAGTACATGCAGGATGGCATCTGTTTCACGAATGTTTGCGAGAAACTTATTGCCTAATCCTTCGCCTTTACTGGCACCTTTTACCAGTCCGGCGATATCTACAATTTCTACAGTAGTGGGTACGATCCGTTGCGGGTGTACCAGTTCCGCCAGTTTATTTAAACGTTCGTCCGGAACAGTGATTACGCCTACATTCGGTTCTATTGTACAAAAAGGGAAGTTTGCCGCCTGTGCTTTCGCGTTCGACAAACAGTTGAAAAGTGTCGACTTACCTACGTTAGGAAGTCCGACAATACCACATTGTAATGCCATTTATCTATTTCGTTATTATATTTACTATCAATGCCTGTGAACAGTATATTCTGTTTAAAATATGTCTGCAAAGATAACTATTCTTTTAAAAATATAGGTGATAACGTCTTAAAAAAGGGTTATATGTAAGTTGTACTGCCTGGTGTGTACTTTTGAAAGAAATAACTGAAGCTTTCTTTTGTTATCGGGATATATTCATTACCTTTGTAGAAAGCGTTGTACGACATGCACATCTGGGACATGCTGACATGCACATGTCGTGCTGTACGAGATGTACATGTCATACTGCACGAGATGCACATGTCGTACATTGTTTTGTTATGACCTTTAATACGTTTGATTACAACGTCTAATACGAAAGATTATGGGATTGATTTATTTGGTAAGAAAGAAGAGATTCAGCACAGTAGAGGGATTTAAGGAGCTCTATTACGCTGTACAGAAGAAACTCCAGAAGCGTGGGGGGAAGAATGAAAATGACCTGGCAGATATGCTTTCTTCGCAAAGTGGCAGGAGTAAAGGTGATGTATTGAGCATACTTACCGATCTTCCTAAGGTGATGGAGGAAATATTGAAAAGCGGAGAATCGGTCACTATTCGTGGACTCGGGTCGTTTCATGCAGCTGTTACGAGTGACGGTTTTGAACATCCTGAGGATGTACTTCCTCATGAAGTGCGCTTGTCCAGGGTGTACTTTGTGGCCGACCGCAGATTCACCAACCGCGTCGGCAAGATGAAATTTTTCCGTTATCCCTTGTCGAAATATTTTCCGAAAAGTGCATTGCGGGCAGAAACTTTAGTAAAAGAGGCTGAAGAAGAGTTCGAAGAAGACTTCGGACAAGGGGTGGAATAATTAAAAGGAATTTACGAGTATACAGGTTTATCACAAAATTAACCGGAAGTTTCTACCGGGTGGACACTGGCTTGTTTTGCTGCATGACGGGATGTGTGTTGTTATGCATATCGCTTTATGTAATTATCTCTTGTGTACCTTTTTGTGTAAGAAGTACACTGTTTCTGTCTTTTTTCTCTTTTTTTTAATTAATATGTAACACATCTGTCCTTATTTTTTTCTTTTCCGATCTGTTGACAAGATTGCCAGCAAATGTTTTGTATTTCTCATATATTTTTGCGAATATTGCACCCATATCGTGTATCGGGAATTATTATGGATGACATTTTACTCGTTCAGCAACTAAAAAAAGGAAATCAACTTGCTTTCACCACTCTTTATAAAAAGTATGGTGCACAAGCTTTTGCACTGTCTTTTAAATACCTGTGCAATAAAGAGTTGGCTGAGGATGCTGTACAGAATTTGTTTATGAAAATCTGGATAAAACGTGAAGAACTGGAAGAGAGTCGTCCTATTAATCGTTTTTTATTTACTGTTTTGAAGAACGATTTATTGAATATTCTGCGGGATTCAAAAAGTAATATTTTTGTATTGGATGACTGTTTGGAAATTCTCAATTATCTGGATGGAGAGGATACAGATTCTCAGGAATTTGACCAGGAGCAAGTTGAAATGATACGTAGTGCCGTAGAACAATTGTCTCCTCAAAGGAAAAAGATTTTTTCTATGAAAATATCCGGGAAATATTCTAATCAGGAGATTGCAAACAGATTAAATCTGTCTATAAATACCATTAAATTTCAATATAGCCAGTCACTGAAACAAATTAAAAAGCTGGTTCGTGAGCGTGCAATTATGCTGTTAATGTAACTTTCGGATAGTCCAACGGGCATTCTTTTTATCTTTCTTAAAATATTTTTCAAAAATCAATGATTTTATATAATACTTTTCTTTCCTCTTTGTGTACTATATATAAAGATCAGTAAAAACATGCGTTTGAATAAACATAAAAATATAGCTCCGGAAATCATTAATTATATTGCTGAACATATAGACAGCGATATTGATTGTTTGCTAAAGAATGAACCTTTGGCTATGGGTAGGCGTGAGATGCCGGAGTTTGATGAATATAAAGTCTATCAGAATATACTTGATAAAGTAGATAAAAGAAAGAAGAGAGCGTTTTGGCCAACTTTCAGGTGGGCGTGTGCCATCGCTTTGCTCCTTTTCAATATCAGTTACTTTACTTATATAATAATGGAAGAGTGTACTCCTGAATATCAAGAGATATATGCTTCCAAAGGAGAAAAGTTGATTGTGCTCTTGCCTGACGGTAGTCGCGTGTGGTTGAATGCTGATTCAAAGCTGGTTTATCCGGAACAATTTACGGGGAAAGAACGTCAGGTTTCCTTGGTTGGTGAAGCTTATTTTGAAGTGAAAAAGAATCCGGATAATCCCTTCATGGTACAGGCGGATGAGATGAAGATAAAAGTGACTGGGACCAGTTTTAATGTATCTGCTTATCCTTCCGACAAAGAAATAACCACCACACTTGATGAAGGAAAGATTATGATAGGACATTATGGTTCTAAATCTCCATTGTATGAGATGCGTCCGGGACAAACTGCTGTTTATGAGAAAGGTAGTTCACTCTGCAAAATTCGGGCAAATGAGTATTATAAAGATGCTTCCGGATGGAAAGAGAATAGGTTAGTCTTTCGAAATACCCCTTTGGAAGAAGTGCTGGCAGTACTTTCAAGGCAGTTTGATGTTAATTTTGATATCCGTGGGACTAAGATAACCACGTTCACATATAATTTTATTTGTAAAGCCAATGATCTTGGAAACATTCTGGAGACAATGGCTTCGATAACTCCAATTAAATTTAATAAAATTTCAGAAGATATCTATGAAGTGAGATAAAAAATAATTAATCTAGTAACTTTATCAATTTCTAATTTTATGAATGAAAATCACTTGTTTTCATACATCCGAAAATGGTGTATGGTGTGCGGATTATGTCTTATTTTTCCGCTCATAGCTTACCCGCAACAACAGAAAATTTCTGTGAATATTCGTAATTTGTCTCTCAAACAGGCTATGGAACAGATCAGTAAGCAGGCTGAAATGAATGTAGCTTATAGCAAAGAGTTTGTTGATACCAATAAGAAGGTTTCTTTGAAAGTTCAAAATATGAAATTAGAGGATGCACTTTCTTCTTTATTGAAAGGAATGAATGTTGGTTTCCGTTTTTTGGACAATAGTATTCTGTTGTATAATAAAAACGAGCAAAAAAAAGGAGGTACTTCTTCTGATAAAAAGAAAGAAGTATCAGTAAATGGACAAGTCGTTGATAAAATGACAGGAGAGCCGATTGTAGGTGCTACAATATCAGTTGTAGGTACTTCTACGGGTACAATTACCGATATTGACGGAAATTATTCGTTGAAAGTAGATGAAGGGAGTACGTTACTTTTCTCTTTTATAGGTTATACAGAAGTAAAACAAGTTGTTCGCCAACCGGGAAAGCTGGATGTGACTTTAGCGGAAAGTGCAATTCAATTGAACGATGTAGTTGTGGTTGGTTATGGAGTGCAGAAGAAAGTAAATCTTTCTGGAGCTGTTGATGTTGTAAAAGGAGAAGCATTGGAGAATCGTCCTATAACGAATGTAGGAAGTGGTTTACAGGGGCTATTACCGGGAGTTTCTATTACAAATAAATCTGGTCAGCCGGGTAGCCCTTCTATGTCTATCATGATACGTGGTGTAAATACTATTAATAGTAGTACATCTCCCCTTATTCTTATTGATGGTGTTGCAGGAGGAGATATGAATTTGTTAAATCCGGATGATATAGAGAGTGTTTCAGTATTGAAAGATGCGGCTTCATCTGCTATTTATGGAGCTCGGGCTGCTAATGGAGTTATACTGATAACAACAAAAGCGGGAAAGAATAAAGAGAAAACTACTGTCACTTATTCTGGCTATGTAGGTGTTCAGACGCCAACTTCATTGCCAGAACTTGTTAATGGACGTGAATATATGGAATTAGCTAATGAAGCCCAAACAGCTATTGGAGTGGCTAAACCTTATTTACAAGATGCATTTGATGCTTACGATGCAGGTACTGCTCTTAATGACTACTCAAATACAGATTGGATTAGTGAAATATACAAAAAAGGAGCATTCCAAACCGGGCATAACATAAGCGTTTCCGGAGGTACAGGGAAAAGTGCTTACTACATGTCTTATGGCTTTTTGGATCAAGATGGTTTGATTGTAGGGGACCCTTATAGTTCAAAGCGACATAATATACGAATGAATTTGAATACAGAATTATATGATCGTTTAAAAGTCAGTGGAATTGTGAGTTTTGTAGATTATTATCGTCAGGACTGTGTTGGTAGTGGCACCGGAGGAGTTTTCCGTTTGGCTCAGCGTATGTCTCCTTTATTACCGATAAAATGGATGGATCAAAATGAAAATGATGGTAGTTGGTATGAAACAGAAAATTGGTCACAGGGTTCTGTTACCAATCCCCTGCAGGTGGCTTATAGCGATGGATATGGTAAGACAAATTCCCGTGCTTTGAATACGATAGCCAACGCTGATTTGAAAATTGCTAAAGGTTTGAATTTTAATGGTCAATATTCAGCTAATTATTATACATCAGATGTGAAAAGGTTTTCTCCGGTAATGGAGAAATATATGTCAGATGGAAGTCCACATCCTGGAAATATAGGATTGAGAAATTCAATTTCGGGTAATCACACTAAAACGCTGACACAGTCTTTAACTGCTACTATTAATTATCAAACGAAAATTAAACGTAATCATAATTTGAAAATACTTGGAGGATTCTCACAAGAATGGGCAGATACTGAAACATTAGGTGCTAGCCGAAAGAATATTTTACTTGATGGCATTGAAGTGATAGATGCAGGTACGGAAGATATAAATAATAATGGTACTGCTTATCATTGGGCACTCCGGTCTTTCTTCGGACGTGTGAATTATGATTTTAACGAAAGATATTTGTTGGAAGCTAATATTCGTTATGATGGAACTTCGAGATTTGATAAGAATAATCGCTGGGGAGCTTTTCCTTCGGTATCTGGTGCCTGGAAGTTTTCAGAAGAGAAGTTTATGAATTTTAGTAAATCCTTTTTAAACTTGGGTAAAGTAAGAGCGTCCTGGGGGCAGTTAGGAAACCAGAGCATAGGTAGTGATTATTATCCTTATCTAACTCCCATTGAGAGAGTTATAAATGCGTATCCTATCGGTGGTATTAATAATGTCGGATTTCAACAATTAGCATTGGGAAACAAAGGTATTAAGTGGGAAACTATTGAAATGTTAAATATAGGCGTTGATATGCATATGTTTTCCAATCGGTTATTGTTTTCTTTCGATTGGTTTAAAAAGAAAAATATAGATGCTTTGGTACGACCGATATATCCAACTGTAATTGGTATAACTGGTAATGAAAATTTGCCTTTAGAGAATATGGGAGAAATTCAGAATAAAGGTTGGGAGTTAAATTTAACATGGAGAGATCAGGTAGGACAAGTAAAATATCAGGTATCTTTTAATTTATCTGATGCAAAAAATGAAATTACGGATTTAGGAAAAAGTGCACCTTCTTTAGGTAATAATATTCGTAGAGAGGGAGATCCTATTGATGCTTATTATGGTTATTTGACTGATGGATTAGCACAGATTTCTGATTTTGGAGGAAGAAATGAAAGTAATGGTAAATATGTAGATCCTAAATTTCCGGTAATAAGTAGTTATGCAGATATAATTCAACCCGGAGATATTAAATACCGAGATATTAGTGGTCCTGATGGTAAACCGGATGGAGTTATTAATGATTATGACAAAGTAGTTTTCGGTGATAAATATCCTCGTTATTCTTATTCTTTAAAAGGAGAACTCGAATGGAAAGGCATTGATTTTTCTTTTTACTTACAGGGAGTGGGAAAGGTTAATGGATATTTGACAGATGAGGCCCGGCATTGTTTTATCAATGACTATTCAATACCTAAAAAAGCTCATTTGGATAGATGGACTCCTAATAATCCGGGAGCATCATATCCGCGTATGTATTTTGCTCAGAAACATAATATTGAATTTTCAGATTATTGGCTGGAGAATGCTTCTTATCTGAGGGTGAAGAATATTCAGTTGGGGTATTCTTTCCCGAAAAGCATGTTGCAGAAGATAAAAGCAAATCGTTTGAGAATTTATGTTTCAGCAGATAATCCGTTTACATTCACTAATTATTTTAGTGGATTTGATCCGGAAGTAAGAGAATCTTCTGGCGATTCGTATCCTCAAGTGAAAACATATGCTTTGGGAGTAAATATTTCTTTCTAATCATAATAAAGTATAAACAAAATGAAGAACATATATAAGTATATTTTTATATCCATTTTTCCTTTCTGTATGTCTGGATGTAGTGATTTTCTGGATAAATATCCTTTGGATAGCGTAACTCATGAAACTTACTGGAAAACGGAATCACAGTTAAGAGCAGCTTTATATCCTTGCTATGAGGGATTTAAATTTGACTTAATTATAAATATGGGAGAATCTTGTGGGGAGACTGTTATTTGGGGAGATTTAACGAGTGGACTAAGTAAAGTACCAGGTGGGCGTCATACAGCCAATGATGGTTTCCCATTTACCAGTTATTGGAGATTTGCTTATGCTGCAATTTTTACATGCAATAATTACTTGGATAATTATGATAGAGCAGAAATTCCTCAAGATGTAAAAGATGTATATGCAGCAGAGGTTAAGGTTATTCGGGCATTGCAATATTTTTGGCTAACTTCTGTGTGGGGTGATGTACCTTGGATCAATCATGTTATTACTTCTGAAGAAGCGTATGGTCCTAGAACTGAAAAAGAAAAAATAATTGATTATATTTTGGATGACTTGACTTGGGCAGCCTCCAAATTAGGTAAAGATCGCCAGTTGGGTGAGAATGTAGGTCGTATTGACAGGTGGGGAGCTTTGGCTTTGAAGGCTAGAATTGCTTTACAGAATGGAAGATGGAACATTGCAGCAGAAGCAGCCAAAGAAGTGATAGATAAGGGTCCGTATGGCTTGTATAGTTACGATAAAATATATCATATAGAAGGGGACACAGAGACAGATCCTAATAATAATGAGTCTATTATTTATAGTATGTATGTACCAGATGTTCGTATGAATAATATGACGAATTTTACTTGCTGTCCTGTTGATTATATTCGGTTAAATGCTTCAAAAACGCTGGTTGATGCCTATCTGTGTATTGATGGAAAGCCAGCGAAGGCAGGGCTGGAATATTATAAACGTAATGATATAGAAACCTCTCCTTTATATACTAATCCTGAACAGCATTATGCAGATTATTTTAAAAATAGAGACCCTCGAATGGCATTGACTTTATATACACCTGGTGATAAATGGCCTGGTGGAGATGATGGTGATAAAGAAAATAAACAAAAGAATGAAATTTTTATGTTGCCTCGTTTTGCTCCTTTACAGGCAAACAACAAAAATGGAGCCAATTCGAGAACCGGTTTCTATTTTAAGAAGTATAATACTCCGGAGATGGCAGGACAAGCGAATAAGAGTCATAGTAACATTAATGTAATTCGTTTTCCTGAGGTATTACTGACATATGCAGAAGCTATGTTTGAGCTGCAAGGCAAAACTTTGACTCAAGAGCAAATAGATTATACTATAAATAAACTGAGAGATCGGGTAGGAATGCATCGGATGGATCTGGATGAACTAAGAGAGTGGAATCTTGATTTAGAGACAGAATTACACAGAGAAAGGCATATTGAAATGGCATTTGACGGAATGCGCTATTTTGATATACTTCGGTGGAAAGAGGGTTGGCGATTGGGACGTGCTGTAACTGGGCCAAGTGAACAGGTTTGTTTGAGAGATTTGGGAGCTAATCCTTATGTGGGCAATGGAGTTGATGAATTTGGTGATATTATTTATGAAAAGTCTGTGGCAGAAGGTGGACTAAGGAATTTTGATGCGTCGAAACATTATTTATGGCCGGTACCTTATGAAGAAAGAGTGAAGAATCCGTCTTTAGGTCAGAATCCCGGTTGGGAGTAAGTTTAAAGGAATATTAATGTAATTATGTTTTGTGAGATTCGTTCTGGCTCTTTTGGCTGTTACCGAATTGGACTTTAAGAGCCAGGATGAATTTTGTAGGTATTATAATAAAGAGAATGTATATGAGAAAGTTTTTGTTTTATGCTTTGAGTATTTTGTTTTGTGCTTGTGGGAGTAATGATGACTATACCGATAAAGGTGGTGGTTGGGATAACCCAGGAGACGATGATGCTGCAAAAGAAATCCGGGTGATGAGTTACAATATAAAGCATTGTGAACCTTATAATCCGGGTGGAGAACAGTTGGCGGTAAATGTGACTAATGTAGCTAATGCAATAAAGATGGCAGGTCCAGATCTTGTTTTTCTACAGGAAGTTGATAGATTTACTACCCGTAGTGGTAAAACGAGTGACTAGGTAGCAGAACTTTCTAAATTGACTGGGTTAAAAGTTAGTTATTTTGGCAAAGCTCAGGATTACCAGGGAGGAGAATTTGGATTGGCTATATTGTCTAAATATGTTCTTACAAATACGAAAACAATAGCATTACCAAGAAAAGAAATTCCGGGAGAATATGTAGGCTATTCCATTTTATGTCAAGCGGATGTTTCTATTGATGGAACGAAAATCACTATAGGAAGTGTTCATTTAGGATTGCAACAGGAAATACGGGATATGCAATTACCATTTATGCAGGATCACTTTAAGAATATAACCAACCCTATTCTTATTTGTGGAGATTTTAATGCAACTCCTAATAATTCAACTATTAAAACATGGGATAGCTATGGTTTTGTAAGAACAAATACAGACTCTAAGAATTTTACAATACCTTCTTTGCCAGAACCTACTAAAGAATTGGATTATATAACTTTTCGTCCAGCTGAAAAGTTTGAAGTATTAAATCATAAAGTATATACTGGCATAAATGCTTCGGACCACTTGCCTATTATGTCAATTATCAAGATAAAATAATGTGATAAGATAATTATATGAAGAATAAATATTGTTTATTTTTTATCTTTTCGTGGTTACCTATTTTGTATGGTTTTTCTTTAAATGTATCTGGAGAAAATAAAATAAAGACATTTAGGCAACTAAGACAGGAGTTCGTATCTCCTTCCAGTCAATATCGTTCAATGCCATTGTACGTTTGGGATTATGATTTGGATAAAGGATTGATTGAGACTACAATGCAGGATCTGAAAAATGCAGGTTGTGGAGGGATATTGATACATCCTCGTCCAGGATTAATTACTGAATATCTCTCAGAGGAATGGTATGACCTGTATGAATATGCTATCAAAAAGGGGGAAGAATATGGTTTGGAGGTCTGGATATATGATGAAAATTCTTACCCCAGTGGCTTTGCGGGCGGACATGTTCCGGCTGAAATGCCGGAATCTTATAATCAGGGTCAAGGGCTTACTATGGAAAAGTGTAATCGTTTGCCGGACACTTTAACTGATATCTTTCTCTGTCTGGAAGAAAAGCATGGTAAGTTTAAAGATATTACATCTCAGATGGAACATAAAAAGACTGCTCATGGGAATTTCTTTTTATTTCGGAAAACATATTACCCTCGTACTGGCTGGTATGCAGGATATTCGTATGTAGACCTTTTAACACAAGGTGTTACAGATAAATTTATTGATATAACAATGTCTGGATATGAGAGGCGTTTCGGAGAAGAATTCGGAAAAACTATAAAAGGGGTATTTACGGATGAACCTAATATTTCTTCTCCTAAAGGTACAAGATGGACTCCGGATCTATTTCAGGAGTTTCAAAAAGAATGGGGGTATGATTTAAAGCCATGTCTTCCGGCTCTTTTTGAAGAAGTAGGTGACTGGAAAAAAATACGTCACAACTATATCTCGACATTACTTAATATGTTTATTGAACGCTGGGCGAAACCCTGGAGGCAATATTGTGATACGAAAGGATTAAAGTGGACGGGACATTATTGGGAACACCGATGGCCTAATATAACAAATGGTGGAGATGATATGGCTATGTATGCCTGGCATCATGTTCCAGCTATTGATCTTCTTTTTAATTTATATAATGAGTCGACTCCGAATAATCAATTTGGAAATATACGGATAGTACGTGAGGTAAATAGTGTTGCCAATCAGATGGGAGCTCACAGAACATTATGTGAAATGTATGGTGGAGGAGGTTGGGAGGAGTCATTTAATGATTTTAAGCGCCTTGGCGATTGGGCTTATGCTTTAGGTATCAATCAAATGAACCAGCACTTATCTAGAATAACATTAACAGGTTCCAGAAAATATGATTATCCTACTTCCTTTTCATATCATGAACCATGGTGGAAATATTATCATTATATAAATGACTATCAGTCTCGCCTGTCCGTTGCCTTATCTTCAGGGCAGCAGATGAATGATATTCTTGTACTGAAGCCTACTACAACTGGATGGCTTTACTATGTAGAAAGAAAAGTAAGTGAGCAGTTGAATACATTGGGGCAATCTTTTCAGAATTTTGTTACCTTCTTAGAGAAGAATCAAGTTACATATGATATTGGTTCAGAGCAGATAATAAAAGAGTATGGAAGTATTGGAAACGGTAAATTTACGGTTGGTAAAGCTCGGTATAGTACAGTTGTTATTCCTCCTGGTACAGAGAATCTGGATGTATCAACATATAATTTATTAAAAGAGTTTGTTGGGAAAAACGGTAGGATAATAGCTTTCTCACATCCAATGTTGTTAAATGGAGCATATGATTCAAAAGTAGAAAATTTTTTTACCGATAATCCTTCTATCATCCATTTGGATTCTTTAGATGCTGAATCTATAGGTGAATATTTAGCTTCAGACAAATTGGAGTTTAAAGATATGAAAGGGGGAAATTTGTACCGTAATCACAGATATTTATCTGATGGAGAATTACTCTTTTTGGCAAACTCTGATAAAGTGGAAGAAGTAAGAGGGAAAGTAACATTTAGGGAAGCAAAATATATTTATGAAATGGATGCTTTTAGCGGAGCTATAAAATACTATGAGTGCGGTGATGATAATGGAAGTTGTACATTTGTAATACCTCCTGCCGGGAGTCTTTTATTATGGGCTTCTCAGACAAAAATAGAAACTCCGGAATCTTTTTGCCAAAGTGATAATTCTGAGAATATTCCTCAAGAGGGAAATACTTTGGTTAAGAGGAATAATGCGAATGTACTTACTATTGATTATTGTAATCTGTTGGTTGATAATAAACAGTATAAAAATATTCATATTTTCGATGCATCTGACATTGTTTATAAAGCACACGGATTTGCTGCTAATCCATGGAATAGTGAAGTACAATTTAAGAAAAATATTTGTGATCGTGATACTTTTGCCACAGGTGGGTTTACTGCTGAATATCACTTTTATATAGATGACGATTTTGACTATTCCTCTATAAAGGCTGTAGTGGAAAGACCCTCATTGTGGGACGTTTATATAAATGGTAATAAGATAAAAAATCTACCAGGGGAGTGGTGGATAGACCGTGATTGGGGTGTATATAAGTTAGGGAAGTATTTGAAAAGAGGAAATAATAGTATCTCAATTCGAATGTATCCTATGAGTATTTATGCAGAGTTGGAACAGGTTTTTATTATTGGAGAATTTTCATTGATGCCAGCGGAACAAGGATGGAAAATGAAAGCTCCTGTAAAACCTCGTTTAGGAAGTTGGAAGGAACAAGGTTGTCCTTTCTATTATGCAGACTTTAGTTATATCCATGATTATAATCTAAAGAAAGGAAATGACCTGTACATAGTGGAGGCATCTTGCTGGAATGGAACTGTAGCGGAGGTTTTAGTAAACGGAAAATCTGCCGGCGTTCTGTTCGGTGAACCTTATCAACTGGATGTAACTCCTTATATAATATCCGGAAGTAATAGAGTGGAAGTTAAGGTTATAGGTAGTTTAAAGAATTTACTGGGGCCTTTTCATAATAAATCTAAGGCAGGTAGGGTGACTCCCAATTATTGGAAAAAGTCAGGAGCTTATCCTTCTGGAGATGCATATGATCTATTAGATTATGGATTGAATAATGATTTTGTAATGATAAAAAAATAACAATTTAAAATGAAAAGATTATATTTCTGTTTTTTTTTAGTATGCCTGTATACTTCTTTGGCTTTTTCTCAAGATACACTGAAGTTACGTATTATGACTTATAATTTACGTTTTGGAGAGAAAGCATCCTTAGAACAACTGGCAGAACATATAAAGGCTTTTGACCCGGATTTTGTTGCTTTACAAGAAGTAGATGTAAAAACATACAGGGAGAGAGCACCTTTACAGAATGGTAAAAATTTTATTAGCGAGCTGGGTTATCGTACAGGTATGCTTTCTTTATATGGAAAGTCCATAGAGTATAAAGATGGATATTATGGTATTGGAATTTTATCAAAACATCCTTATATAAGTGTTGATAAGACAATGCTTGCTCAACCTCAGAAGGATAAAGAACAGCGAGTTATGCTTCAGGCAAAATTTGAGGTCAATGGAAAAGATACTATTGTATTTGCTTCTACTCATTTAGATTATTTTTCGGCAGAAACAAGAAATATACAAATAGAGGAAATTCAGAGGATATTAGAACAATCACTCTATCCGGTTATACTTGGGGGAGATTTTAATGCTCGTCCTGATTCAAAAGAAATTAGAATGGGAATGAGTAACTGGCAATTGCTTACCGACAATGATAATACGGTACCAGCTCATGCTCCCAAATATAAAATAGATTATTTATATGGATATCCTAAAGATATATGGAATATTTCTTGGTCACAAGCTATACACTCTCAACTTTCAGATCATTTACCGATAATTACAGAAGTTAATTTGCTTATCAATAAATAATTTGTTAATTCTTAAAAGTAAGTAGAAATGAAAAAAAGTTTATTATTTGGTTTAATGTTAGGTTCTATGATGAACCTTTCTGCTACAACTTTGGTAGTAACGTCATCTGATTACAAAGAGACAACAGTAGGCAGTTTACCATACTGTGTTAAAAATGCAGTAGATGGAGATGTTATCGAATTTGATTTTGATGGAATGGAAATCAATTTAGCTGGTGGAACAATGCTTATTCAAGGTAAAAGCATAACAATAAATGGAATTAATAAGAAAAACAATCAAAAGATCGCCCTTACAGGCTCCGGATATTTTTCAATATTTGAAATTAGTAAGAGTGAAGAAGAAAATTCTACCGCAGGGACTCTTTTTTTGAATGATATTGTAATTCATAATATAGTAGAAGGAAGTGATAGTGCGATAAAGGGTATTGGCGGTGGAAAACTGGTTGCTACAAATTGTGAGTTTACTAATTTGGAGAGTGGAACAATGGGAGCTGTGCTCAATTTTAATCATTCTCCTTTTGAATTGGAACGGTGTATTTTTAAGAATAATATAAGTTCCGCTGAGGAACCTACAGAAGGTGGAGGTGCAATTCGCCTGTATGGTACAGGAAGTAAGGTAATTATAAATTCTTGTTCTTTTATAGGGAATGTATCATACAATAGAGGTGGGGCTATTTATGCTCAAAATGGTTCGGAAATAACAGCTTACAATTGTACTTTTACACAGAATGAAGCAGTCTCTCCAGATCGGAAAGGTACGGACGGGGGAACTACAGATAGAGGTGGAGCTCTTTTCTTGGCAGGTTCTAGCAGTAATACAACGGCCCATCTGATCAATTGTACTATTGCAGGAAATATAGCCAGGACTGCAGGTGGTGGTTTGGCGATGTTATCCAGTGGAACCGGACGGTCTACTGCAACATTGATTAATACCATTATTGCTTATAATATTCATGAAGTATCAAATCCCGGATACAATGATTTGAGGGAATTTCTGAAAGAAGGAGATAATGTAGGTGATGTGGCTAATGCCTATAATTGTATTTATGGTGTTGCAACTACAGCTTTTAATAATCGTATAAAACCTAATACAGTACAAATTACCGCTGCAGACGCTAATGTATTTGAAACAACCGAGCTGTTTACCATTGATAACAATAAAAATAATTGTATTAGACCATTTATTAAAGAAATAGATAGAACGCCAATTGCTATGATAGCTTCTGATGGTATAGCTAATGGAACAGGAACTCCGACCACTCCATTAACGGCTCCTGCCAAACTTGAAATCCCCCAAGTAGATCAGATGGGAAATGACAGACCTGCAACACCGTCAATAGGAGCTGTTGAGTATAAGAAGCTTACTTCTGTAAAAAGGATTGCAGAAGAAGGTTCTATAAAAATATGGAGTAATGGGTCATTTATATATGTATCAGGTTTGACGAATGGTGCTTTTATTTCAATTTATGATGTTAATGGACAGTTAATAAAGAATGTAAATTTGGATAATAGCGGCTATTTTGACTTAACAGGTATAGACCGTAAAATGATTGTTGTGAAGGTTGAAACAGATGATATTGTGAAAACTACAAAAATTCTGATGGAATAATATAAGAGTTTTCAAGAATACTTTTTATTGAGATTCTCTTTTTGTTTATAGAGGAAGAAGTCGAAGGAAGGGAGTTGGAGAATGGCTGTTGAGTATTTCTCCTCCTTCCCCTTTGAAGTACGCTTTATGGGTGAAAGAGAAATATTTAATCATTATTTTTTTGAATGAAAAACATGAAGCATTTACTTTTATCCATTCTTTATTTATTTATGTTTAGTGCCTGTACGTCTCCATCTGTTTCTGAAGATATAATAGCTCCTGCCAGGAAATTGATAGAACGTCAAATAGGAGATAGGGCTATTGATATTCAGTTACAATTTATAGAACCGGTTAACGGAAAAGAAACCTTTGAAATAGAGGCCCGGGATGGGGTACTGGTTCTAAAAGGAAGTAGTACCGTAGCTATTTGTTACGCATTTCATACCTACTTGAAGGAGGCTTGCCATGCCATGAAAACCTGGAGTGGAGAACATGTAGAGTTACCTGAAATATGGCCTGATTATATCGCTAAAAAGCAAACGACTCCTTATACGTACAGATACTTTCTGAATGTTTGTACTTATGGTTATACTACTCCCTATTGGAATTGGGAACGTTGGGAAAAAGAAATAGACTGGATGGCCCTTAGGGGGGTAAATATGCCTTTGGCTACTGTGGCGAGTGAAGCGATTGCCGAAAGAGTATGGTTACGTATGGGACTTACAAAAGAAGAAATTCGGGAGTTTTTTACAGCACCTGCTCACTTGCCATGGCACCGTATGGGCAACCTGAATACATGGGATGGGCCTTTGTCCGATAAATGGCAAGAAAGTCAGATTGAGATGCAACATCTTATTATTAATCGTATGCGTGAGCTGGGAATGCAACCGATAGCTCCGGCGTTTGCGGGGTTTGTACCGATGGCTTTTGCAGAAAAACACCCTGCTGTAAAATTCAAACATTTGAAATGGGGAGGATTTGATGATAAATACAATGCTTATGTACTTCCTCCGGATTCTCCGTTTTTTGAAGAGATTGGGAAGATGTTTATTGAGGAATGGGAGAAAGAGTTTGGTAGAAATACTTATTATCTTTCAGACAGTTTTAACGAAATGGAGCTTCCGATAGAAAAAGAGGATATAGAAGGAAAGCATAAGATTTTGGCTCAATATGGCGAATCTATCTACCGTTCTATCACGGCAGGTAATCCGGATGCAGTATGGGTTACGCAAGGATGGACTTTTGGATACCAACATTCTTTTTGGGATAAAGAGAGTTTACAGGCTCTGTTGAGCCGGGTACCGGATGATAAAATGATTATTGTAGATTTGGGAAATGATTACCCCAAATGGGTTTGGAACACAGAACAGACTTGGAAAGTACACGATGGTTTCTACGGTAAAAAATGGATATTTAGCTATGTTCCCAATTTTGGTGGAAAAACTCCTATGACTGGTGATTTGCAGATGTATGCCTCTTCTTCTTCTGAAGCATTACATTCCAAATCTTGTGGAAATCTTATAGGATTTGGTTCTGCTCCCGAAGGACTTGAAAATAATGAAGTAGTTTATGAACTATTGGCTGATATGGGGTGGACGGATCAGAGTATAGATCTTGATAAATGGTTAAAGTCATATTGTGAAGCTCGCTATGGGAAATATCCGGATGCAATGAAAGAGGCTTGGGTATTATTTAGAAAAAGTGCTTATAGTTCACTTTACTCTTATCCTCGTTTTACCTGGCAGACAGTAATTCCGGATCAGAGACGAATTAGTAAGATGGATACCAGTGATAATTTTTTGCGTGCTGTTGAATTGTTTCTTACTTGTGCAGACAGTTTGCAAAACTCGGAACTTTATGTGAATGATGCTATAGAGTATGCTGCATATTATATGGCTGCCAAAGCAGACAAACTCTATATGAAAGCTCTTGAAGAAAATACTACTGGTGATAAGCTTGCGGCAGAATACACATTGAGACAGGTTGTTGACTTGTTGTTGGATGTGGATAAGCTTCTTGCTTCACATCCCCTTTATCGTCTTGAAGAGTGGGTAGAATTAGCAAGAAACAACGGTACCACTTCCGAAGAAAAGGATAAGTATGAATCAAATGCAAAACGTCTTATTACTACTTGGGGAGGATTTCAGGAGGATTATGCTGCCCGTTTCTGGAGTGGATTAATAAAAGACTACTATATACCACGTTTAAAGCTTTACTTTTCCAAGCAGCGGGAAGATTTGGATCGTTGGGAAGAAACATGGATAAATACTCCATGGCACAACACAACCAAACCATTTGAAAATCCTGTTAATACTGCCGTTGAACTTGTGAATAAAGCAAAGGTGTTTTGATTTTGTTTTCAGGTAAGCAGAGTATCCCCCCTTCTCTTGTAAATATTGCAAGAGAAGTACTCTGTCTTTTTATCTGATAAGAGTAATAAAGTCTTATCTTTGGTAAATTTTTAATTTGCAAATTATGCTGTATGAGAAAGATAATTCTTGCTTTTGATTCATTTAAAGGATCTGTAGGTTCGCTTGACATTGCCCGATATGCTGCACAAGCTATCTTGAAAGAGTGTCCCCGTTGTGAATTGATCCATTTTCCGATTGCAGATGGTGGAGAAGGAACCACAGAAGCAATTTGTACTCAATTGGATGTAAATAGGGTTTCTTGTATTGTTCATGATCCACTGATGAATCCGATAGAAGTTTCGTATGGAATAACTAAAGACGGGAAAACAGCAATCTTTGAGATGGCTTCTGCCAGTGGACTTCCTCTGATTCCTATTGCTTTGAGAAACCCAATGCATACTTCTTCTTTCGGAACTGGAGAAATTATTTTGGATGCATTGAATCGTGGATGTCGTCATTTCATTATGGGTATAGGTGGTAGTGCAACAAATGATGCCGGTATGGGTATGATGCACGCTTTGGGGATTCGTTTTCTGGACAAAGAAAAGAAAGAACTTGAGCCGAAGGGGAGCAATCTTATCCATATTGCATTTATGGATACTACTGCTTTACATCCAGCTTTAAAGGAGTCGGTTTTTACAATAGCTTGTGATGTAAATAATCCATTCTATGGGCCACAAGGGGCTGCGTTTGTTTTTGCTCCACAAAAAGGAGCAAGCCCGGACGAAGTTAAAGCATTGGATGAGGGCTTACAACACTATGCTAATATTCTTAAGGAACAGACAGGGATAGACATAACCTCCATAGCTGGTGCCGGTGCGGCTGGTGGTATGGGTGGGGGAATACTACCTTTTTTGAATGCAACATTGAAGCCGGGCATTGATACAATTTTGGATATTCTTCATTTTAGGGAGTATGCTCAGGAGGCAGACCTTATTTTTACGGGTGAAGGAAAGCTGGATGTGCAGACAGGTATGGGAAAAGCATTAGGTGGTATTTTGAAGATAGCTGTTGAAGAAAATATCCCCGTCATAGCATTAGGAGGATGTGTAGAGGCTGTAGAGCAACTGAATGGAATGGGATTTACGGCAGTATTGTCTATTCAGCCGTCTCCTGTCTCTTTAGATCAGGCTATGCAACAGGAATTTGCTCTTAAGAATATCGAAAGAACCGTGACTCAACTTATACGTATTATTAAATGCTTTAAGTCGTAAAGTGTAAATCAGCTTAAGTGTCGTGGTTAATAAAAGTCACGATTATGAAGCATAAACTATGAATCTTTTCTATGACAGCAGTAGGCGCTTTAATCGGATTGTTAGTATCCGTTCTTTTAATCATAAAAAAAATATCTCCGGCTTATAGTTTAATTGCCGGAGCAATTGTTGGCGGGTTGTTAGGCGGATTACCATTGACAGAGACAGTAAAGGTGATGACAGATGGTGTTAAAGACGTTACACCAGCCATCATTCGTATTCTTACAGCAGGGGTATTGTCCGGTGTGCTTATAAAAACAGGAGCAGCGACTACCATCTCTAATGCTATTATAAATACATTAGGAGAGAAACGGGTATTTGCAGCATTAGCTTTGGCCACTATGTTGCTATGCGCTGTTGGTGTTTTTATTGATGTGGCTGTTATTACAGTAGCCCCTATTGCATTGTCTATCGGAAAACGTTTGGGTTTGTCACCATCCGTACTGTTAATAGCTATGGTTGGTGGAGGAAAATGTGGAAATATCATTTCTCCTAATCCGAATACTATTATTGCAGCAGAAAATTTTGGTGCGGATTTATCCTCTGTCATGTTCTACAATATTCTTCCGGCAATCGTAGGATTATTGTTTACGGTTTTTGTTATTATCCGACTTATTCCTCAAAAACTAACAATTGTCGGACCAGGGCAGAAAGAAGTTACGGATGATAAACAACTACCTTCTCTTACCAGTAGTCTGGTGGCCCCTTTTGTCACTATCATCCTACTTGCCCTACGTCCTTTGACCGGCATTACCATCGATCCTTTAATAGCTCTGCCCATCGGCGGAATTTGTGGTATTCTTTGTATGAAACAGTGGAAAAAGATTCTGCCGAGTATGGAATACGGTCTCCAAAAAATGTCCACTGTAGCTGTACTTTTAATCGGTACAGGAACAATTGCAGGTGTTATTAAAAACTCTACTCTAAAAGACTGGATTCTGCAACTACTGGAACAAGCCCACTTCAACGAAATAATGATAGCTCCCGTATCCGGTGCATTAATGTCAGCCGCCACAGCCTCTACTACTGCCGGAGCCACTCTCGCTTCCGCCTCTTTTGCCGAAGCAATTCTTGCTGTCGGTATTTCCGCTGCATGGGGAGCTGCCATGATCAACTCCAGTGCCACAGTTCTGGATCACTTACCTCATGGCTCTTTTTTTCATGCCACCGGTGGAGTCTGCGAATTGACTTTTAAGCAACGTCTGAAACTCATCCCCTATGAAACCCTCATCGGAGCAGTATTGGCAGCCTCTACTACCCTCTTATGTCTTATTTGGTGATCATCTAATGAATCATAACTCATAAATTATAAACTCATGCCTGCCAATAATCGTCTTCTCTCTCTTGATGTCCTGCGAGGATTCACTGTTGCCGGAATGATACTTGTCAATAATGCCGGTGCATGCGGGTACGGCTATGCCCCTTTGCGTCATGCCAAATGGGATGGTTTCACTCCTGCCGACCTTGTGTTTCCTATGTTTATGTTCCTGATGGGAATATCCACCTACATATCTCTGCGCAAATACGACTTCCAATGGCGACTTGCTATCGGAAAAATTATGAAACGTGCTCTTCTCCTGATCCTGATAGGTATTGCCATGAAATGGATTATAAGTTCAAGTGAAACCGGTATCTGGACTGATTGGGAGCATATGCGACTTTTAGGAGTGATGCAACGGCTGGGTATCTGCTACGGAGCAACGGCTATCATGGCGTTGTTTATCCCTCACAAACGTTTTTTTCCGGTAGCTCTTTTTCTTTTAGCAGGATATTTTATTCTTCAGTTGATAGGAAACGGATTCGGGAAAAGTCCCGGGAATATTATGGCTATAGTCGATTCTACCGTTCTGGGAGCAAATCACATGTATTTGCAAGGGCGTCAGTTTGTAGAACCGGAAGGAATTTTAAGTACTATTCCTGCCATAGCTCAGGTAATGATTGGTTTCGTATGTGGACGAATGATTATCAATCTGAAGGATAATAAAGAACGAATGCAGAAACTCTTTTTTTTCGGTACTTTAATGTTATTTGCCGGATTTTTGTTTAGTTATGCCTGTCCGCTCAACAAGCGTCTATGGTCTCCAAGTTTTGTATTACTTACTTGCGGAATAGCTGCTTTAGCATTAGCAGCATTGATTGAAATAATTGACGTACGGCAAAAGAAAAGATGGTGTACTTTCTTCAATGTTTTCGGAGTAAATCCGCTGATTCTCTATGTATTTGCCGAAATCTTCGGTGATCTGTTGCGAATATGGAAAGTTAACACATTTCTGTTCGATACTTGCCTGCAACCTCTATTCGGCAATTATTTCGGTTCATTCATGTATGCGGTTCTTTTCCTGTTACTTAACTGGTTTATCGGATACATTCTGTTTAAAAAACAAATTTACATAAAACTATAATTGAAATGATGAAAAGAAACATTTATCTGGTTATCGTAACGTTGTTCCTCTCGCTATCAGCAGGGGCAAAGGAGAAAGACGTAGCCGTTATGCAGTCAATGGTGAAACGTCTTATTCCGGCATATGCCGAGAATTTTCAGTTTAAGAAAATAAAACCCGTTGACGGAAAAGACTGTTTCCTGTTGGATACTTCCGGCTCTGGAAAAATTGTGATTGGTGGTAATAACGCTAACTCAATGGCAATGGGGTTGAATCATTATCTAAAGTATTATTGTCTTACCACAATCTCATGGTATGCCGATATCCCTGTTGAAATGCCCGATACGCTTCCGGTGTTGAAAAAAGCTTTTAGTGCGGAAGCAAAAGTAGACAGGCGCTTTTTTCTGAACTACTGTACTTATGGCTATACGATGCCTTATTGGCAATGGAAAGATTGGGAACGTTTTATCGACTGGATGGCTCTGAACGGGGTCAATATGCCTCTGGCTATTACAGGGCAGGAAGCTGTATGGTATAAAGTCTGGAAGAAATTAGGTTTGACGGATCAGGAAATCCGTTCCTATTTTACGGGGCCTACTTATCTACCCTGGCATCGTATGGCAAATATTGATGGATGGAATGGTCCGTTACCCATGGAGTGGCTGGATAATCAGGTGGAACTACAGAAAAAGATACTTGCGCGGGAACGCGAATTGAATATGAAACCGGTATTGCCTGCTTTTGCCGGTCATGTACCTGCAACTCTGAAACGAATTTATCCGGAAGCTAATATTCAGCATCTTGGTAAATGGGCAGGTTTTGCCGATACATATCGTTGTTACTTCCTGAATCCCGAAGAACCGCTGTTTGCTACCATTCAAAAACATTTTCTTCAGGAACAGACGCGTTTGTTCGGTACCGACCATATTTATGGCGTAGATCCTTTTAACGAGGTAGATCCACCAAGCTGGGAACCCGAATATCTCAGTCGGGTATCTTCGGATATGTATCGGACATTGACAGCAGCAGATCCGAAAGCGGAATGGATGCAGATGACCTGGATGTTTTATCATGACCGCAAGGACTGGACTGCTCCGCGTATCAAAGCTTTGTTGACCGGAGTGCCGCAGGATAAGATGTTTTTGCTTGATTATCATTGTGAAAATGTAGAACTTTGGAAAAACACTGAACACTTTCATGGACAACCTTACATTTGGTGCTATTTAGGTAATTTTGGGGGAAATACGACTCTTACCGGTAATGTAAAGGAGAGTGGTGACCGTCTTGACAATGCGTTGATAAATGGTGGAAGTAACCTTCGGGGTATCGGTTCTACGCTTGAAGGGTTGGATGTTATGCAGTTTCCCTATGAGTATATCTTTGAGAAGGCGTGGGATTTGAATCTCGACAATGAGGTGTGGTTACAAAATCTTGCCGACCGCCATGCCGGAACTGTTTCCCAACCTGTTCGTGAGGCATGGGATATCTTGTTCAACCAGATATACGTACAGGTTCCCAAAACATTAGGTGTTTTACCCAACTATCGTCCGGTGATGAACAAACCCAATAGACGTACGGTTATTGATTATTCAAATGCTACCTTGTTACAAGCTTGGAAAAAGCTGCTACAGGCTACAGACTGTAACAGAGATGCTTTGCGGCTGGATATCATTACTGTAGGCCGTCAGTTATTGGGTAATTATTTTCTTATAGTCAAAGATGACTTTGACCGTATGTATACAGCCAAAGACCTTCCGGGTCTGAAAGCCAGAGCTGCGGAGATGAAAGAGATCCTTAATGATCTGGATCGTTTGAATGCTTTTCATAGCCGTTGTGCCCTGGATAAATGGTTGGCTGATGCCCGTGCATTGGGTACAACTCCTGAAGTGAAAGATTATTATGAGAAGAATGCCCGTAATCTGATTACAACTTGGGGAGGTAGTCTGAATGATTATGCCAGTCGTACATGGGCGGGGCTCATTAAAGATTACTATTCGGAACGTTGGGATATGTATATGGATGCGGTAATCTCCGCAGTAGAAGAAGACCGTGAATTTGATCAGAAGAAGTTGGATGAATCACTGAAGAGTTTTGAAGATGCTTGGGTGGATTCTACAGATCCTATTCAGGTAGCATCTCAAGGTGAGTTGATGCAATACGCCCGTTTCTTATTACAGAAATATGAACGACGGATTCCGGAAAATTTGTAATATACCATAGATTAAACGTATGAAAAACTCTTTTCATACGTTTAATTAAGAAAGTGTGTATCAGATAATACTATAAATCAACTTTTATAAAAATGAAAATAATTCCAGTACTAAATGGCATGTTGGTTTTAACTCCCGGAATCGTTTCTTCGGTTCAGCAGGTCAGAGCACAACAAAAACCTCATATTATTTTGATTATGGCCGATCAGCATCGTAGTGATGCTTTGGGATGCATGGGTAATCCGGCGGTTATTTCACCTAATATTGATAAACTGTCTGAAGAAGGAACCTTATTCTGCAATGGCTATTCATCTACTCCAAGTAGTACACCGGCCCGTGCAGGATTGCTGACCGGAATGTCTCCCTGGCGACATGGTATGTTGGGGTATGGCCGGGTAGCTACGCAATACAAATATGAAATGCCTGCTATGCTGAGAGATCAACACTATTATACATTCGGTATTGGAAAGATGCATTGGTCTCCACAAAAATCTTTGCATGGTTTTCATGGAACATTGATAGATGAAAGCGGGCGTGCTGAGACGAAATATTTTATCAGCGATTACCGGCTATGGTTACAGATGCAAATGCCGGGAGTAAATCCTAATCTGACAGGCATTGGTTGGAATGAGCACAGGGCAGGTACTTATAAATTACCTGAAGAGTTACATCCTACCGCCTGGACAGGGAAGATGGCTTGTGAATTGATACAGAATTATAATAATGAGGCTCCTTTGTTTCTGAAAATCTCTTTTGCACGTCCTCATAGCCCGTATGACCCTCCCCAACGTCTTTTGGATGAGTATGAAGAGAAAGAAATGCCGGCTCCTTATATTGGCGACTGGTGTAGTAAATACGCTACTCTGCTTGATCCGGCAAAAGCCGACAAGGATGCTCCGTTTGCTAATTTTGGGGCTGAATATGCTAAAAATTCCCGAAAATACTATTATGCCAATGTTACGTTTATTGATGAGGAAATAGGAAAAATAATACAAACACTGAAAGATAAAGGAATGTATGATAATGCTTTGATTTGCTATGTCTCCGACCACGGGGATATGTTGGGCGATCATTATCATTGGCGGAAGACGTATCCTTATGAAGGCTCCACACATGTACCCTATATTGTGAAATGGCCTGAATCGTTTGGTATTAAAGAAGGAATCAAAGTGGATGAGCCGGTGGAATTACGAGATCTTTTGCCTACCTTTTTAGAGGCTTCCGGAGCACAAATTCCTGAGGAGATGGATGGACTTTCATTGTTGGCTTTAGTAGACGAAAGCAGAAAGCATACATGGAGGCAATATATTGATCTGGAGCATGCAACCTGCTATGCGAAAGAAAATTACTGGTGTGCTTTGACTGATGGAAAGATTAAATATGTATGGAATTTCTACACAGGAGGAGAAGAACTTTTTGATTTAGCAAAGGATCCGGGAGAATTGCGAAATCTTGTGTCGGAGAAACATTATAGGAAAAAGCTGGCTGATTTACGTGAAGCAATGGTAAAACACCTGAGTGAACGGGGAGAAGGATTTGTGAAAGAAGGGAAGTTGGTTGTTCGTAAAGAAAGGCTGCTCTACAGTCCTAACTATCCAAAGTCACAGGAAGTTGAAACCAATTAGAAACGGGTGGGGGAGTAGATCGATTTTTTTTCTTTCATCTGGTTTTATAAATATAGTATAATAAGGTACTTTTTTGCTGAATAAAGTATATACGTACTTAAGGTGTTGTATGCTATATCTTTGCATTCATAACTCTTGTTTCATAAATATAAAACATCCGGATGTTATATGTAAAAACATCCGGATGTTTTCACTCATAACATGGGGATGTTTTTGATGAGAACATCCCCATGTTTTGCATACTCAATTCACCTGATAACTCTTCTTTGAAAGCTATAGTTTGTTTGCTTTAAAGGCTATTGTTAACTGACCCGAATGCCTTAATCTTACAGCAAGCCATTCTATCCTTATTTTTTGTTTATCTTTGCGTGTCTATTTAGATTAAAGTTATGCAAAAGCAAAGATATGCATTGGTAAAGAGGGAATATCGTATTCCCTTCATTCTGGTTACTTCTTTATTCTTCTTATGGGGATTTGCCCATGCCATTCTTGATGTGCTGAACAAACATTTTCAGGATGTACTGGTCATCAGCCGTGCCCATTCTGCATGGGTACAGGTTATGTTCTATCTGGGATATTTTGTTATGGCTATTCCTGCCGGATTATTTATCAATAAGTACGGTTATCGTCGTGGAGTAGTATTGGGGTTACTACTTTATGGATTGGGATCTTTGCTTTTTATTCCCGGAGAGTACTGGATGTCGTTCAATTTCTTCCTATTCTCATTGTTTGTCATAGCCTGTGGACTGGTATTTTTGGAAACTGCTGCCAATCCTTATATGACGGAGTTGGGGAATAAAGAGACTGCTGCCAGCCGCTTGAATTTAGCTCAGTCATTCAATGGATTGGGATGTATTTGTGGACCATTGATAGGTGGATTATTACTTTTCTCTGGAGAAGGGGAGGCTGCAATTTCTTTGCCTTATACGTTAATGGGGATTGTAGTGTTGGCAGTTGCTATGGTTTTCTCTAAGATCAGACTACCGGAGATTGTTCATGAAGAAGAGGGTGACAGAGAAGGGAAGACGAAAGGCCTGTGGGCACACAAACTCTTTATTTTTGGTATTGCTGCCCTGTTCTGTTATGAGATAGCGGAGATTTCTATTAATAGCTTCTTTATAAACTACGTGGTTGACGATGGTTGGATGAATGCCCGTGATGCTTCTATAGTACTTTCTTTTGGAGGTTTGGGGTTGTTCATGTGCGGACGTTTTGCCGGTAGCTGGATTATGCAACGTATCCGTGCAGAGAAAGTGCTGTTATTTTGTGCTGTGTGTACGGTGATTACCTCTTTACTGATTGTACTGAATGTGGGGATTGTATCTCTCGTAGCACTTTTCTTGGGATATGCATTTGAAGCTATCATGTTCCCTACTATTTTTGCTCTTTCTTTGCGGGGACTGGGTAAGCACACCAAACGTGCTTCTTCTTATCTGATGATGTCACCTGTTGGCGGAGCGGTAGGGCCATTGATGATGGGGTATGTGGCAGATCAGACTACCATGTCTCTTTCCTTTATCGTACCTTTGCTTTCCTTTATAGTGGTGATGCTGTATGCCTGGAAGGTGAGTGTGGTAAAGTTGTAACGGTCATTTATGACATTTATCCCTCATTCATAGTACGAATTTACCACAAGTGTGGTATTTCCGGCGAACCAAAACTCCTCTATCTTTGTCGTATAATAAAAAACAGATAATTAATACATTAAAAGATATGGGAAAGATAGCAAAAAGACTGACAGACCTCGTAGGCAACACTCCGTTGCTGGAATTGAGTAACTACAATGCAAGTAAAGGACTAAAAGCCCGTGTGGTGGTAAAGTTGGAGTATTTTAATCCGGCAGGGAGCGTGAAAGACCGCATCGCTTTGGCTATGATTGAAGATGCTGAATCAAAAGGAATCTTGAAACCGGGTGCTACCATTATTGAACCGACCAGTGGTAATACAGGCGTGGGACTGGCCTTTGTTTCCGCCTCAAAAGGATATAAACTGATTCTGACAATGCCGGATACAATGAGTGTAGAGCGGAGGAACTTACTGAAGGCTTTGGGAGCCGAACTGGTACTGACTCCCGGCGCCGACGGAATGAAAGGTGCCATAGCGAAGGCGGAAGAGTTGAAGGCGAACACTCCCGGTGCAGTGATTCTGCAGCAATTTGAGAATCCTGCTAATCCTGCTGTCCATGTGCGGACTACCGGACAGGAGATATGGCATGATACAGACGGACGTGTAGAGATATTTGTGGCAGGTGTTGGTACCGGTGGTACAATAAGCGGTGTGGGGAGAGCATTAAAGGACTACAATCCTCAAATAAAAATAGTGGCTGTAGAACCTGCTGATTCTCCGGTGCTGTCCGGTGGTAAACCCGGGCCTCATAAGATACAGGGTATCGGAGCCGGATTTATTCCTAAAATCTATGATGCTTCGGTAGTGGATGAGATTGTGCAGGTGCAGAATGATGATGCTATCCGTACCAGTCGTGAATTGGCAACGAAAGAAGGTCTGCTGGTAGGTATTTCTTCAGGGGCTGCCGTATATGCAGCTACGAAGCTGGCAGAACTTCCGGAAAATAAGGGTAAGACAATAGTAGCGCTGCTGCCCGATACGGGAGAGCGCTACCTGTCTACAATCTTGTATGCTTTTGAAGAATACCCTTTATAGAGTTGAAAATTGAAAGATGAAAGTTGAAAATTAGCTGCGCTGTCATGCTGCATAGGAATTTTCAACTTTCAACTCTTATGAGGTGCCGCATATTCTTTTGCCGTTACACTACTGATAGGGACCTCCCATATTTTTACATTTCTTACAGCCGGGTCTGAATAAACAAATTCCCGGCTGCTATAATGTTTCATGATGATATTTAGTGCTTCGCGTTTGCTGTCCATGTCTTCAATGAAACTTACTTTTCCACGGCAGATCACACTTTTGGCTTTCATCCGGTAACTACAGGCTACTTTGGGATGCTGAAATACCAGCTCATGGTCTGTGCTGAAAGTGATACATACGTTATTGTTATGTTCCAGCATATCAATGCTGCTTCCTGTTGGTCCGGAATGCAGATAAATCACCCCTTCCTGATAACCAAAGTTCATGGGTATTACATACGGATTCCCCTCCTGATCGGTAATACCGACAAAGCAGATGTCGCAGCGGGAGATGATTTCTTCTACCCGCTGTTGGTCTTCTATGATGACTGTTTTCATACGTATAAAGTTATAATGTGATAGGGTTATAAAGTGGTAATGTGGTAAAGTTATAAGGTTGTAATGTTATAAGGTTATAAAATTCCATTTCCTATGTAATATTCTGAAGTGTAGTCTATTACAACCTTATAACTTTACCACATTATCACTTTACCACCTTCTTTATTACATTAATGCAAAGTCGAGTTGTTTTTTCTCCAGATTGGCACGGGCTACTTTAATGGTGATTGCATCGCCCAAGCTGAATGTCTTATTCTTACGGCGTCCGCGCAGACAATAGTTCTTTTCGTCGAACTCGTAGTAATCATCGTCCAAATCACGCATAGGTATCATACCTTCACACTTATTTTCGTTAAGCTCCACGTAGAGTCCCCATTCTGTAACACCGGAAATTACTCCATCATATGTTTGTCCCACTCGTTCGCTCATGAATTCTACTTGCTTGTACTTGATAGAAGCACGTTCAGCATTTGCTGCAATCTGCTCCATGTTAGAACTATGATCACAGAGATCTTCATATTTGCTTTCTGAAACACTTCTTCCTCCGTCCAGATATTTGCTAACCAGACGATGTACCATCATATCCGGGAAACGACGAATGGGGGATGTGAAGTGTGTATAGTAATCGAACGCCAATCCATAATGTCCGATGTTGTGTGTTGAATAACGTGCTTTCTGCATGGCACGGATGGAGACAGTTTCGATGAGATTCTCTTCTTTCTTTCCCTGAATGTCATCCAACAGGTGGTTGATAGACTTTGATATGTCTGTCTTTGTGCCACTGGTACGCAACTTATATCCGAAGCGGGCGATGAATTGCGAAAGATTATCCAGTTTCTCCGGGTCGGGCAGATCATGGATACGGTAAGGTAGCACTTTGGCTTTCTTGCCTTTGGGTACGCGTCCTATCTTCTCGGCTACGGTTCTGTTGGCAAGCAACATAAACTCTTCTACGAGTTTGTTGGCATCTTTGGATTCTTTGAAGTAAACACTGACTGGTTTTCCTTTCTCATCTATCTCGAACTTCACTTCGTAACGGTCAAAGTTAATAGCTCCGGCTGCAAAACGTTTTTCGCGCAATGCTTTGGCAATTGTATCCATCATCAAAACCTCTTCTTTGAAGTCTCCTTCCCGGGTTTCGATGATTTGCTGTGCCTCTTCATAGGTGAAGCGACGGTCAGAATAGATGATTGTATGTACGATGCGTGAACTTTTTACTTCTCCTTTCTCTGTAATATCAAAAATGACGGAAAAAGCCAGTTTCTCTTCATTAGGGCGTAGTGAACAGAGGAAATTACACAGGCGTTCGGGTAGCATCGGGATAGTACGGTCTACCAGATAAACAGAAGTTGCACGCTTTTCGGCTTCTTTATCAATGATACCTCCTTCTTTTACATAGTGCGTCACATCGGCTATGTGTACTCCTACCTCCCATAGGTTATCTTTCAATTTACGAATAGAGAGTGCATCGTCAAAGTCTTTAGCATCTTTTGGGTCGATGGTGAAAGTAGTGACTTTACGGAAGTCTTCCCGCTTAGCTATCTCTTCTTCAGAAATATCGGCCGGAATCTTATCGGCCGCTTTCTCTACCGCCTGAGGATAGACATAGGGTAAACCGAATTCTGCCAGGATAGCGTGCATCTCGGTGGTATTGTCTCCGGCTTTACCCAGAATATCAAGTACCTGTCCGATTGGATTTTTAGCTTTATCCGGCCATTCGATTACTTTCACAACAGCTTTGTCTCCGGTTTTTCCACCTTTCAGTTTATCTCTCGGGATGAAGATATCATTTGCCAGTGTCCGGTTTTCTGTTACCAGAAAAGCATAGGACTTCTCTACCTGTAGTGTTCCCACAAATGTGTCGTTGGCACGTTCCAGAATTTCGATAACTTCTCCTTCAGCGTCATGGTTCTTACGTTTGGCAAAGAATGCTATTTTTACTTTGTCATTGTTCATTGCATGGGCAGAGTTACGTTCGGCCACGAATATCGGGTCGCCTCCGCCTTCGGGGATGAATGAGTTCTTTCCATTGCTTTTACGCTGGAAGGTTCCTGTCATTTCGATGCCATGATTGTTGAGTTTGTATTTATTCTTATCAACTTCTGTTATATAGTCGTCAGTCAGCATATCCGCGAGAATATCCATGCACAGCATTTTCAGGGGATGTGTGGTGAGGTGTAGTTCCGCGAAAAGATATTTAAGGCTGATAACTTCTTCCTGTCTGGTGTGGAAGAAATCCATTAATGTGGTTGCCAGTTCTTTTTTCTTCATTCGTTTACCGGCTTTTTTTTCTTTCTTTTTCGCCATGATGTTTTTTTTATTATAAATTACGAGCTAATAAGTTACGGATTCTGAAGCTAATGTGAGCTGCTATTTGTGGGACGTAACCTATTTCTATTGTTATTAACTACAAAGTAAATGATTAAATATCAATAATTCAAGAATTTCATGTACATTTGCCCGATAGTTGATTTATATTATAACAAAATGGAATCCAAAACTCCTTCCCGGGAAAAAGAAATTTATAAAGTGACTGTTGTGGGAAGTGTGGTAAACTTCTTACTCCTGGTCTTTAAATTCTTCGCCGGAATAGCAGGGCATAGTGCTGCTATGCTGGCTGATGCGGTCCATTCTTTATCTGATTTTGTTACTGATATTATTGTGATTATCTTTGTGCGTATCTCTAACAAGCCGGAAGATAAAGATCATGACTACGGACATGGAAAATATGAAACGCTGGCTACTGCTATTATCGGGATATTACTGTTGTGTGTCGGCTTTGGTATCCTTTGGAACGGTGCTTCCTCTATTTATGATTTTTTTCATGGGAAACAACTTGGAGAACCGGGGATGCTGGCACTGATAGCAGCATTGGTTTCGATTGTACTGAAAGAAATATTGTATCAATATACCGTTATAAAAGGACGAAAACTGAATTCGCAGGCAGTGATAGCTAATGCATGGCACCATCGGAGTGATGCTCTTTCTTCTATCGGAACGGCTGTTGGTATTGGCGGGGCTATCTTACTTGGTGACAAATGGAGAGTACTTGACCCGATAGCTGCTGTAATAGTCAGTATTTTTATAATGAAAGTAGCTATTCAGCTGTTGATACCTTGTGTAGATGAGCTTTTGGAGAAGTCATTGTCTGATGAGGTAGAACGTGAAATAGAGCAGGCTGTTCTTTCATTTCCCGGAGTAAGTCAGCCACATCATTTAAGAACCCGTAGAATAGGAAATCAGTATGCTATTGAGTTGCATGTACGTATGGATGGAAAAATCTCATTGGAAGAAGCTCATCGTACTGCTACGGGAATTGAACGAAAATTGAAGGAAATGTTTGGAGAAGGAACGCATGTGGGTATACATGTAGAGCCAATTAAAGAATTATTAATTATTAATGATTAATCATGGCAAGTATTTTAGTTACGGGAGCGAGTGGGTTTATTGGCAGTTTCATAGTTGAGGAGGCTTTGAAGCGTAAATTTGCTGTGTGGGCAGGAATCCGTTCAACCAGTAGCAGGAAGTACCTGTCTAACCGGAAAATTCATTTTCTGGAACTCGATTTTGCTCATCCCAATGAGTTGAAAGCGCAGTTATCCGGTCATAAAGGTACATATAATAAGTTTGACTATATTGTTCATTGTGCCGGATTGACTAAATGTGTAGATAAGAAGGAGTTCGACCGTGTCAATTATTTGCAAACCAAATATTTTGTTGATACATTGATACAACTTAATATGGTGCCCAAACAGTTTATTTATATCAGTACGCTGAGTGTTTTTGGCCCGATACACGAAGAAGACTACAATCCGATACACGAAAATGACCTGCCGGCTCCGAACACTGCTTATGGACTGAGTAAACTTAAAGCGGAGTTGTATATACAAAGTATTCCCGGATTTCCTTATGTATTTTATCGTCCCACAGGGGTATATGGCCCTCGTGAGATGGACTATTTTCTTATGGCTAAGTCGATACTCAATCATATGGATTTTTCTGTTGGTTTCAAGCGTCAGGATCTTACGTTTGTATATGTAAAAGATATTGTTCAGGCTGTTTTCCTTGGAATTGAAAAGCAGGTGTCCCGGAGGGCTTATTTTCTGGCCGATGGAAAGGTCTATAAAAGTCGTACTTTTTCGGATCTGATACAAAAAGAATTGGGAAATCCATTCGTTATTCGATTGAAATGCCCGTTAATTCTCCTTAAAGTCGTATCTTTGCTCGCTGAATTTATTGCTACCCGCTCAGGAAAGAGCAGTACGCTGAATTCGGATAAATATAAGATAATGAAACAAAGAAACTGGCAATGTGATATTACTCCGGCCATGAAAGAATTGGGATATGTTCCTGAATATGATCTGGAAAAAGGAGTAAAAGAAGCCATTGCCTGGTATAAGAATGAAGGATGGCTCTAGATTTATTTAAACGTGTAGAGACCCGTAAGGGCCTGTTCGCTGTTGAGAAGGTAACACTGATATACAACTTGTTGACTTCTATATTGATTCTGTTCCTTTTTCAGCGGATGGATCATCCCTGGCACATGTTGCTGGACAGGGCTATGATTGCCGGAATGACATTCTTACTAATGTATCTCTACAGGTTGGCGCCGTGTAAGTTTTCTGCTTTTGTGCGGATTGCCATTCAGATGAGTCTGCTCTCTTATTGGTATCCCGATACGTATGAGTTCAACCGCTTTTTTCCCAACCTGGATCATATCTTTGCTTCTGCCGAGCAGTGGATGTTTGGTTGTCAGCCTGCATTGCACTTTTGTTATTTGTTGCCGCATCAATGGATAAGTGAGGCTTTTAATATGGGCTATTTTGCCTATTATCCGATGATTCTGGTGGTGACTTTGTACTATTTCATCTATAGATTTGAGTTGTTTGAGAAGCTTTCCTTTGTATTGGTTACTTCATTTTTTATTTATTATCTGATCTATATATTTATCCCGGTTGCCGGCCCGCAATATTATTTCCCGGCTATCGGGTTAGAGAATGCGGAACATGGTACATTTTATGCTGTCGGCGATTATTTCAATCACCATCAGGAATTGCTGCCCGGTCCGGGGTATGAACATGGCTTTTTTTATAATCTTGTGGAGGGTTCGCAGCAAGTCGGAGAACGTCCTACGGCAGCCTTTCCCAGTTCTCATGTAGGTATTTCTACGATTCTTATGATCATGGCAGGACGCGGGAGTAAGTGGCTCTTTGCTCTTTTAATGCCGTTCTACATCTTACTTTGTTGTGCTACTGTATACATTCAGGCCCATTATCTTATTGATGCCATTGTGGGATTTTTCTCTGCTTTTGTGATGTATGTACTTGTGACGAAGATGTTTAAGAAGTGGTTTGCGGTGCCTATGTTTAAGTGAATAGGGGAAAGAAAAGTATAATCATGGCCATCCGGAAAAAGTATGAAATCAAGTAGAAATGCTTGTTGGCAGATTATCTGAAAATACAAATTGATCTTATTGGTTTTGTTTTATAAAAGTACTTTTGTAGCATGTTAAATGGATTTATTAGGAGTGTTAAACGTAACATCAATAAAAGTTTCTATTTGGTCTGAAGTTGCTTGCTTTCTAAATACAACTCCCCCGGCATTCATTAAGAAATACCGGGGGAGTCTTACCTTATGTTAGAGAGAATATAAAAAAGAAGTTTTATTTTTTTATAGTTCGTACTTTTTTTGCGGATTGTGGTTCGGGCAATGGATTATCACCCGGACCGGGAGTAGTGGTCAGCGTTGTAAAGCTACTGTAACCGCTACTGTATGAGATACCATTCTTGTTTTTTGCATAAGCTCTTACATAATAATAGGTTGCTGCTTTTAATCCGGCAATCTTAGTAGAGAAGCTAGTAGCCACCTGTGCTTTTACATAGTTCTTTTTCGCTTCATCTATTACCGGATCAGAGCTGTTCTCGCTCCAGCAGAAACCTACTTCAGTAACACTGGCTCCTCCGTCATTCGAAATGTTAGCTGACATATCAGCTGTACTTGCAGTAATATTCTCTGCTGATGGATATCCTACGGCCGGAATGTATGTAGCAATTGTAACAAAACGAAGAGGAATACTATAGGTGATTCCTTTCTCATTCTCTGCGTATGCACAGATGTAATAAGGAGTAGCCATAGTCAGGCCTGTTATCTGTGTTTCAAAATGCCCGTTAGCACTGGAGCCGCTTCCCAGCTCTTTCTTATCAAGACAGTTTTCCAAAGTCGGTGTGGCATTGCTGGCATCTGACCATACAAAACCTTTCTTGAGAATACTCAATCCTCCGGTATTTGTGATGGTGGCCTGCACAGTAACATTATCATCATTAATAATACTCATTGTCAGGTCTTCCACTTCCGGTACACTGTTTAGTTGAGTGGTAAACTCGGTAACAGGACTGTATGCTATGCCATTTACATTTTTAGCATATGCCCGTACGTAGTACTTTACGCCTTTTTTCAGATTAGATATCTGTCCGGTGTATGTTTCCAATTTACCGGCTTCAGTGATATGATCGTTATCGTTTATGTTAGGTGCAGCTACTTCGCTGCTCCAACAGAAACCGATTTCTTCTATATCTCTACCTCCATCGGTAGTGACTGCTACTTTTACGGTAGCTACTGTTTCACCAATGTTATTTATAACCGGTACAGCAAGTGTGGGAACGTGCGTTTGTACGGTATGGAATGACGTTGGATCACTGTAGAAATAGCCGTCGACTGTCCGGGCATAGGCAGTTACATAGTAGTTGGTACCTTCTTGTAATTCATTTATAGCTATGTGGATGTTATTTCCACTACTTGTATCTTTTTTAGGTCCGCCTTCCATATCTACTCCCGGCTTGGTGGAGAAAATGTCATAACAAATCCCTTTTTCCAGGATCTCCGTGCCTTCGGGCACGGTAATAACGGCAGTTACTTCGGCGGATGATACGGTAATATTACTGATTTGTGGTACTGTTTCAAAACCTACTACCTGTAGCTTTTGTGTCGTAAATTCCACTACCGGACTGTATCCTATGCCTTTGGCATTTTCGGCATAAGCCCGGAGATAATATTTCGTATCAGTATTTAAACCTTCCAGCAGTTTCGAGAAGTCGGCTACTCCCAAAGCAACTTCTTCTTTCAGGTTGTCTATGGTAGGAACCTGATTCTCGGCACTCCAGCAAAAACCACGTTTTAGTATCGGATAGGCCGCATCCGGTGTCACAGCGCGGGCAGTGGCCAGCGCTGTGTAGGCTGAAATATCACCAACCGGATTACAGGTAACTGTTGGTACCTTTAATGCATCTGTAGTAATTTCGATACTTTCGGCACTGTATCCGGTTTTGCCCGTTTTGTTTTTAGCATAAGACCGTATCAGATAGGTGGTATTTGCCTTTAGATTGGTTAGTTCTACAGTGAAGGCTTCGGATGTAAAGCCTGATGACGCGTTTTTCACGATATCATATTCAGTGGGAGCTGTATCGTCTTCTTCTGTTTTTATCTTGTAAACTACTCCAAAGTCTGTCAGGTCGCTACCACCATCATCGGTTACACCGCTGGTCAGGATAATTTCCGTTTCACTTTTACTTTCGGCTACAGGTGCATTGAGGGTAGGCGCTTCACTGGCGAGTGTACTGAAACTTATCACATTTCCTTTCACTTTGCTGTATCCGGTACTGGCATAGATGCAATAATAATATGTTTTTCCTATGGATAAACCTTCCAACTTGATGGTATACTGATTTTTTTCTCCTGCCTGGGCATCGGCTTCTTTTGCATTGTTCATCGAACTTGATTCGGCATAGAGAAAGCCTATTTTGCATTTCCCCACACTCTTCGGGTTTTCAATGACCGAACCCGTCAGTACCGCATCATATCGCGTCAGTCCGGTGGCATTGTTTGTCACCAGCGTAGGCGCATATATCATCGGTTCCTCGTCCTTATCACATCCTGCCGGTAAAAGCAGGATGAGGGTAAGGAGCAGGTATCTGATTGTTTGTATCTGATGTTTCTGAATCATGTTGATACTTCGTTATTTTTTTACCATTACTTTTTGTCCTTCAAGGAAGTAGATACCTTCCGTCAAGCCTTTTACTTCGTTGTGTCCTTCCTGAGCTTCGATAACCCGCATGGTACGTCCGCTGGCATCGTAAATAGGAATGGTACGGGCTGCATTACTTTCGATATAAAGGATACCGTTTTTGCTGTATACTTTGGTAGCTTTGTCCGGAGTCAGGATCATGCTTCCGATACCGGTGATACCGCCTCCATCACCGCCGATACTGTATAGCCGTGGGGCAGATGCAGGAGCGGCTTTGGTTTGTACATAGGCCTGGAAGGGTGCTACGTCGGCGTAATTACGGATATATACACTACCGGCGGGATAATCTTTGTCACCATCAAAGTATGCACTTGTTTCATTTAAGGTATATACCTGTTCGCTTTTCTCAACTGTAGTATAAGTTGGTACAAGACTGTAGTTGGCACCTTCTGACGGTTGCAGAGCGCCTTCGGTAGGAACCAGCAGAACACCTGCGCCGTTTTCTGCGGAGAAACGAACATTACCGGTAATATTATTGGCTTCCGGATAAGCCCGGTTGTTAGGCATACAAATGAGATAAGGCTTATTGGCCTGTATTGAAGTGGCCGAAACATATCCGGTTGCAGTGAGTTCGTATAACCAGAATGGTAAGGCCATGTTGTCCGTTTCTAAAAGTGGATTACCGAAAGGTGCCAGTGGGGTTCCGGTAGCGTCGGGTTCAGTAGAGTATTGGGTATACGTAAACTGGTCAACATCAAACGGTAATACGATCGTTTTCCAGCCAGCTGGTGAGTTGTATCCACTCTCTGTATTGAAGTTTTTGTAGTAATACACTTTTTTAACTTTTAATTCTTTGGGAATACTGAACTGATTCCCATTTGTTTTGATCTCCATTTGGTCAGTGACACCTCCCCGGAAAATATAAGTGAAATTGTATTCTGCATTGGATGCTACGCTTCCATTCTCTGGAATGTAGAGATAAGTCGCTTCAGAGAATACATTATAAGGAACTTCCCAACTGGGGTTCCATACTACGGTATTTAAGTAGGATTTGTAGTATCCTTCAGATGAATTATAACACCGGAAAGCTCTTTCTCCAATCTCTGTTACGGTAACCGGTATTTCAATATTATTGATAGAGGTACTTTCAAAAGCTCGTTCTCCTATCTTTTCCAGATGAGGAGGAAGAGTAATACTTTTCAGTTGAGTACATCCGTTAAAGGCCCAGGTTTCTATTACTTTTAAGTTCTGTGGGAGTTGTATTGTGCTGATTCCACTTTCACGAAATGCATGACCTCCAATTTTTTCCAATTTAGATGGTAATTGAATTGTTTTTAGTTTGGAACAGCTCCAAAACATGCTATTCGGTAATTCGGTCATATTGGTAGGGAGAGTAACTTTGGTAAGTTCGTTACAGTTATTGAAGCAACGACCTTCTATGGTAGTTACTGTTTCGGGGATTACGATTTCCTGAATGTTACTGTATTGAAAAGCTCCCTCTTTTATGGTTGTTACACTTGCAGGGATATTAAAAGTGGCAATTTTACATCCATAAAATGCATTTTCCGCAATTTCTGTAGGTTCTGCACCTTCTGCAAAATGAATGTTAGTGATATTACTGTTTCCAAGTCCACTGATACGTGTAATGGTTTTAGGAAATGTAATACTGGTGAGGGGGGTATTTTCAAAAGCATTTTCCCCAATTTCTCGTATACCATTGTTTATTGTTACCTCTGTGAGTCCGGAATTGGCGAATACGGAACTGTAAAATGAAGTAATGGTTCCGGGAATTGTTATTTTAGTAAGTTGGGTACATCCATAAAAAGCTTGATGCCCAAGTTCTGTAAGTGCTCCCGGGAGAGTAATTGCTTTTAATGATGTACAATTACTAAAAGCATCTTGAGGGATTGATGCTAAGGAAGTAGGTAGATTAATATTTTCCAGGGCAGAACAACCTGTAAATACAAAATTAGCCATTCGGAAAGCAGTGTTGTTTTTAGGGAGGGTTACGTTCACCAGCTGTGTACAATATGCGAAAGCATAACGTCCGATCTCTCTTACGGATTCAGGCAGATAAATTTCTGTAATAGGAGTCCTTATAAAAGCTTCATTTCCGATATTTTCAAGTTTTGATGAAGCAGAGATATTGACTGTTTTTAAAGAGTTACAATTCTCGAAACAGTTGCTTCTAATTGTGGTTATATTATCCGGTATAGTGATACTTTTTAGATTACTACAGTTATTGAAGTTGGGGAGATTATCGGTAAGTCCGGAAGGCAGTGTGATTGATTCCAATTGTGTACAACTCTGAAAAGAACCGACTGTAGTTACACTCTCGGGAATAACTAATGCTTTCAATGAACTGCAAGCATACATCTCTCCTAAATTGGTTAGTCCGTCCGGAAGTGTCAGTTCTAAGAGGCCGCTACATCTATAGAAGGCACTGTTTATTATTTTTAACGTGGAAGGTAGTGTGATACGTTTAATAGAAGTTGCACCGGAAAACATATATGAATACAATAAGGTAAGACCTTCCGGCAAGATGACTTCCTCCAGATTAGTACAGTCAGTAAAGTTACTACCACTATGAGTGAAAGTACATCCATCATAGGTAAAACTATCTGCCAATGTACTTGGTAAGGATGCTTTTTTTAATGATTGGCAGCCTCGAAAAGTTTCTTGCCCCATTATTTTAACTCCTTCCGGAATAATGATTTCCTTTAAACGACTACATGCATCAAATGCATGTTCTCCTATCCATAACAATGTAGCCGGAAGTGTAACAGTTTCCAATGACGGGCAGTTGGATACACTATATCCGCTCCAGGTAGAATAATATCCGTCTTTAGTATAACTTCCTAACCCTACAACGTTCTTAGGAAATTTCAAATCTATCAGATTGACCATTCCCCGAAACATATAGCTGCCAACTATATTATTCTGAGTCATATAATCCTGTCCATTATATGAGGTATATGGAGTACCTCCTTCTACAATGGTTGCATTGGTCAGATCGAGTCTCTCCAGGTTTCCTGCGGTAGTACGTATTAGTGCAATGTCTGTACCGTTCAGTGGGCCGCTGATAATAAGTTCTGTAACGGTTTGTGTTTCTTCTGAAGACAGATACGATGAGAGCGTTCCTGCTGTGGTTACTGTTATTGTCTTGGCTTGTACGCCTATGCTGAGGCTGAATGCAGCCACAAGCATGATAAAATAGATATTGATTCGTTTCATATCTGGATATTTTTTATTTGTTATCAATTGGTTCCGGTGTGGGGTTGTCACCTTCTCCGGGTTCTACTTTGTCTCCCGGTTCGGTAGTCAGCCAGGTTGTGTTGCTATATCCTGTACCTACATCATTGGTAGCGTAGGAACGTACATAGTAGGTAGTGCCTGGTACCAGTCCGGTAAGGACTGTTCTCAGCTCTTCTCCCGGGGTGATGGATATAACAGTACATCCTGTTTTTCCTATTTCAGGATTTTGTTCGGTAGCACTCCAAACAAAACCCTGGGCAGTAATTTCCGAGTTTCCTTTGTCACTAATACCGGAAGTAATAACTAATTTTGTTGGGAATGTTCCCGAATTATACACACCGTTCATTGATGGTTTTTTACCAAGAATCGGGTCATCCGGGGTGGGGTTATCGTCCGGTTGGGGAGGTAATGCAGCAGTAGTTATATCACCGAAATAAATATAACTGACCCCATTCCGGTCCTTATTTTTAGCATAAGCGGCTATGTTGTAAGAGGTACTGTGTGTAAGTCCTGTGGCTGTCGCTGTGAAGGTGTTTCCGGTCATTACTCCTTTGGTATGATTTCCTTCGATATCCGGAGTCTCACCGGCAGGCGCCCAGCAGATACCATAATCGGTTACAGCAGCTCCTCCGTCATTGGCAATGACCGCACTAATGGTGATCCGGTCGAATTTGACTAATTCTCTTCTTCCTTCTGTCAGAGTAGGTGCATACGTCTGTCCTGTCATAAAGTTGATAGGCTGACTATATCCGGCTTCCTGCACTTTATTGTTTTTGGCATATGCACGTACCATATATGAGGTACTGGGATCCAATTTATTTAGCAATGCTTCAAAGCTATCTGTACTTCCTGATGCGACGGCTTTACCTGTATTATTTTCCAGGGTAGGTGTTATTCCATTATTGCTCCATACAAATCCTCGTTCGGTAATTGTTAAACCACTTCCTCCTGTATCGGAAACAAATGCTTTGGCTTTGGCATTGTCATCCTGAATGTTCATTACTGTCAAACTACTCACTTTGGGTGCAGCATTTGCTGCAGTCAGTAGAGTAGCAGGTGCGCTACAATATCCTGTCCCTTTGCTGTTACGTGCAAAGGCTTTTACGTAATATCTCTGTCCACCGCTCAGTCCGGTAAGATTAACCGTTATTTTACCAAGATCGGCACTTTCGGATAAAGCCGTTTGTACATTTGTTCCTCCTTGTTCCGGGTTTTGATTGGTCAGGCTATAGTAAATTCCTCGTTCCTGTACTTCACTTCCCCCATTGGAAATGATGACGGCAGTGATGGTTGCCGAAGTTTCCGTGACATTCTTGAAGACAGGATTACCAATCTCGGGCACGAGTAATGCACTGGTAGTAAATTCTACTTCATTACTGTAGAATGTGTCATCGCGTGTAGTGGCATAAGCGCGAGCATAGTAAGTGGCGCCTTCTTCCAATGCAGTAAGTTTAGTTTGCATTTGGTTACTTTCTCCGTTGAAAGGTTGCGGATTATCTGCCTTGGTGGGGTTATGTTCTCTACCATAGCAGAATCCTTTTTCTCTAATCTCTGCACCTATACCCGTTGCTACCAGAGCCGAGAGTACCGCCGATTCGGAAGTAATATCCGATACAATCATTTTCGTCAGTGAAGCAGTCTGTTCTTCGGCGGTGGTAAATTCTATCGGAGAACTGTAACCGGTTCCTTTCTCATTGGTAGCATAGGCGCGGAGGTAATATTTTGTTTTAGAATTCAATCCGGTCACTACCTTGGTGAAAGTACTTGTTTCATCAGCAGTTACTTGATTTTGCCCATTTTCAATCACTACAGGCAGACGATTTTCCGCACTCCAGCAAAACCCACGTTTTTTAACCGGATACCCCCGTTCGTCAGTGACGGTTCCTGTTACCTCCAATGTATAGGAAGTCAGTTTATCCGGATTGGGCGAAGCGATTGTAACAATAGGGGTCATTAGTTCATCCGTTCTCAATGTAATGACTTGGCTATATCCGGTTCCGGTTTTATTAGTGGCATATGCCCGTATAGCGTAGGTGGTATTGGATTGCAGATTGATAGCAGTACCTGTGAAGGGATCCTCTTTTCCACGTGTTGCTGTGAGGGAGCCCAATACTACGTTATCGCTCTTGGTAGGGTCGGGGTCGCCTTCAATATATATTTTATAGGCAAACCCACGAATGGTCGGAGTATCGTCACCGTCATCGGTCACCTGGCTGCTAAGTGTCAGGGTAGTTTCATCTTTACTGATAACGGTTGGTACGCTTACAATAGGAGCAATACTTTCTTCTGTAGTGAATGACTGTACCGGGCCTTTTACCAGTGTATTGCCGCTTTTAGCATAAATACAAAAGTAATACTGGGTACCTGGTTTTAATCCTGTAGCTGTTGCCCGGTATTGATTACTGCCGTCAGATTCTTCTGTGCCAACAAAAGATTCTGCATCGGCCATGTTGTCTGAGGTGGCAACCATAAAGCCAATATCACATTTTACGATGCTGGACGGATGGGGGATGGCTGCTCCTGAGAGAACGGCTTGTACCCTTGTCATCTCCGTCACGCTACCACTGGCAAGTGTAGGCGGATAGGCCAACGGTTCGTTGTCTTCTTCGCAACCCGACAAGAGTAATACCCCACACATTATTATATATAGGAATTTCTTCATCTCATTTTACGTTTTGGGGTTAGAATATCATACCGATACCGGCACTTACTTCATGATATTTGGCATTTACTGTGTGATACCCCGCAGAGATCAGGAATTTGTTGAAACGCAGAATACCACCCAGCTCAAAGGCTACTCCGGCAGGGGATTTACTTGTATCCTTTACCTGTACCCCTTCAAGGCTTTTTCCACTTTCATCCTCTGCCCGTTCGTCCAGTTCATAAGATAAAGTACGGCTGCCATAGCCCGCTCCCGCATAAAGATAGATTGTTTTGTTGAGGCGACGGAAATATCCGGCAGTAACTGACATACGTGACTGATGTGTAACCCCTTCTTTATAGAACGGAGGTATACTACCGTCACCTATCACACCGTTTTCGTTGCATTCCAAGTCACTCCCTGCCGAACCAAAATCACTACGGAAGCCGATGTAGAAGCCATTCTTGTTTTTACCAAATCCCAGCATGGCACCAAAGGTGGTAGAGTTCGGGTTGTATCCGGCCTGTAACATAACAAGCGTATTCACTGGTATTTTGGGTTTGATAGTAGATATCATCCGGAAAGTAGGACGTACTGTTTCGCCTGCAGTTACAGTCAACACGGTGTCTATAGGGAAGTAAGTTTCTTTTTCGATACGTACTTTATACTCTTTGATAGCCATACGATCGCTGCGGTAAGGGGTTGTACCTACGAGAGCTGTGTCAATGTAAACTTTGGCATCCTGTTCGGGCAGGGAGAATATCTCCATATAGCCGAACTTAGGTTTCAGTACGACACTTTTAGTTACCGGAGTGTTCCCCAGAGAGATAACACCTGCTTCGGGCTGGTACATCGGAGCTTCTACACGGTACGTGTGGTCGCCTTTGGGCATGGTAGCATTGAACAGACCATTCTCAACCGGCACCTGTTCATCGTCAATATAAATATTGGCAGTAGCAGGTTCCGGGCGTACTACAATGAGCTGCATGTTGTTTTCAACGACTGGTTTATCCTGCTGGTCACCGGTGTTGAGTACCATTTCGTATACAGTAGCTTTCTCGATAATATCCGGATAGAAATAGTTTCGCATAATACCGAGTTGGTCATGTAAAATAGAGATACGGCGGGCGCCTCGCGGGACGTACAGCCAGATTTCTCCTGTTTTGTTTTCACGTGCCGTGATACCCAGGGCATCCGGTTCAAACATAAGGTCTTTTACATTGGTCACAATGCGGATAAGTGCACAGACTTCTCCGTTTTGGTCCCGTTTGGGAGCTGTGACACGGGCAGTGATGTCGCTTTCCATACGTTGGAAAGATGCTACGTTGATTTTTCCTTGTTGCGCAAGCACAGGGATGGCCGGGCAAATAAATAAAAGAACGATAAATAGTAGCAACAGACGTTTAGTAGTGCTATTTGACATGTTTGTTTCTGTAAATTTAGGATTAATGTATTTTTCGAACAAATATAATTAATATTTGTAAATGAGTCCCTTTTTATCAAATAAAATGATCGGATAAGTATGATTTTTAACTTATATGTAGTCGTTTTGTCACGGAAAACCGTGACAAAACTTTTCCGGTGAGATGGCTATCGGTAAAATTGATTTCTTGTTATACGATTTTGAGTGCTTCCCGCATGGGGAGGTACACCAAGCGATGATTAATCGAAACGTGGATTAACACAGATTTTCGCAAAGGGAAACAAGTAGATGATAAAGAACTAGAGTCTTTTAATCTGCGTTCTGCGTAAATCTGTGTTTCATCAGAGACTTAAAACTCTGTGCGACTCTGTGTTGAGTTCAGCTCACTTCCGATTAGAAGTGACTTAAATCTATCAGACCGAAATCCGGATCTTTCTCTGGCTGCCAGGTACGTACATGAATAATGGGTTCTTTCGGGTTATTGAGGTCCACCATTAAAAAGAGGTAGCCTGTATCGCCATAGCTGGACGAGAAGTAGTCCTGTTTGATCTGGATGCCATAGATTTCGCCTCCTACTCCCGACTTACGTACCTGATTGTCGGCAAAGCGAAGATTGATATATTCATTTCCGGCAAAGATGTGTTTCAGTCTTTTCATGAATTCACTCTTTGTCTGACGGGTATATTTCACAGCCTCTTTGCTCATCGGTTGTCCTTCGTTTACTACTTTGTGTTTCAGCACTGAACCGGTGATAATCAAAGCATCATCCGAGAATATGCTATTGATGTAGTCATAGCGTTTTAATGCATAGGCCGTTTTATAACTTTCAAGGAAGTTAATCAATACTTTACGTACATCGTCTCCCCAGGAAGTCTGATTCATGATATCATCAACAGCCGGTTTGTTCAGTCCGAAGGAGATAGCGTCTATTTTACCTTCTTTGGTCATGGTAAATACGATATCTTCAACGAATGTGCGGCGGTTGCCATTGAAACTGAAGCTCATGGGAAGGCTCCGGCAGGTTACCTCACCATTGCATTCCAGATATTTTAGGTCCGGTTCCTTTACTATTTTGGCATTGCCGTATTTAATTAGTTGGTTGAACATAGTGAAACCTTCCGGGGTACAAATAGATTGTATGTTGGCATAGTTTTTAGAGCGGATGGCGTTTTCTACCTCCTTCATTGTGCTCTGATAGACAGTTACTTCTTCGTTAGCAAGATAATGCATGGCGGATTCTGTTTGTTTGGCGCTATCACCGGAAGCTGTCAGCAATGTTGTTTCTGCCGGGGTTTCCCCTGGTTTAGGCTCCTCACCTGCCAGTTTCAAATAGCAGTTGCGCATAGGGATCGGATTGACTGACTGCATGACTTCGGCCAGTTCATTGTCGATATTAGACTCACCCTCAAACATATACTCCGTTTTTATTTGCATCCCTTTGGCATTGGCAACGGCAGGCATTTCGATAATCCCCAGTCCGTCTTTTGCCGAGAAAATGTTCGACCAGTCGCGCCCGTCAAAATAGGTATAATCGTAGTTGCGGGCAGGCTGACCTTTATAGAGCACTTTCAGATCGATTGTTTTCAGATCACCATCAATGTGGACATCGTTTATGGATACTTCCAGATGGGAGAAGATAGCATTCATCTGTTTGGGAATCCAATTACATAACAGCTGGTCTTTTCCTTCTTCATCTTTCATAGTGAGAAAATTCCCGTCAGGATAGCTTTGCAGCAGGGTCAATGCCCAGTAATAATAGCGCAATGCATCGGCTACCTGTGCCTTTTTCTCAGCTTTCATCGCTTCTTGGGTAAAGTCGAGCAACTTTGTTTTACGGCCTTCAAAGATACGTTGTATTTCGCTGACTTTGATGTAGCGCATTACCGCAGCTTCCGGTTCGTTCTGTATTACGATACGCCGGGTATTGTTCAGTGTTGCACGCGAATAGGTGTTGATGACCGATTTGAATGTTTCGTCTACGGTTGCTTTGTCTCCGTCTGTACCTCCTTCCGTCAGTTGGCTGAACTGACTGGATACATTGGTAGATATCTGGCTTATTAATGCCGCCAACGCTTCATTATCGGCTTTTTTGAGCGTAGAGGCATTGCCGGTTCCCCAGATATATTCCTTGCTACTCTGTATTTCTTCTACAGATTGTGCATGGAGTAGTGGAGAGGTCAACAGTAATAAAATAAAAAGGAGTAGCAGTTTTCTCATATTGTTTGTTACTTTATAAAACAATCTATTTTCTGCAAAAGTAATAACTTTTTTATGATAAATCCACTAAAGGCAATCTCTTTTTTATTCACCATCCGGTTTTATTTTGTCGAATATTCGGAATAATTCTTCTACCGACTCTGTTCTTAGCATGGCAATGCGTGTTTCCCGGAAATTAGGAATACCTTTGAACAGAGGAGTTGCGGCCAGATGACGGCGTATGTGAATGATTCCCCGGCGTTCGTCCAGACGGGCTACGCTGTTGAGCACTTCTTCGCGAAGTACATTCAGGTACCATTCAAAGGTTTCGGGAGGAAGTTCGGTTCCTGTTTCCAGATAGTGTTTCACCTCGCGGAAAATCCAGGGGCGTCCGATACTGCCCCGGCCAATCATGATGGCATCTACTCCGTAACGGTCGAAACACTCTTTAGCGATTGTTGCCGAAGTTACGTCTCCGTTACCGATGATCGGAATATGCATGCGGGGATTGTTTTTCACTTCACCAATGAGTGTCCAGTCTGCCTCTCCGGTATACATTTGTGCCCGGGTACGTCCGTGGATGGCGAGTGCGGCAATGCCACAGTCTTGTAGTCGTTCTGCCAGATCTACAATGATTTTGTGGTCGGCATCCCAGCCCAGACGGGTTTTTACTGTAACAGGTATCTTTACGGCATTTACTACGGCTCGGGTGATCTCCAGCATTTTGGGGATATTCTGTAACATCCCTGCTCCGGCGCCCTTGCCGGCCACCTTCTTTACGGGACATCCGAAATTGATATCCAGTATATCAGGTTGTGCCTCTTCTACAATCCGTGCAGCTCCTACCATAGCTTCGGTATCTTTTCCGTATATCTGTATGGCAACAGGACGCTCTTCGTCGCAGATAGAAAGTTTCTGTGTAGTCTTATTGACAGAGCGTATCAGTGCATCGCTCGAAACGAACTCAGTATATACCATGTCTGCTCCGAACTTTTTACACATCAGGCGAAAGGCAGGATCTGTCACATCCTCCATCGGGGCAAGGAATACAGGGCGTTCGCCCAAATCTATGTGGCCTATTTTCATTGTTATATCATTTATAGTTATCGGTTGCTTTGTACTTTTGTTTAGGATGATTGGGAACACCGGGGTAAAGACGTTCGATAGTACCGTTTGCCAGCATCTTCGGGATAATTTTATTAGAAAGGTATTCAGATTTTCTATTTACCTTAACGGCTATTTCTTCCAGCGATATATATTCCGGAGCTATGATTGCAATTTGCGATTCCAGTTCTTTAAAACTAAGTTTGTTTTTGCTTTTAACGGAGCTTCCAACCTTTGGCTCTGAACTTCCAACCTTTGGCTCTGAACTTCCAACCTTTGGCTCTGAGCTTCCAACCTTTGGCTCTGAACTTCCAACCTTGCTTTCCGAATTCTTCCTCTTCTCTTCCGGTTCATTAATATGGTATTTTGTTCCTCTTCCATTTCCTTCAGATATGAGATAATTGTCTTTGCATAAGCATTGTAGCATTCGGGTAATGTCTGAACGGTGCATCGGAACAACGTATTGTAGCTGGCTGTTAGTAATTGCTTTTTCATGGTAGCAAGTTACTAAGGTGGTAAGTTCATCTTGCGATAAGCTTCCAACCTTATCTCCAAATAATTCTTTTAGTCTAATGATAGTATCATCCGGTAGCAAACTAACCATCGGTAATGTCAGTTCAACTTTGTCCGGGCGATTATACTCTTCTACGTAGGGACTTTGCCAGTTGGCTTCCCTCCATCCTTTTATGATTTTGTTGACTCCGCTTCCGGCTTTCTCTGAAAAACCAATAAGCATAAACATTTTCTGTAATGCTTTGTTTCGACACACACTATCTCCTCCCTGGTAGTATTGGGCTTTGCTGATCAGCATTGTTCCGGGATTTTTGAACCGGTATCTGTCTATCCACTGTTCTATGACGATATTTCCTTCTTCAGAGAAATCGCAGTGAATAAGGGTGTTGATAAAGGCTTCGCGTATAGCAATGTGTGTGGTTGTTTCATCAATTCTTATTCCGTCTTTTATCTGAAACGGTTTAGAAAGTAATGTGGTCAGTTTGGAGTAGACCCGGCGATAAAATTGGAAAAGGTTCGTTTCCCACGTTCCGTCAGGGCAAATTCTATCTGTCCATCTGATGCTGGAATCCTCCGTCAGATGCTCTCTGTAATCGGGGAAATAATTGGGGGCACATTCCGGATCGGTAATGCTTTCGGTTTTTCCGAACATGAGTATACCTGCCAGTGTAAATCCTTCTTCCCGGGTGTGCCGGTCTTTGCGATATGCTTCCAACTTAGTCAGAAACTCCAAATCGTTTAAACTAAGCCATGGATGTGTGGGTTTCAGGTTGGCAAAGAGTTGTCTGTACTGGGTCAAGGTTTCGTTGTCTATATCGTCCATGGAATAATTTGCAAGGATTCTTGAATCCCGGGGATGGCTTTCGTCTGAGTCTGCAATCATTCGTTTGACTTCTGTATCCGTACATTTGTAGTCGCCTTCATTATTGCGCTTGAATGTGTGTCCTCCAAAAGGGTTTTTGGTTCTGTAAATAGGGCGTTGAATGCGACTGGCACGGGGAACATAAATAATGAGTAACCCTTTGTCTTTGTAACAACCTTCGTACAAGTCGTTGTCAGAGAGTAGGTTCTCATTGATACAATCCGGATTGTTTACCTGGTTCCAGAAGTCTTTTTTATATTGAATGATTTGTTCTTTGCCAAGTCCTTCGACGGTGAATTGCTGTTTGTGCTCTTTCACACCCAATACAATTACACCTCCATCTGTATTGGCAAACGAGGAATAAGTATCCCAAAGACTATTGGGAAGTCCGTCTTTTGCACTTTTAAATTCTAAGTCTACTGCTTCATCCTTCTGTATCAGGGAGTCTATATAATCAGTGAAATCCCATTCCTCCGGATTGCTCAGTATGATTGGTCTATCCATGTCTTCGTTCTTCTTTATTCTGTCATCGACTGCAAAAGTACGGAAAAAAGGTTACCTTTGCATCATAATTTGTTTATTACTGTATGAATCACTTTATGAATGATTTTGAGATAATGGCTCCTGTTGGTTCCCGTGAATCACTTGCAGCAGCCATTCAGGGAGGGGCCGATTCTATTTATTTTGGTATTGCAAACCTGAATATGCGTGCCCGTTCGGCCAATACATTTACCATTGACGATCTGCGCGAAATAGCCCGGACCTGTGATGAGCATGGGATGAAGAGCTATCTGACGGTGAATACGATCATCTATGATAATGATCTGGAGTTGATGCGCACTATCGTTGACGCGGCGAAAGAAGCCGGCATTTCGGCTGTGATTGCTGCCGATGTGGCGGTGATGAGTTACGCCCGCCGGATCGGGCAGGAGGTGCATCTTTCTACCCAACTGAATATATCCAACATAGAGGCTTTGAGATTCTATGCCCAGTTTGCCGATGTGGTAGTGCTTGCCCGCGAATTGAACTTAGAGCAGGTGGCAGAGATTTATCGTCATATCGTAGAAGAGAATATATGTGGCCCTTCGGGCGAACAGATTCGTATTGAAATGTTCTGTCACGGTGCCTTGTGTATGGCTGTCTCCGGTAAGTGTTATCTTTCGTTGCATGAGATGAACAGTTCTGCCAATCGTGGTGCCTGTATGCAGGTGTGCCGCCGTTCTTATACGGTGCGGGATAAAGAGACGGATGTAGAGCTGGACGTTGATAATCAGTATATAATGTCACCCAAAGACCTGAAGACGATTCATTTTATGAATAAGATGATGGATGCCGGTGTACGGGTGTTCAAGATAGAAGGCCGTGCCCGCGGTCCTGAGTATGTGCGTACCGTGGTGGAGTGTTATAAAGAGGCTATCAAGGCTTATCTGGACAATACTTTCACTGACGAGAAAGTGGCTGCCTGGGACGAACGCCTGAAGAGTGTGTTCAATCGTGGCTTCTGGGATGGATACTATTTGGGACAGCGTTTGGGAGAGTGGACTAAGAACTATGGTTCGGCAGCTACAGAACGTAAGATCTACGTAGGCAAAGGAATCCGTTATTTTAGTAATATCGGTGTTGCCGAGTTTCTTGTAGAAGCAGCCGAATTGAATGTAGGTGATAAGTTACTGGTAACCGGACCTACCACCGGAGCCTTGTTTGCTACCCTCGGAGAGGCACGTGTTGATCTTGAACCGGTTCAAAGTGTAAAGAAGGGAGAACGTTTCTCCATGAAACTCGATAAGATACGTCCGAGTGACAAGCTCTACAAACTGGTTTCTGTGGATGAACTGAAGAAGGTTATAAAGTGATAATGTTATAAAGTGGTAAGGTTATAATGTTATAGAGTTATAAAGCTATAACCTCCATATCTTTCTCTGTCTCCATTACCTTATAACCTTATAACTTTACCACCCTATAACCTTATAACCTTACCACTTTATAACCCTATAATTTTACAACTTTATAACATGAATTATATTTACGAGCTGGAGATGAAGGTACGCGATTATGAATGCGACCTGCAAGGCATTGTCAACAATGCCAATTATCAACACTATCTGGAACATACGCGTCATGAATTCCTTTCTTCTGTGGGTGTCAGTTTTGCTGCATTGCATGAACAGGGGGTCGATCCGGTTGTTGCCCGTATCAATATGGCTTTTAAAACTCCATTGAAGAGTGGAGACGAATTTGTCTCCAAACTCTATATGAAAAAAGAGGGTATCAAGTACGTATTCTATCAGGATATCTTCCGGAAGAGTGATAACAAAATAGTGGTAAAGTCAACCGTTGAAACCGTATGTGTCGTTAACGGACGTTTGAGTGATAGTGAACTGTTCGACAGTGTCTTTGCTCCCTACTTGCAATGAGTAGCCGCGAAGAGTGCATTTGTAGCATTGCCCTGACACAGGTTCCGGGCATTGGACATATTTGGGCAAAGAAGCTGGTGGATGGTATTGGAAGTGCTGCTGACGTTTTTCGTTTTCGGCAGGAACTTCCCGAACGTCTGCCGGGAGTAAACAGCCGCGTGGTGGAAGCATTGGACTGTCCGCAGTTATTGGTACGTGCCGGAGAGGAGTATGAATTTGCTGAAAAGAACCATATTCGATGTCTTACTTTGGCGGATGAATATTATCCGTCTCGCCTTCGTGAATGTGATGATGCTCCTATTGCTCTTTTCTTCAAAGGAAATGCCGGTTTGAATGCGCTTCGCGTTATTAATATGGTAGGTACCCGCAATGCTACTGACTATGGCAAACAACTTTGTGCTTCTTTTCTTCGCGATTTGAAGATACTCTGTCCGGATGTACTTGTTGTAAGCGGTCTGGCTTATGGCATTGATATTCATGCACACCGTGCGGCCCTTGCCAACAGCCTTCCTACCGTTGGCGTATTGGCGCATGGACTTGATCGTATTTATCCTTCCGTCCATCGGAAAACTGCTGTTGACATGTTGCAGCAAGGCGGTTTACTGACCGAGTTTCTTACCGGGACCAATCCCGACAAGCATAATTTTATAAGCCGTAATCGTATTGTAGCAGGTATGGCAGATGCTACGATTGTCGTGGAGTCTGCTGCTAAAGGCGGTTCACTGATCACTGCCGATATTGCCGGAAGTTACCATCGCGACTGTTTTGCTTTTCCCGGACGTACGATGGATGCCTCTTCTATCGGTTGTAATCAGTTGATTCGTGACAATAAAGCAGCTCTTCTTTTGTCTGCCGAAGATTTTGTGAAAGCCATGTGCTGGGATGCTTCTTCACAGCCCCGGAAAGCGGAGAATGTTCAGCGGAATCTCTTCCCGGAATTATCAGAAGATGAACAGCGGATTGTCTCTCTTCTGGAAGCACAGGGGACTTTGCAGATCAATACATTGGTAGTTGAAGCCGACATTGCTGTACATAAAATGAATGCTATCTTGTTTGAACTTGAAATGAAGGGGGTGGTACGGGTATTGGCAGGCGGAATGTATCAGTTACTTCAATAATAGGCATAAAAAAAGGAGCAACGCCTTGCTCCAACCTTTGTTAACCTTAAATCTAATACTATGAAAAAAATCACGATACAAATGTAAGGCTTCCACTCTATTCCTCCAAATATTTCTTTCAATATTGGTTCTCTTTTAAATTCTTTCACGGTTTTTCACTGTTATCGTACACAATCCTGTTTGAGAGGGGATGTGGAGGATTGCATGATGCATAAAACTGCGTGAGTCTGCTATCAAATCCGGCCTACCTTTTCGCGTTGGAAGTATCTGAGAGTAGCATCGTTATCATTACCCGGTGATGTTCACTGTTTGAGTCGGTGAGGAACATGTTCTTGGTCGGTGTGTGAGTATGTTTTACATGTACATGTAAAGCAGTATGACATGTACATGTGGAGCAGTACAACATGTGCATGTGGAGCAGTGAAACATGTACATGTAAAACAACGTTGCATATCGGAGGTCCATACGTTACTCTACGAGATAAGGTTTTATCCATACCGGGGAAGGCAGGGGCAGTAGTAACAAATGCTGTTATTATCAGATGAAACACGGACTTATGCGGATTTTTGCAGAATGACCGACGATTGTTGTTGGTATCCCTCTGCTTTCTGTGAAAATTAGTGCTAACTTGCATTACAATAATCCTCATTGCCTGTCATACTTCCCCGCGTTGGAAGTACTCCGGAGTTGCAAATATCTGTCAATCATTTCACTGTATGAGACATTCTTTCTCAGATTTAGTATTGATTCTGCCTTATTCTGGAATCTCTTTTCTATATTTGCTACCTGTTTAATATGTTGTTATGAAAAGCCGTATCTACATCATATCTATTTTAGGGCTACTTCTTATGATACCTGGGGCAAACTATGCTCTGGGAGCTGATTCTATTGTAAAGAAGGATACGGTGAGAAGTAGTTATATTTATTTCCCTTTCAATCAAGATGAGATAGATCCCGGTTATTTGGATAATAGTGAAACGATTGCTGGCCTTGATGCTCTTTTTGCCGATTCTTTAGGAACAGCATTTCCCGATTCTTTGATAATAACTTCATTAATAGTGCCGGAGGGTAGTTTGAAGTTCAATGTCTGGCTGGCTGCACGGCGTGCTGAAGCGGTGAGAGATTATATAAACGAACGTTATCCCGGTCTTCGCACTAAGTTTGTACTTTGTCGTAAGGAGACGGATTGGATGGATTGGCGTACTCTGATAGCATCTGATCCGGGAGTTCCTGATCAGGAAGATGTATTACGTCTGATAGACTATCATCATTATGACCCGGCAAAGTGTGAAAGGCTTTTGCAATATCTTAACGGCAAGAAACCCTATACATATATTCAGAAATCAATCTTACCTCGCTTACACCGGACGGAGATACAGGTGAGTTGGAATTATGCCGATTTGGTAGCTCCGTTGAACGGGATAGAACCTGTGTCTGGTTTTGCATCAACTACCGGACAATCTTCTCCGATCCTTTCGGCAGAATTTATAGAACCGGAAGAGGTCGGATCGGTTTTAATTGCTCCGAAGAAGCGGAAGACGATTCTTGCATTAAAGAATAATCTGCTTTATGACATTGCTTTAGCCCCGAATCTTGAGTTGGAGATACCCTTGGGGCGTCGTTGGTCTGTGAATGCCGAGTATAAATGCCCCTGGTGGTTGAATAATGAGCGTAATTTCTGTTATCAGTTAGCATCCGGCGGCATTGAAGGACGTTGTTGGCTGGGCAATCGCCGTATGCGAGATGCTCTGATCGGACATTTCTTCGGATTGTATGCCGAAGGAGGCAATTATGACTTTCAGTTTGGTGAAACAACTGGTTATCGGGGGAAGTATTATGCTGCCGGGGGGCTTAGCTATGGATATACCCGGCGTATAGCCCGCCATTTTTCATTGGAGTTCAGCCTGGGAGTAGGCTGTCTGGCTACTGACTTTCATACTTACTCTTCAGACCAGGGAGAACTTACCTGGAAAAATACACGTCGTATTGTCTACATCGGACCGACGAAAGTGAAATTCTCTTTAGTGTGGCTCATCAATGTAAAACGATAGAAAATCAGTAACCGAAAAGCTTCAAACTTGCAAAAAACTTCCAATCGTTTCACGAACCCTTCCAAGGCTCTAAAATAGTTGCTTAAGCATTGTTTAAGTTCATTTTCATCTTCTATATTTGCTGTATCAAAAGAAACAGAAGATGGAAAAAGTAAGAAAATCTTCTTCATGGAAAGTGCTGTGTTTTGTGCTGTGTGAAGGAATAATCCTGTTACTTTCATCTTGTTCTTTTCGCCCTATTGAAGATGATGTTCAGAGTGTGCCCAATGGTACGGTTCATGTCAAAGTCAATTGGGGGAGATATAGTAAACCGGGAGGAGAATGGTTAGTGTTTTATCCGGAGAGTCGTTCTTTGAAACCTTTTTCAAGAGAAGTTGGTGATGATGTTTATATCGATGATTTATTGCCCGGCAAATATAAACTGTTGTTGCTTAGTATGAACAAAGCAGATCCTAAAGTGAAGTTCAGTAATATGGATAGAGCGGAGGATGGAGCGATAGAGTTACTGGAACCGGGAGCGAATGGCGATATAGTGCATCCGGAAATGATATTTTCTTCCGTAGCAGAGTTTAATGTCACAGAAACGAACGGACCACTGGTGGTACTTTCACCTTATCCTTTGGTATTGAAAGCCTGTTTTGAGATGCCGACAAATAAGAAAGTGAAACTTGCTAAGGCACATCTTATTGGAATTATCAATTCACTGAAGTTATTCACGATGGAAACTACTACTTATATTACCTCCGAACGCTACCTTGATTTGATGCCGGTATATAAGGAGGACAGAGTTTGTTTTGAAGGAAAAATGTTGTTGCCTCTCCTGTATGAAATCAGTACTACAAGAGCTGATACGGGAGGAAAAACGATCTTGGAAATGAGTTTTATTTATGAGGATGAAGAAAAGGAGACGATAACGACAGATATCACTCAGGTTATAAAAGAGGTGCAAGTTGAAGCACCTGTAGAGGTGACGTTCAACTTATTGAAAATAGGCACGACTGCTACAGTAGTTAGTTGGGTGATAGAAACAGGAAATGGTAGTGTGATATAAGAAACAAATAAAACAATAATATAAACTTTTAAAGACAAGAAGTATGAAGACATTTATCTTTTCAGCATTGGCATTGGGAATGATGGCAAGTTGTTCAAACACAGAAGTAGAGGGTATAGATGCAGTTGATAATGGAGAACCGGTGGCGATTCAGTTGAGCGCAGGGGTAAAAACAAATGTAGTTGCAGGGTTGTCAAGAGCTGCAATAACAGGTGATGCGACATTTAAGGCAACTGTGTTAGCTTGGGAGACTGCAACATCAAACTTTGCGACCGATCCGACATGGCAAATTGGAACAAGTGATATTAAGGCTTCTGGAGAGACTCCAACATTGACATTAGATGAAAATAAATATTATTTAGCTGATGGTACAAGTACCAGTATGAAAGCTTTTTATGTAGAAAATGCTACTGTAGATAATACACATAAATATATCTTTAATTTTACAAATACCGATGGTCAGAAAGATGTGTTGATAACTACTGATGCAGTTTCGGGGTCCAAGGCTTCTACGACTCCTGTGAAGTTTACTTTTACTCATCCATTGATGCAATTGAAATTTAAGTTGATAGCAGGTAAAGGATTCCCTAATGATAAAACAATTACAAACTTAAAAGTAAATGGAGTTAAATTGCCTATTGGAGTTGATATGAGTACTAGTACACTTGTTTATACTACTACTGCCCAAAATATTAGTGTGCCAGAGTCAGATAATGAAGTTATTGATGGTAACATAGTTGGTAACCCTATTATGGTGGAGCCAATTAGTAAGGGTGAATTTACTATTGATGTTTCTGCTAATGGTAAAGATTATAAAGGCATTCCTGTTAGTTTGAATGGAATATCAGAATCTGTATCGGGTGCAGGAGTAGCTTATACAGTAGAATTAACTTTCCAAGAGAAGATGTCTGCTTCTGCAACAGTTTCTGATTGGGCTGATAATGGTACAGGCTCTGGTACTGTAGAATAAATAATTAAAGAATGATTAAGATCCCTCTCTTAATATCCATCATAGCACTATTAGCAAGCTGTACAATCATAGATACAGAGACTGATAGTGCTATGTCTCATTCTATCCCAAAGGAAATTCGTCTCAGCGCAGAAGTGCAAAGAACAATTGTCCAGTCGCGTGCAGCAATCGGCGAGAACGAACCTTTTTATGCAACTATTCTAGGTTGGGAAACTACTTCAGATGCTACCACCTATAGCGATGCCTCTCCTTCATGGTCTACCGACACAAAGGAATCCATCATTGCTTCCCCAACAAAAGGCTCCGCTGTTGTTTTCAAAAACGAACAGTATTATCTTACCGATGGTGGTAAAACCTTTATGAAGGCATTCTCCCCCATTGGAAAGGTTACCGGACAGCTTTATACCTTTGGTAAGATTGAGGCAGACGGAAGTACAGACGTGCTGGTTTCTAACGAAATTTTCGGTACCAAAAGTAGCGCTGCTCCTTCGCTGGCATTCAGCCATGCACTTACGCAACTTACTTTTTACATACAAAAAGGCGAAAGCATACCCGAAGATGATGTGGATGATGTCCGTGTGATTCAATTAAACGGCATTCAATTACCTGTGGGATTCGACTTGACGAGTAAAACATTGACAGTAAGTGAAACTCAGAATCTTTATGCTCTAAATGCAACTGCCGGAAATGGAGTACCCATCCCTAAAGACAAAGCGGTAAAGGCAGGAGGGTCTGTGATGATTGCTCCAATCACGGGTGATGCCGAATTAAGCCTTACAGTTATCACCAATCATGGAGAGTTGAATGTATCTAAAGTCACTTCAACTACCGGCAATGAATTTCGGGCAGGTATATCTTATGATATAACGCTGACTTTCATGCGGAAAGAGATTTCTTCCAGTGCCACGGTCACCAACTGGATCAAAGGTGAAGGTGGCGCTACTGTCGAGTAAAGGACTTTCATAAGCGTATAGCTTAAAAACTCATCAAAAACTTCTGCAAGTCTTCCGTTTGGGAGATTTGCAGTTTTTTACGTAGGCGGTTGCGTGCAGACTCCACACTCCGTACCTCTTTGAAAGTAATATCAGCAATCTCCTTGGTAGACAATCCTAATCGTAACAAGGCACACAAGCGCATTTCTTTCATTGTAATAGTAGGATATTCTTCGTTTAAGTTCTCATAGAAATGATGATGAATACTTTCAAATGAATCCCGGAAATCTTGCAATATATTGTTACTGTCAATCTGGTTTAGTTGCGAAATAATCTCACGTATCTGTTTTTTTACTTGTGTTTCTTTAGGATTCATGTCCAATAACAATTGCTTCAGGCGATCGGTTAGTTGTGCGATAAACTCTTTGTTCTTAGTGTCTTGTAATGAGTAGGACATCTGTTTGCGTTCATTTTGTTCCAATTCCATCTTCAGTTGTTCCTGGTCATTCAGTAAAGAGATTATTTTTCCCTCTTGTCGTTCCATCTGATCGCGTTTCTGCCGGGCATAATCACACAATGTTCTTCTTGTCTTTTTCTTCTGTTTTTTAAGCCAATAAATTATGCACATGGTTATGGCAATTAAAAGTATTACTCCGGAAATCGTTACTATATATACTTTCTGCATCACGACTGCGTGATTATTCTCTATCCGGATCAACTCTTCCTGTAGCATGCGTTCTTTATCATAGGCACCAGACAAGTATCTTGTTCTTTCTGCTTCTTCCGAGTTATAAAGAGAGTCTTTTAACACCATAGATTGTTTTAACATCTCGAAAGCCGTTTGGTGTTGTCCTATATCCTCATAATAATTAGAAAGTTCGGCAAGTAATGCTTTTTTATCATATATATTATTATATTTATTAGACAGGGCGAGTGCTTTCTTCAGATAGTTACCAACCATATCTTTTTGTTCCAGTAAATTATATACGTTGGTCATTATCAGATAAGTTCCTGTCAAATAGTATTCCTGATGATGTCTCAATTGATATTCTTCTACTTGTTTCAATAACTGTAATGCCATCCGAGGTTCTTTCTGTTTCAAATAGATAGAGCCTATGTTTCGTTGCATCAATATGATCATGTCGGAATCTTTGCTCGCGTCCAACTGGTGTATGGCCAGAAAAGCATATTCAAGTGCTTTATTATAATCTTTTTTATGGGCATAGTTCACAGAGAGGTTATTGTAATTAACAAACAGTCTTTGGGGAACCTTAAGCTCTTCGTTGATAATAATAGCTCTTTTGAATAAAGAATCTGATTCGGTATATTTCTTTTGAGTCTGAAATATAGAAGCAATGTTATTACAAAGTATCGCTTCCTCTTCATTCAGATTATTTTTCTTAGCTATATCCAATGCCTTCACATAGTAGTTCATTGCCAGATCAGTCAATCTCATATAATTATAAGAAAGCCCTGTCTGATTCATTATATGGATGTAAGTAGGAAGTGAATTGCGGGGTATTTCAGGAAATACATCTTTTATCATCGATAAACAATAGCTCAGATACTTTACAGCTTCTTCTTTGCGGTTCATATTGCACAATGACAATCCTACCTGAAATACTGTTTTAAAAGTTTCCTCTCCCGAGCATGTATTATGCATCAAAGAATCGATTCTTTTTACCAGTATCGTATCGGTGAAATAAGGTTGGGAAACATACTCTCTCGATTGGTTTAATATATTCTCAATTCCTTTAGCAGGAATAGGAGATTGTGAAAAAACCTTTTCAACGATACATAGTATGAATAAAGCGATTATAAGAATCTTATGCATTATGCTAATTGATTTTATATTCATTACAAAGATAATAATATGCTATATATTAACCAATGTTGACGTGCTTTTTTTAATATTAGAGTTGTTCTTTCTCACAAAAAGCAAAAAAGACAGATTTTACAAAGGGAATGTAAATATTTGCTTATCAGTTAAATAACATGGTATGCAGTAGTACATTATTTTTGATTTTAAATAGTAAAGTAGTCAATGCAGGGAATTATATTATGATAATAAATCAAAAATCTTCTTTTTTGTTATCGTGAAAGTTAGATGACACTTTTGTGTGTCAAATAACAATTATTAATCTCCAAATACAATTCAAATGAAAAAAGTATTACTATTTGTGCATTTCCTTTTGATTGCTGTTGCCATGACGTACGCACAATCGTTGAACGAGGATTTTGAGGGTGACCAATTTCCGCCGGAAGGTTGGGAAACACGTTGTATTGAATATTCCCTGCTCAGCTATCCTAAATGGGAGCAAGTGAATAACAAGGACATTAATACCTTTGTAACCGGTTATAAAGGTGGAAAAGCTGCTCAGTCTACAAGTTCAGGTGCAGGGTTTTCTGCATTGTGGACAAGCAATTGGCTGATTACACCCCAAATCACAGTAGGAAACAATGAATACTTGAGTTTCATGTTAGGAGCCAATGGTGCGTATAATGGCCTTAAAGACGTTAACCCCTACGAACTAAAGGTGATGGTATCTACCGCGGGCAATGATTCGGTCAGTTTCAAAGAAACCATTTTCAGCGTTATTCCTAAGGGAGTTTTGCCATGGGGAAATTATACGATTGATATGAGTAAGTATGCAGGTCAGAAAGTATATATTGCATTTTGGGATTTCGGGCATGCCCTGAATGCTACAGGCAGTTTCTTGTCCAACAAGCTTTATTTGGATGATGTAAAGATGACTCAAACACCTTCTCCTGATTTAGCCCTCTCTTCTATTGATGGAATCGAAAATGGCTGTGGGCTGGAACAAACATTAAAAGTAGCGGTAAAAAATACCGGGGCGGCTTCACCGGCTTATAAATTATGCTATCAAGTTGATGAGAATCCAATTGTCATACAAAATATAAATGAGGCATTGGGCAGTGGTGAAGAAAAGCAATATTCATTCACGGAAAAGGTGAAATTCACAGAGCCACGTCAATATATAGACAGTGTTTATACTATTAAAACATGGGTAGAAGCTCCTGACGATGCAAATATATTTAATGATACACTATCTGCTACTGTTGTTATTACTACCTCTATGGAGTATCCATATAAGATGACACCAGAAAATGCACAAGAAAGTTTCCGTAGTTCGGCAACCGAAGGTAAACGGAACGCTTATTGGAAATGGCTTGGGGCTGATGAGGAAAATGTGCAAAATTGCTGGCTATACTCTCCATACGTGGGACAATCTGCTATCTTGGCAAGTAATTGTATCACGTTACCTCAAGGAAAGGTACGTATCAATTTTGAATACCAGTGTGGAGAAAGTTTTACAGTAACCGCTTCTCTTGGTAATTTCGATTACAGTAAGTATGAATCGGCAGGTACATCAGCGCGACTACTGGCTTCGCCGTATCAGTGGGTAAAAGAAGGCTTTACAATTGATGTAAATGAGTTGAGTAAATATTCTCTTGGACTCACAGCAAGCGTCACCGGTTCACAACTATTGATGCGCAATATAGAAATCTGTGATCCATATAATGATGTAGCTATACAGGGAATCGTTTCTCCTTATGCCAACGCGATGATGAAAAACAACTCAGTCACCATAACAGCCGCATTTATGAATATCGGTAAAGATGACTTGCAAAATATTCCTGTTCATTACCAGTTGAATGATGGGGCGGTAATAGACGGCGTGATTGCGGCACTTCCCGTAGGTCAGAAAATAAACTATACATTTGAAACGAAAGCTGACTTTAGTCAACTGGGAGCTAATGAACTAAAAGTATGGAGTGCACTGGCAGAAGACGGTGACAAAGGTAATGACGAAACAACCGCCACAGTACAAGTATATGAAGCAGCAGGTTTCCCATACAAAATGGGCTTTGAACCGGAAGAAGATTGGAAAAACTGGATCTGTTACAATCCGGAAAAGGATAATGTGTATTGGGAAGTAACACAAGTTACCAGCGGAGGAGCTACTTTTGCCAAAGAAGGACAGTATGCGGCATATATCAACTCTTTCAGTGGAATCACTCATAACGATTGGTTGATTTCACCGGCTATCACGGTACCTAAAGGCAAAGTACGCCTCTCCTTCTATTATGCAACATTATATGCCAGCGGTGTTTCCAATCTAAAAGTATACTTAGGTAAGACCGATTCTTATAGCGACTTCAAGGAAGGAATGCCTTTGGCTACACTTCCTATTGATAATGTTAAATACTATAAGCAAGGATATGTCTTGCTTGATATAGAAGAAGCTGGTAATTACTATCTGGCATTTTATAACGATGGTAGCGGACGTGATATTATTCTGGACGACATACGGTTGGATCAGGAGAACGATATGGCAATTAATGCTATTGGTGCTTCTGCGAAAAACGGGTTCTATCTGACAAATGCTGACATCACGCTGTCGTTTATGAACCATGGTACGAAAGCGATATCGAATGTTCCTTTAAGTTATGTTGTCTATAAAGACGGAAGCGAGGCGGATAAAGCTGTTCAGACAGTTTCCGAAACCTACACAGGAACCATAGAACCGGAAGCTACGATAGAATATACTTTCCGGAAAAAAGCCGATATTTCGACTCCGGGTACTTACTTCTTCTTGGGAGAAGTAAAGGAAACATCTGATTGTGATGCCTTTAACAACAAAATGTTCTCCTCAAACAGTGTAATCCATTATGAGGCGGCAGCCATTCCTTATGTTGGGGATTTGGAAACAGACTTGGAACGTTCTCAATGGATATTCAATGGTGGTTGGGCAACAGGCAACAACTTTACAGCAGCCAATTCGGCCTATTCCGGAACAGGAGGGATCCGCCATGCCGGTGCTGCATCCGGTGATGGCGATTGGGTATTCTCCGATTGTATCGAAATTCCTGCCGGAACGTATGATTTCGGGTTCTTCTATCGTACTTACTTAAACATTAGCGGAACATCTACTCCTGAAAAGAACGGACAAGATTTTGAAGTATTTTTAGGTGAAGCTCCTACAACAGAAGCTATGACAATGTCCATATACAAAGCCGAAAAGGCATTAGTCCAGGGAAGAGAATATCAAAAAGTAGTGAAGCAAATCACTATTCCTGCCAATGGGCATTACTATATCGGGGTGAAATGTACATCCACTGCTACATTAAGCAGCTCTCTCTTTATGGATTACTTCACAATCAAAAAACCTGTTACTACCGGATTAAGCATAGAGACAGAACCGTATATTGCAGATTTTGCCAACAAGGAAAGTGAATGGTATCATTACTATCCTTCAGTGAGCCATTTTGAACAATGGACAGTTGCAAAGGTAAATGATGAAACATTTATGAAAACCCAGGTCACCAGAGATGATGCTCATACTGGTTTGACATATAAGCCATGCCCGGGTGCTTATGTTGCTCCGGTAATAAGCCTGAAGAAAGGTGACATTGTCAAAGCTACTTTTGATTATAGCATTATCATTAAATCAACTGCTCCTGAAAGTACGGAACAGTATGTAAGACTCTATATGGCTGATAAAGACATGCCGGATGCTTTCACCACATTAGTAGCAAGCGGTGATGACAATTCCGGTGACAGAGCCACAGCAAGCGGTAGTATAACTGTTCCGGCCGATGGGCTTTATTATTTCGGTTATATGGTTGAATCTCCTGTTAGTACACAAGCTTTCAATCTCTACTCTACAAAGATTGAGAAGACAGGAAACGATCCGAACGTAGGTGTACAAAACGTAGAGACAGAGGACAGCGGATATTACATAAGTGGCCGTACTCTTTATCTGAATGGAGACTACCAAACTATACGTATCTATAACGGAAACGGGCAATTAATACTCAATACCGGGAATGCAAGTAAAATAGAATTGGATTCTTATGAAAAAGGTATATATATTCTCTCTCTAACTTCCAGGTTGGCTACGAAGACCGGTAAATTCCTGGTTAAATAACTAACGTTATGTTTCTACAAAAAGGGATGTGTTTACATCAAATACATCCCTTTTTTAAATTTCCACTAAAGAAAAAGTTATTATATGAGTAAAAAATCATTGTTGCTGTTTTGTCTATGTATGTTTTTGGCATGTACAGAATGGATACAGGCACAAAACACTGATGTGAGTGGAATTGTCGTCTACGCAGAAGATGGTGAGCCTGTCATAGGAGCTAATGTACAGGTAAAGGGTACTCAACAAGGCACTATCACAGATATTGACGGGAAATTCCTGTTGAAAGGAATATCGTTGTCTGCTAAACTTCATATTACCTATGTTGGATTAAAGCCCCAAGAAGTGAAAGCAAAACCCAATCTGAGAATTGCAATGGAATCGGACGCCCAAATGCTTGAAGGAGTAGTAGTAACCGGTATGTCGAAAGTAGATAAACGTTTGTTTACCGGAGCTGCCGATAAGGTGGATGCATCCAAAGCCCGCATAGACGGTATGCCGGATATAAGCCGTTCGTTGGAAGGACGCTCGGCGGGGGTATCTGTACAGAACGTTTCAGGAACTTTTGGTACAGCTCCCAAAATTCGGGTGCGTGGTGCAACTTCCATATATGGTAATTCCAAGCCATTGTGGGTAGTAGACGGAGTGATTATGGAAGATGCGGTTGACGTCAGTACTGACGACCTTTCATCGGGAGATGCAGTGACATTAATCAGTTCGGCTATTTCAGGCCTGAGTGCAGACGACATAGAAAGTTTCCAAATTCTTAAAGACGGCTCGGCAACTTCCATATATGGTGCCAGAGCAATGGCCGGTGTAGTGGTTATCACAACCAAACGCGGACAGGCAGGGCTTAGTAGTATTAATTATACCGGAGAACTCACGTATCGCATGGTTCCACACTATTCAGAGTTCAATATCATGAATTCTCAGGAACAAATGGATGTATACAAAGAGATGGAAGATAAAGGCTGGTTACTGTTTTCAGAGACAGCACGTGCTGCTAATAGCGGCGTTTACGGTAAGATGTATCAGATGATAAATACGTATAATCCCAATACGGATTCTTATCTGCTGGACAATACACTCGAAGCGCGTTATGCATATCTGGAAAAAGCTGAAATGCGGAATACAGACTGGTTTAATATTCTTTTCAATCAGAATATTGTCCAGACACATTCCGTCAGCATCTCAACGGGTTCGGAGAAAGCGCGTATGTATGCTTCACTAAGCCTTTACAATGATCCCGGTTGGACGAAAGCCAGTTCTGTAAACCGGTATACAGCCAATATGAATGCCTCTTTTAATCTTTCAGATAAATTGAGCGCTCTGATTTTAGGAAGTGGTTCGTATCGTAAGCAAGTTGCCCCCGGTACGTTAAGTCAGCAACTGGATGTGGTAAACGGACAAGTAAAACGCGACTTTGATATAAACCCATACAGCTATGCGCTGAACACTTCACGTACCTTGCAATGTACAGATGAAAATGGCAAAGAGGTGTACTACACCCGTAACTATGCTGATTTCAATATACTGCATGAATTGGATAATAACTATATCGATTTGAATGTAGCAGATCTTAAATTTCAGGGAGAACTCAAATGGAGACCTGTCAAGGGATTGGAATTAAGCGGATTGGCTGCTATAAAATATTCTACTACCGGACAGGAGCATAATATCAAAGACCATTCCAATCAGGCGGAATCATATCGAGCTATGGGAGATGCCACTATCCGCGATAGTAATCCGTTATTGTACACTGATCCCGATCTGATAAACTCTTTGCCTATCACTATTCTTCCGGAAGGTGGTATCTACACTCGTACTGATTATAGTATGAGGGGGATTGATATCCGTGCAACGGCTACTTACAATACGAGTATTAATAACACACATATTCTGAACCTTTTCGGTGGTTTTGAAAACAGTTCTATTGACCGTACCCGGAGTTGGTTCCGGGGCTGGGGTTATCAGTATGATAAAGGCGGTACGCCCTTCTATGATTATAATGTTTTTAAACAGGGCAAAGAAGAAAATACTAATTATTATACTAATGAGGCTGCCAATACTCGCAGTGTAGCTTTCTTCGTTATGGGTACCTACTCTTATAAGGGTAAATACACATTAACCGGAACCGGACGTTACGAAGGTACCAATCGTTTAGGTAAATCACGTTCGGCACGTTGGTTACCGACATGGAATATTGCCGGTGCGTGGAACGTACACGAAGAAAAATTCTATTCTAATTTCTCACATCCGGTTCTGTCGCATGCAACACTTAAAGCGTCTTATAGTTTGACAGCCGACCGTGGTCCTGCTTTTGTGACTAATTCGCAAACGATCCTTAACAGTTATTCGCCTTGGCGTCCTTCAGCCAGTGTCACAGAGTCGGGGATGCGCATTACGGAACTTGAGAACAGTGAACTGACCTACGAGAAGAAACACGAATTCAACGTGGGCGTCGATTTAGGCTTCCTTAATAATCGTATTAATCTTGCGGCAGATTATTACCGGCGTAATAATTTTGACTTGATTGGAGTAATCAATACCCAGGGAGCCGGTGGGACAATTGCCAAATATGCCAATATAGCTTCCATGAGATCGTCCGGTATAGAACTGACTCTCTCCACTCAGAATATAAAGAAGAAAGATTTCAGTTGGAATACCGATTTTATTTTCTCCAAGACAAAGAATGAGATAACGGATCTGAAATCACATGCGAACGTACTTGATCTAATCTCAGGAAATGGATTCGGACGGGAAGGTTATCCTGTAAGGGCACTTTTCTCCATACCTTTTGCTGGATTGACAGAAGACGGTCTTCCTACTTTTATCAATCAGGATGGTCAAAGAACAATTTCCACTCTGAATTTTCAAGAATATGAGAAGTTAGGTTTCTTAAAATATGAAGGCCCCACTGATCCCACTATTACCGGAAGTTTTGGTAATATCCTTACTTATAAAAATTTTAAACTGAATGTATTTCTTACCTATTCTTTTGGAAATGTAATCCGTTTGGATCCGGTTTTCAGCAGTGCCTATTCTGATCTTGATGCCATGCCCAAAGAGTTTAAGAATCGTTGGATGAAAGCAGGTGATGAAAATACCACCCATATACCTACTATTGTAAGTTACCGTATGAATCAGCAATATGCTTATTTAAATATGGCCTATAATGCTTACAACTATTCAGATGTACGCATTGCTGATGGTGGTTTTATCCGGTTGAAGGAAATTTCTTTGTCCTATGATCTTCCGACTAAGGTTTTGAGCTTTTTCCGGTTGAACAAATTACAGTTCAAGATACAGGCAACCAACCTCTTCCTGCTGTATGCCGATTCAAAGCTAAACGGACAAGATCCTGAATTCTTCCGTTCCGGTGGTGTATCTACTCCTGTTCCCAGGCAATTCACATTTACTATCAGATTAGGATTATAAAAACAAGATTAAAAATAGAATATGAAATTAAAACATATCATCAATGTATTTATCGGATTAACCTTTGTATGGATAAGTACTTCATGCGAAAGCTATCTTGATAAATTACCCGATAACAGGGCTAATTTGGATTCGAAAGATAATATTACCGATTTATTGGTATCGGCTTATCCTACTGTTGCTATCTGTATGTTGGGAGAAGCTTCGTCGGATAATATTAAAGACAATGGAATAAACTACGGTACTTTAAACCAGGTGGTGGAGGAGTATTACAGGTGGCAACCTTCTACACAGAAAATTGCAGATTCTCCGACACATTTATGGGAAGGATATTACCAAGCGATTGCTGTTGCCAATCAGGCACTGGAAGCAATTGACCTGTCGGATAACCCCGATGAACTGAATGCGCAACGTGGAGAAGCTCTTCTTTGTCGGGCATACAGCCATTTCATGCTGGTTAACGTTTTCTGTCAGGCTTATAATGAACAAACAAGTGATAAAGATCTGGGAATACCTTACGTAAAAGAAAGAGAGACAATTGTCAGCAAGAATTACGACCGGGGGACGGTGAAATTAGTTTATGAGGATATTGCCCAAGATATTGAAGAAGGTATAGGACTCATTAACGATGAACTTTATTCCATTCCAAAATATCATTTCAACATCAAAGCCGCCAATGCCTTTGCCGCCCGTTTTTATCTTTATTACAGAAAGTATGACAAAGTAATAGAATATGCAAGTAAGGTATTGGGGAATTCTCCGGCAAATATGCTACGGGATTACTCTCCATATCCTTCGCTTTCATCTTACTTTGAAATAGGGAATCAATATATTAAGGCAGAAGAGAACAGCAACCTGCTTTTGCAAACGGCTGTATCGGCTTATGCTCGTATGACAGGGGTTTATAAGACGTATCGACGTTATGGGCATCCTATTGCAAAAATGCTGGAGACCTTACTTAGTGCAGGTATCTGGGGAAATGAGCGTTCGCTTAAATATTTCGACAAACTGTTCGGTACACAAGAGTATGGATTGGTATTTCCCAAGCAGATTGAATTCTTTGAATATACTGATAAGGTAGCGGGTATCGGACAAGCGCATATCGTAACTACGGCTTTTACGACGGATGAATTATTGCTCTGCCGTGCCGAAGCCTATGTCTATCAAAAAGAATATACTCAGGCTGTAACTGATATACAGGCTTGGTTTGACGCGCATGCCTCTGGAGTAACGGTTACGCGTTCGGCTGTCAATCAATATTATGGTAGTCAAGCTACAGAAAAGACAAAGAAGGAACTACATCCGAAGTTTACTATCGAAAATGGCGAACAACTCAATTTCGTGAATTGTATCCTCCACTTGCGACGGATAGAAACAATTCATGAAGGTTTACGCTGGTTTGACATCAAACGCTATGGCATTGAAGTTACTCACAATATAAGTGGCAGTAGCGATGATATATTAACTGTAGATGATCCGAGAAGAGCGATTCAGATACCAACAGATGTGATTGGCGCGGGACTAACTCCAAATCCCAGATAAAAACAGCTATAATACATGATAAAAAGAAATAAAAATATGATGCGAAGTTTTAAATATATAATTCTATATTCATTCTTGTTTTTCATCAGTATATCTACTTTTACTTCTTGTGGAGAAGGTGATTTGAATGAAAGTACATTCGGTAAGATAAAGGTCGAACGGAATGAATTTGATGGCTGGTTGTTGGATAACTATATAAAGCCATACAATATTGACTTGAAGTACCGGTTTGAAGACATTGAAAGCGATATGAGTTACAATCTGGTTCCTGCAGAACTGGAGAAATCCAAAGAAATGGCTAAACTCATTAAACATCTTTGGTTGGGGGCTTATGACGAGGTATGCGGAGAAATATTTATGAAACAATATGGTCCCCGTATCATTAATCTGATTGGATCATCGGCCGTTAATCCAGATTCTAAGACAGAAGTGCTGGGTACTGCCGATAAAGGAATAAAAGTTACTCTTTATAAAATTAATTCTCTTGATAAAACCAATATCGAGCTATTAAATCTATACTATTTCCGAACTATGCACCATGAGTTTGCACACATTCTGCATCAGACAAAAAATTATCCGACCGAGTTTAATGAAATATCTGTCAATAACTATTCTCCTACGGGCTGGATGAACCGTACCAACGAACAGGCTCACCGTATGGGCTTTGTGAGCAATTATGCCAGTAGTGAAGCCCGGGAGGACTTTGTAGAAGTTATTGCCAATTTTTTAACCCGTACGGATGCAGCTTGGAACGAAATTCTTCGGCAAGCCACATTCACAGATGAAGAGGCCAAAGAAGAATTGCCGGACAAACAAGCAACCGGTACCGGCAATGGAAAAACAATTATTCTCTCTAAACTGAAAATAGCTCGTGAATGGTTGAAAAGTGCCTGGAATATCGATATAGATAAATTGAGAACAGTGATTGCAAAACGTTCTACAGAAATTGACTCACTTTGAAAATCATACCGAATATGAAAAAGATATTATTTATTTTAATTAGTATACCTTTTCTCTTTTTAGTCGCATGTACAGGAGAGGAAAAGGAGATCTATAGTGGAAATTCAAATGAACGCCTTACGGAGGAGGAAGAAGCATGCCGTAAAGATCTCCAGGGAGCAGAAAATGGATGGATAATGGAATATTTCCCGGATACCTCTTTATATGGAGGATATCAGTTGATTGTGTCGTTTGACGAGGATGGCATGGCCACGTTTTCAGCAGAGAAAGCGGTAAGTGGAGATAATACCCGGAAAGAATCCGGCATGTATACGTTAAAACACGAAAACGGGATATTATTGGCATTTGACACATATAATAAGATATTTCATAAGTTCTCCGATCCGCAATCGGATGGAGTAGGATTCGGAGGTGATTATGAATTTTATATCATGGAGCATAACTCCAGCCAGATCCTACTTAAAGGTAAGAAAACAAATCAAAGGATAGAGATGCGCAAACTGTCGTCGGACATTTCCTGGAGCGAATATTTGTCGGGCATAGATAAAATGGCATCGTTGGTGGATACCAAATATCTGGACATGTTACTCAATGGAGAGTCGATAAGCATGTTAGCCAAAAGTTCATCTGCGCGCTGTTTTAATCTGTCTTATACGGTAAATGACAAGATTGAAACGAAGCTGATGTCATTTATTCTCACAGCGGAAGGAGCGAAATGTGTCAATCCCGTAACTATTGGAGGTGCAACAATAGAAAGTCTCAAATGGGATGATACAAAGAAAAAACTTGTTTTCAAAGATGATAAAAATACAATTGAGATAGGGACTTTACCTATCAATCGTATTTTTAATCAGACAACGGATACGTGGTATTTTGCAAATAAGCGCAGTAGTACCCGCTTCCGTCAGTTGTGGAATAGTATGGTTTATATCATGAATAATGACTTTGCAACTACCTTTAATGACTTCTATCTTGGTTTATATACCAATCCGTTTGAGCCGGAAACAAGCCTTCAGGCTATTCTGGCTGTTTGTAAGGAGAACATAGGAAGCGTGTATACTACTCAATATGAAGTAGTAGAAGGGACTGATGATCAAATTCGTATTCTTTGGAAAGGTTATGCCATGAGCGCACAGTATTATTATAAATCATATGAACCGATAATTAGTTTCTTAACAAAAGAGGGTGAAAATGAGTTCATTATTGAGGCTGATAATAATATTTATCCTCAGGAAATAAAATTTACGAAGGTGTCTAATCCCAACCATTGGTTTATTATTTCGACAAAACAAGAATCACATTAGTAATTATTTCAGCCACGAGCATGTGAAGGATGCCAAAACAAACTGACCTGATAGTATATAAATGATTAATTGATTCCTCAAGGAAAGCTATTATAGTTTTTCTTGAGGATTTTTTTTGTAGGATGCTTTGTCTATTAAAATATTCTTGTACTTTTGTCACGAACATAAACAAATAATATATACTACTATGTCTGGTCTCTCCACTTGTGGAGCAACGATGAACTGTCTGGAATGCCCTAAGGCAGTGGAAAATGCTATTATACACGCTTCTCATCCGAGAGGGTTTCATAAACCTGCTCAGAAGTGTGAAGAAAATCTTATCATTTTTATACTCAAAGGTGAGGTACTTGTCAATAGTCAGGAGTATGCCGGTATGATGGTACATGCAGGTGAATTTATTCTTCAGGCAATTGGTTCAAAATTGGAAATACTTGTCATGGCAGATACTGAATGTGTGTGCTATCGTTTTAATAAGCCCGAACTCTTTTGTGAAGGACGTTACAATTATATCATGAGCGAGGTGATTCCACCTTTGATCTTCTCTCCATTAAAAATAGTACCTGAACTTCAGCACTTTCTTGAAGGATCGGCTACTTATTTATCTAAAGAAAAGATATGTCGGGAACTATTGTCATTGAAGCGAAAAGAGCTGGCTTTTATTCTTAGTTCTTATTATTCTGATTATGAACTGTCTACGTTGATACATCCGCTTTCTAAATATACAACCAGCTTTCAATATTTTGTTCTCGAAAACCATGCTAAAGTGAAAACAGTAGAAGACTTTGCTCAGTTAGGAGGATATACCGTGACAACTTTCCGACGTATTTTTAATTCTGTATTTCACGAACCCGTTTATGAGTGGATGATGAAGCGTCGTAAAGAGGGAATTATCTATGACCTTCGTTATACACAGGCTACTATATCTGAAATTTGTTACCAATATGGCTTTGAATCTTTGCCTCATTTCTCTAATTTTTGCAAGAAGAATTTTGGGGCATCTCCCCGTAACATACGTTCCGGGAAAGCATAACAGCATTTCCTTATAGATCATGTGTTGAAAAAAAGGGCATCGCTTCACAGCGACGCCCTGCCTAAATAGATGCCTGACAGTTTGCACACACGCTCGTGTGCTTTTCATAAAGATTTATCAGCTGCCGGCATCCTCTCTTACATAAGGGATGATAAAATTCTATTAACTATTAAATCAGAGTTATTTTCCCTGGCAATGGGCTAATATATTAATAGCCTCCATACCTGTATTTTGTTTTCTTGTAATTGTTCTTTTTTTTGTGTACATGATTTTTTTTAACGCTTCTCTATAATAAAATGGTTGCAAATGTTTCGGATAGCGCTTGTTTTGTAAAACGAGAGCGTGTGACCGAAACATTATTCTAGACTGTGGTCCGACCAAGAACCTCCCTTCGAATAATGAGTCAGCCCACGCTCCCTTTATTTGTATATATACGAAAAAAATTACTTGCGCATAAAAAGCACAAATATAACATATATATGCAATAAAGGTTGCGGGACTTTCTCTGTGCCGAAGTTTGAGATGAAAATTGGTCGGTTTCAGTCTGGCACAAATATTTGTTCACGCAACTAAAAAGATGCACTGTAAGTTATGTTGTTTATACATTGAATACGTGATACATCTTCTTTTTTTTGCAAATATAATGTATTAATAATTATTATGCTTGTGATAATCTATTTATTTTCTTAATTCCTAAGAAAATTGGTTAAGTTCCTTATTAAAGAAATAGGGTTATTATATAACAGAGGTAGTTTGTATAACAAATAATATAGGAATACATACTTGTTATACAGAGAAATGTATTATTATGATTTATAATGAAAACCATGTACAAATCTCTGTAAGATGTTTTATTGATTGATAAATATTTGTAGCTTCCTTTTTAAGTTGGCTTTAGTATATTTCCTTCTATTAATGAATTTGAAGAAATTTGCTTTGCAGTATTGCCTGCAGACACTTCATTCAATCTTAATATATTTTGTAATATTTTTAAATCATTTTGGAAAGTATAACTGTCACTGTGGATAGTTAACCTTGTGTGATTTCTGGCTTTATTTGCAACATCCGGATGGTTAATCCTGAAGGACGGTATTCTATGTTGAATTTTAAATTTAGTATTATGAGACATTACTTTGCAAGTAGGTTATTTTTATTTTTGTTTCTCTTGTTCGGTTGTACAGTGGTAATGAAAGGACAGAGTTTGAAAATTGTTAAGAATTGGGATTTTTTATCGTGGAGTGACGCAACTCTGGTTAATCTGGAAGCAGATGCGGCTAACTGGCTTCCCGAAATGGATGATGTAACACAAATGCCCAAGCGTTATAAGAACGTAGGCACTGTGGATGCGAAAAGTTTTTTAAGAGCTAATGGGGTAATTATTGCTGAGACAGATGGTATTCTTTTTCCGGCGTTGACGGCAGGAAATTTAAGTCTTCGTCTCAATATGAGTGACGATGGTATTCAGTTGGGAAGTACGAACCTGGAAGTGACAATAAAAGAGTTGAAGGCTGACCAACGTCTTACTATCGTTTTGAAAAGTGCCAATGCTACCGATAAGCGTGGTATTAGTAGTATAACAAACATGACCGGTAAGGTAGGGGATGAGACTTATAAGACAGGTGATGATGGAGAGAATACCTATGAATTAATTGTTACCGCTGATGGAGATGTTAAGTTCAAGTATAATAAAGGTGTTATTTTGAAGCACATTACTGTATCTGAAGAAGTTGTTATGCATAAAGTGGCTTATATCTATGATTCATCTTATGCGGGTTATGTACTTGAAGAAGATCCTGTTCATGCTGCATTAATTGATGCTTATGAGGTAACAGATATTGATGTGAAGTCTTTGGATGGTTCAACGATAGACGAATTGTTAGATTATGACCTGGTCTTTTCTTCTGAGGCAGTAGGAGGTACACACGCTTATGGTTTGAAGCTGGAGACGATTGTGAATAAAGTTCCTATGCTCAACCTAAAGTCATTCTATTATACTTCGGGCCGTTGGGGGTGGGCTACAGGGCAGAATCCCGACAAGGGAACCAATACAATGGTTGTATTAGAAGCCTATCGAGATCATGCTATTTTTGAGGGTGTGACTATTGCCGAGGATGGTACATGTATTATTTTTACTAATAGTGATACCGGCAACAATCAAGTACAAGCTTATAAAGATCCCGGTACAATTATTGCCAACGATGTTGTGCTTGCAAAAGACGGTACGAATACTTATAACACTATTCATGAACATGGTTCGGTTAATAAATACATGTTGATACCATTTGCCAGTAATTTGATTAGGGGTATTGATGCCAATGCAATCAAACTATTATTAAATGCAGCTGATTATTTAATTGCAACAAAAGAAGTTTATGTTAAGCCTTCTGAACCGGTAATTGCCCCGGTGATTTCGGCTGTAACAAATGGAAATGCTAAAACCGTGACAATTACTACTGATACGAAAGATGCCACAATATATTATACACTTAACGGAACTATTCCTACTATTGAGAGTATGGAGTATACAGGTCCGTTTGATATTTTGAAACCTTGTACGGTAAAAGCATTTGCCGTCAAGGAAGGGATGCTCGATTCGGAGATTGTTTCAGAAGATATTGAAAATGAAAACTATATTGCACGAAATAAAACTTTATTGTGGGCTAATTTTAAAGATCAGCCAGAAGAATGGGGAGTAACAGGAGATATTTTTGCAGCAGGCAAATCAGGTGAGAAAACAATTGCAGGTTTTTTGATCGGAAGTAAAGGACAGCGTGTTCATCTCCAGACAACCGGAGTTTCTGAGGTTATGGGTGGTAGTTACGGTCCTGCTACGGAAGAGGATATGGGAGCGTCAAGTTATGCAATGTCATTCCTGGCAGGTTCTGCAAGTGGTTATATGATTACTCCGTCTGCTGTATCCGGTCCTTTTGATATCGCTATCTGGTGGTGTATGGCAAAATCTGCATCTTACACGGAAAAGCTGACTATATCTGTGAAGACTGTGGATGCTGAAGAGTGGACTGAACTTGAAACAATCTCCACTAAGAGTTATAAGAGTATCCGTAAGCAAATTGTATCCTATGAAGGAACAGATCCTGTGCTTGTTAAGGTAGCTTCTGCTTCGGGAAACGGGAGTAATAATAATGCAATGATCTTTGATGTGAAACTCTTAGGTGAAGGTGAAGATGCGATGGAGCAGGTTATTACTCCGGTGATTGAAAAGGAAGATAATGCAGGTGCTGAAACGATTGCTATTTCTTGTGAAACAGAAGAGGCAACTATTTATTATACTTTGGACGGAACTGATCCTACTGTGGAAAGTAGTATTTATGTAGAACCGTTTGATGTGAAATCATCTTGTAAGGTGAAAGCAATAGCGATGAAAGAAGGTATGTCTGATTCGGAAATCGCTGAATTGGATATTGCTATTGCTACTTCCGTTATTTCTGAAGTTATTTCGAAGGTTGTTGTATCTCGTTCTTATTTCACAGCGAGTGGAGTTAAACTTGAGATTCCGGTGAAAGGATTGAATATCGTAAGAACAGTCTTTGAAGACGGGACGATTGAGATGTCTAAAGAGATTGTGAAATAATCGGCTATTCTCTTATTAGTGACATATAAAAAGAGGGTATCAAACGAATGATACCCTCTTCTGTTATTAATCAAATACTAAATTATATTTAGTCTTTCAGTTTTGCAAGGATGAAATCACGGTTCAGACGAGCGATATTGCTGATAGAGATATTTTTCGGACATTCAGCCTCACAAGCACGAGTGTTAGTACAGTTACCGAATCCGAGTTCGTCCATCTTAGACAACATAGCCTTCGCACGGCGTGCAGCCTCTACCTTTCCTTGTGGAAGCAGGTTCAACTGACTAACCTTTGCTGAAACGAACAACATAGCCGAACCATTTTTACAAGCTGCTACACAAGCACCGCAACCGATACATGCGGCAGCGTCCATAGCTTCGTCAGCGATGTCCTTAGAGATAAGGATAGCGTTGGCATCCTGAGGAGCACCTGTATTTACGCTCACGTAACCACCGGCCTGCATGATTTTGTCATAAGCAGAACGGTCTACCATTAAGTCGCGGATTACCGGGAAACCGGCAGAACGCCATGGTTCAACTGTGATCGTATCACCGTCTTTGAAGCGACGCATGTACATCTGGCAGGTAGTAGCACCTGTTGCAGGACCGTGTGGGTGTCCGTTGATGTACAGAGAACACATACCGCAGATACCTTCGCGGCAGTCATGGTCGAATACGATTGGTTCGCCACCGTCATTGATAATTTGTTCGTTCAGAATATCCAGCATTTCGAGGAACGATGTGTCACCCGGGATATCTTTCATTTGGTATGTTTCAAAAGCACCTTTAGCTTTAGGGCTTTTCTGACGCCATACTTTCAGCGTGAATGATATATTTTTATCC
>DXWV01000059.1:82243-84861 GCA_019416685.1 Bacteroides sp.
TTTAATTGATTAACCGAATTATGACTTGTAGTTACGAGTCTGAACTTTCACGAACTGATAGTTCAAATCTTCTTTGATCAATTCCGGTTCTGAATCTTCACCGGTGTATTTCCAGCAGGATACGTAAGAGAAGTTCTTATCGTCACGCAGCGCTTCACCCTCCGGAGTCTGATATTCTGTACGGAAGTGGCCACCGCAGGATTCTTCACGGTTCAAAGCGTCACGAGCCATTAACATACCTACTTCGATGAAGTCAATCAGGCGGAGTGCTTTTTCAAGTTCTACGTTCAATTCGTTTACATCACCCGGGATGCGTACGTTTGTCCAGAAGTCTTTCTTCACTTCCTGGATACCATTCAATGCTTTCTGCAGTGATTCTTTGGTACGAGCCATACCTACGAAATCCCACATAATGTGACCCAATTTCTTGTGGATAGAGTCAACAGAATGTTTACCGTTGACGGCTTTGATCTTCTGGATTTTCTCTTTGACAGCTTTCTCTGCTGCTGCAAACTCAGGCAGATCCGTAGAGAAGCGTGGAACCTGAATTTGGTCAGCCAGGTAATTCTGGATAGTGTAAGGCAGTACGAAATATCCGTCGGCCAGACCCTGCATTAAAGCAGATGCTCCCAGACGATTGGCTCCGTGATCAGAGAAGTTAGCTTCGCCGATAGCGAACAGACCCGGGATAGAGGTCATCAATTCATAGTCAACCCAGATGCCACCCATTGTGTAGTGGATAGCAGGGAATATCATCATCGGAGTTTTGTATGGGTTCTCGTCGGTGATTTCTTCATACATGTCGAAGAGGTTACCATAACGGGCACGAACCACATCTTCACCCAGGCGGTCGATTGCATATTTAAAATCAAGATATACAGCCAGACCAGTATTGTTTACACCGAAACCGGCATCACAACGTTCTTTGGCGGCACGTGATGCTACGTCACGAGGTACGAGATTACCAAATGCAGGGTAACGGCGTTCCAGGTAGAAGTCACGGTCTTCGTCGGGAATATCAGTTGGTTTCTTTGTCCCAGCCTGCAATGCTTTGGCATCTTCGATTTTCTTCGGAACCCAGATACGTCCATCGTTACGGAGAGACTCAGACATCAGCGTCAATTTAGACTGCTTGTCACCGTGTACAGGGATACAAGTCGGGTGAATCTGTGCGAAACATGGGTTAGCAAAATAAGCGCCTTTTTTGTAGCACTGGATAGCAACAGAACCGTTGGAACCCATAGCGTTGGTAGAAAGGAAGAAAGCATTTCCGTAACCGCCAGTACCGATTACTACAGCATGAGCTGCAAAACGTTCGATTTCACCGGTTACAAGGTTACGGGCAATGATACCGCGTGCACGTCCGTCGATGATAACGAGGTCAAGCATTTCATAGCGGGTAAACAACTTAACAGTACCTTTCTGTACCTGGCGGCTCAATGCTGAATAAGCACCCAACAACAGTTGCTGTCCGGTCTGACCGCGGGCATAGAATGTACGTGATACCTGTGCACCACCGAATGAACGGTTGTCAAGTGTGCCACCGTAATCGCGGGCGAAAGGAACCCCCTGGGCTACACACTGGTCGATGATGGCGTTAGACACTTCGGCCAGACGATAAACGTTGGCTTCGCGTGCACGGTAGTCACCACCTTTGATTGTATCGTAGAAAAGACGGTATACGGAGTCACCGTCATTTTGATAGTTCTTAGCTGCGTTGATACCACCCTGTGCTGCAATAGAGTGAGCACGGCGGGGAGAATCCTGGATACAGAAGTTGAATACTCTGAATCCCATTTCACCCAGAGAAGCGGCAGCAGATGCGCCGGCAAGTCCGGTACCTACAACGATAATGTCAAGACGACGTTTGTTGGCAGGATTTACAAGTTTTTGGTGAGCTTTATAGTTACTCCATTTTTCGGCTAACTGGCCTTCAGGAATTTTAGAATCTATTTGAGTCATAATGCTATTTACGATTTAATCAGTTACAATTATAAAATTTAGCAAGCGCCGCATGCCAACGATTTAACGAAGAATACGACCACTACCAGGGCAAAGCAGATGACAACGATTGTTGAATAAACGTTAGAGATACATTTCCAACGATTGATCCATACTTTGTTGTTCCAGCCCAGTGACTGCATAGAGCTCCAGAATCCGTGAGTAAGGTGGAACCAGAGAGCGGCAAGCCAAATGAGGTAAAGCACTACGTATACAGGATTAGAGAAGGTGTTGATAATGTGATAAACACCGTCGGCAGCGTAAGTAGTATCTACTACTGACCCCATGTTGTGCATCAATTCGGGGAGCTGCATCTTAGCCCAGAAGTTAAACAGATGAAGACCCAATCCAAGGATTACGATAAGGCCCAGAACGAGCATGTTTTGTGAAGCCCATTCTACGGTTTGGGGTTTGTCTACTACGGCATAGCGTTCGCTACCGCGTGCTGCACGATTCTGCATTGTCAGCCAGAAAGCATAGATAATGTGAATCACGAAGAGGGCAGCCAGTCCTAAAGTCGCCACTAACGCGTACCAGTTTGCTCCCAGGAACTCACAAACCATGTTGTAACCCTCAGCCGAGATGATCGCAACAAGGTTCATCGCCATGTGAAACGT